>NZ_DATFMA010000045.1:0-42721 GCF_035267225.1 Ornithinimicrobium sp.
GATCGCAGCGGTCAACGTCGTCTTGCCGTGGTCGATGTGACCGATCGTGCCGATGTTGACGTGCGGCTTGCTCCGCTCGAACTTAGCCTTCGCCACTGGGGGTCCTCCTGTTGGACTTGTTGCTTCTCGCCGCTGACTCTGCTGCAGCGGGCGACGTGGATGGGTTGCTTCTGCTAGGTGTGTGTGACGTTCGACTCCCGCCTCGGCGAAAGCTCACTCGCCTCGGATCTTCTTGATGATCTCCTCGGCCACGTTCCGCGGAACCTCGGCGTAGGAGTCGAACTGCATCGTGTAGTTGGCGCGGCCCTGGGTGCGTGACCGCAGGTCTCCAACGTAACCGAACATCTCCGACAGCGGCACGATGGCCCGCACCACCTTAGCCCCGCTGACGTCCTCCATCGACTGGATCTGCCCACGGCGGGCGTTGACGTCGCCGATCACGTCGCCCATGTACTCCTCCGGGGTGCGGACCTCGACGGCCATGACGGGCTCCAGCAGAGCCGGGTCGGCCTTGCGGGCGGCCTCCTTGAACACCATCGACCCGGCGATCTTGAACGCCATCTCCGAGGAGTCGACGTCGTGGTAGGCGCCGTCGAGCAACGTGGCCTTGACACCCACCATCGGGTAGCCGGCCAAGATGCCCAGCTGCATCGCGTCCTGGATGCCCGCGTCCACGCTGGGGATGTACTCCTTGGGGACCCGACCACCGGTGACCACGTTGGAGAACTCGTAGAGCTCGCCCTCGGAGGTGTCCATCGGCTCGAAGGTCATCTGAACCTTGGCGAACTGGCCCGAGCCGCCGGTCTGCTTCTTGTGGGTGAAGTCGTACTTCTCCACCGAGCGGCGAATCGTCTCGCGGTAGGCCACCTGGGGGGCACCGACGTTGGCCTCGACCTTGAACTCTCGCTTCATGCGGTCCACGAAGACGTCCAGATGCAGCTCGCCCATCCCGCCGATCACGGTCTGGCCGGTCTCCTCGTCCTGACGAACCGTGAACGTCGGGTCCTCCTGGACCAGCTTCTGGATCGCGGTGGACAGCTTCTCCTGGTCACCCTTGGTCTTGGGCTCGATCGCCACGTGGATGACCGGCTCCGGGAAGCTCATCGACTCGAGCACGATGTGCTGCTGCAGGTCGGAGAGAGTGTCGCCGGTCGTGGTGTCCTTCAGCCCGATCATGGCGTAGATGTGTCCGGCTGACGCCGAGCCGACGGGGTTCTCCTTGTTGGAGTGCATCTGGAAGAGCTTGCCGATCCGCTCCTTGCGGCCCTTCGTGGTGTTGAAGACCGGCTGGCCCGCGTCGATCGAGCCCGAGTAGACGCGGACGTAGGTCAGGGTGCCGAAGAACGGGTGAGAGGCCACCTTGAAGGCCAGCCCGGAGAAGGGCTCGGTCGTCGACGGCGCACGGGTCAGCTCGACCGACTCGTCCTTGGGGTCGTGGCCCACCATCGGCGGCACGTCCAGCGGCGAGGGCAGGTAGGCCAGCACGGCGTCCAGCATCGGCTGCACGCCCTTGTTCTTGAAGGCCGAGCCGCACAGCACCGGGTAGGCCTCGGAGGTCACCGTCATCCGGCGGATACCCGCGACGAGCTCGGCCTCGGTGACCTCCTCACCGCCCAGGTACTTCTCCATCAGCGCGTCATCGGTCTCGGCGACCTGCTCGATCAAGGTCTCCCGGTACTCCTCGGCACGGGCCTGCAGGTCGGCCGGGATCTCCTCGACGGTGTAGTCCTCCCCGATCGCGACCTCACCGCGCCAGGTGAGCGCCCTCATCTTGACCAGGTCGACGACACCGATGAAGTCGCTCTCGGCGCCGATCGGCAGCTGCAGCACCAGGGGTGTCGCGCCCAGGCGGTCCTTGATCGTCTGCACCGTGAAGTAGAAGTCCGCACCGAGCTTGTCCATCTTGTTGACGAAGCACACGCGCGGGACGTCGTACTTGTCGGCCTGGCGCCACACGGTCTCCGACTGGGGCTCGACGCCCTCCTTGCCGTCGAACACGGCGACGGCGCCGTCCAGGACGCGCAGCGAGCGCTCCACCTCCACGGTGAAGTCCACGTGACCGGGGGTGTCGATGATGTTGATCTGGGTGTCTTTCCAGAAGCACGTCGTCGCGGCCGACGTGATCGTGATGCCGCGCTCCTGCTCCTGGGCCATCCAGTCCATCGTGGAGGCCCCGTCGTGGGTCTCACCGATCTTGTAGTTGATCCCCGTGTAGTACAGGATCCGCTCGGTGGTCGTCGTCTTGCCGGCATCGATGTGCGCCATGATGCCGATGTTGCGGACCTTGGTGAGGTCCGTGAGGACGTCGAGTGCCACTACTGTCTCTCATCTCTGCCCGTCTGCGGGGCGTGCTGACCAAACTCGTATGCGTGGGTGCTGGGAGCGGCACGCGGCGCACCCTTTCGGGGTGCGGCGCGGGCCCGCGGCTCACCAGCGGTAGTGCGCGAAGGCCTTGTTGGCGTCGGCCATCTTGTGGGTGTCCTCGCGGCGCTTGACCGCGGCACCCAGACCGTTGCTGGCGTCCAGGATCTCGTTCATCAGCCGCTCGGTCATCGTCTTCTCCCGGCGTTGCCGCGAGTAGCCCACCAGCCACCGCAGGGCCAGCGTCGTCGACCGGTTCGGCTTGACCTCGATCGGCACCTGGTAGGTCGCCCCGCCGACACGGCGACTCTTGACCTCCAGGGCAGGCTTGACGTTGTCCAGGCCGCGCTTCAGCGTGGCCACCGGGTCGGTGCCGGTCTTGGCCCGGCAACCCTCCAGGGCGCCGTACACGATGGTCTCGGCGACCGACTTCTTGCCGTCGACGAGGATCTTGTTGATCAGCTGGGTCACCAGCGGCGAGCCGTAGACCGGGTCGGCCACGAGAGGACGCTTCGGGGCAGGGCCCTTGCGAGGCATTACTTCTTCTCCTTCTTCGTGCCGTACCGAGAGCGGGACTGGTTGCGTCCCTTGACGCCCTGGGTGTCGAGCGAGCCACGGATGATCTTGTAGCGCACGCCGGGCAGGTCTTTCACCCGGCCGCCGCGTACGAGCACGATCGAGTGCTCCTGCAGGTTGTGCCCCTGACCCGGGATGTAGGCCGTGACCTCGATGCCGCTGGTCAGGCGCACGCGCGCCACCTTGCGCAGGGCAGAGTTCGGCTTCTTGGGGGTCGTGGTGTAGACACGCGTGCAGACGCCGCGGCGCTGCGGGTTGGCCTTGAGCGCAGGACTGTTGGTCTTCTTGACCTTGTCCTGGCGGCCCTTGCGGACCAGCTGGTTGATCGTGGGCACCGATGCTCTTCTCAGTCGTCGTTGTCTGTGTCGACCCGGCTGGCGGGTGAGGACACTCCTTGGTGTCGCCCTCGCGGCGCCAGGGGCTGCGCGCCGGTCGGGCCTCTCCCCTGCACTTTCCGAGCCACCACATGCCATCGCCACGGGCGAAGGTCGAGACGGCCGGACTGCCCGGCGAGAGGGATTCGGACATCTCACGGTCCGATCATGCGCAGGGTGAACCCACACACAGCCTCCCAGGATACCGACGGGGGCAACCAAGGCAAAATCCCATCCCACCCCCGACGCACGCAGGGCGGGGATCCCGAGACGGAAGCATCTCGAGGTCCCCGCCCTGACGTGACGGACGCGGCTCAGTAGCGGCGTTCGTCCACCGCGAAGTCGTCCAGCCGCACGGCCTCACCGGAGCCCGGGCCGAAGCTCGCGTACTCGTCGTAGGCGTCGTAGACCGGCACCGCGTAGGCGGCCGCCTTGGCCTCCTCGGTCGGCTCCACCGTCAGGTTGCGGTAGCGCGGCAGACCGGTCCCCGCGGGGATCAGCTTGCCGAGGATGACGTTCTCCTTCAGGCCCAGCAGCGGGTCGCTCTTGGCCTGCATGGCCGCTTCGGTCAGCACGCGGGTCGTCTCCTGGAAGGACGCCGCGGACAACCACGAGTCCGTGGCCAGCGACGCCTTCGTGATGCCCATGAGCTCGGGCCGACCGGAAGCCGGCTTCCCGCTCTCGGCCACGACCCGCCGGTTCTCGGTCTCGAACCGCCCACGCTCGACCAGCTCACCGGGCAGCAGCTCGGTGTTGCCGGCCTCGATGATGGTGATTCGGCGCAGCATCTGCCGCACGATGACCTCGATGTGCTTGTCGTGGATCGAGACACCTTGCTGACGGTAGACGTGCTGCACCTCGTCGACGAGGTGCTGCTGCGCCTGACGCGGACCGAGGATGCGTAGCACCTGCTTGGGGTCGATCGCGCCGACCACGAGCTGGGTACCCACGTCGACGTGCTGCCCGTCGGTCACCAGCAGGCGAGCCCGCTTGCTGACCGGGTAGGCGTGCTCGTCCGACCCGTCGTCCGGCACCAGCAGCAGGCGCCGGGCCTTGTCGGTGTCCTCGACCTGCACCCG
Source organism: Ornithinimicrobium sp. (assembly GCF_035267225.1). Taxonomy (GTDB): domain Bacteria; phylum Actinomycetota; class Actinomycetes; order Actinomycetales; family Dermatophilaceae; genus Ornithinicoccus. Next base: position 4,391 of record NZ_DATFMA010000045.1, read on the forward strand.
CCCGGTGGCCTCCGCGATCGGGGCCACCGCCTTGGGGGTGCGGGCCTCGAACAGCTCCACCACACGCGGCAGACCCTGGGTGATGTCGTCGCCGGCCACACCACCGGTGTGGAAGGTCCGCATCGTCAGCTGGGTGCCGGGCTCACCGATCGACTGCGCCGCGATGATGCCGACGGCCTCGCCGATGTCCACCAGCTTCCCGGTGGCCAGCGAGCGCCCGTAGCACTTGGCACAGGTGCCGACCAGCGACTCGCAGGTCAGCACCGAGCGCACCTTGACGGACTCGACACCCGTGGCGACCAGGGCGTCGATGACGACGTCACCCAGGTCGATCCCGGCCTCGGCCAGCACCTCACCCTCGTGCTCGACGTCCTGGGCCAGCGTGCGGGCGTAGACGGCGGTCTCCACGTCGTCGTGCTCACGCAGCGACCCGTCCTCGTTGCGGACGGCGATCGGCATGACGAACCCACGCTCGGTGCCGCAGTCGTCCTCGCGGATGATGACGTCCTGGCTGACGTCGACCAGTCGACGGGTCAGGTAGCCCGAGTCCGCCGTACGCAACGCCGTGTCGGCCAGGCCCTTGCGGGCTCCGTGCGTGGAGATGAAGAACTCCAGCACCGACAGGCCCTCGCGGAAGTTGGACTTGATCGGCCGAGGGATGATCTCGCCCTTCGGGTTGGCCATCAGTCCGCGCATACCGGCGATCTGCCGCAGCTGGAACCAGTTACCGCGTGCACCCGAGGTCACCATCCGGTAGATGGTGTTCTCCTTGGGCATCGTGGTCTCCAGCTCCTTGGCGACCTCGTTGCCGGCCTGGGTCCAGATCTCGATGAGCTCCTGGCGGCGCTCGTCGTCGGTGATCAGCCCACGCTCGTACTGCGTCTGCACCTTGGCGGCCTTGGTCTCGTACCCCGCCAGGATCTCCGGCTTGCGTGCCGGCGGCAGCACGTCCGAGATCGCCACCGTCGTGCCGGACCGCGTGGCCCAGTGGAAGCCGGTGTCCTTCAGCGAGTCCAGCGACGCGGCGACCTGCACCTTGGTGTAGCGCTCGGCGAGGTCGTTGACGATCCCCGACAGGCGCTTCTTGTCCACCACCTCGTTGACGAACGGGTAGTTCGGCGGCAGGGCGTCGTTGAACAACGCGCGGCCCAAGGTGGTCTCGAAGGACACCGAGTCCACGATGCCCTCGTCGTCCAGCGAGGAGCCCTCCGGCAGGGTCAGACCCAGCGGCGGCGCGGTCTCGGCCACCTTGATCCGCACCGGGGTGCCGACCTCGATCTGACCGGCGTCGAAGGCCATCTGAGCCTCGGAGACCGAGCTGAAGGAGCGCAGGTGCTCTCCCCCGTCCTCGTCGGTCAGCGGCGCCGGCTTCCCCTCACTGGTGAGGTGGAACAGGCCGATGATCATGTCCTGGGTGGGCATGGTCACCGGCCGGCCGTCGGCCGGCTTGAGGATGTTGTTGCTGGACAGCATGAGGATCCGGGCCTCGGCCTGGGCCTCGGCCGACAGCGGCAGGTGCACCGCCATCTGGTCGCCGTCGAAGTCGGCGTTGAACGCCGTGCAGACCAGCGGGTGGATCTGGATGGCCTTGCCCTCGACCAGCTGCGGCTCGAAGGCCTGGATGCCGAGGCGGTGCAGCGTGGGTGCCCGGTTGAGCAGCACCGGGTGGTCGGTGATGACCTCCTCCAGCACGTCCCACACGACCGAGCGACCGCGCTCGACCATGCGCTTGGCGGACTTGATGTTCTGCGCGTGGTCCAGGTCGACCAGCCGCTTCATCACGAACGGCTTGAACAGCTCCAAGGCCATCTGCTTGGGCAGGCCGCACTGGTGCAGCTTCAGCTGCGGACCCACGACGATGACCGAACGGCCCGAGTAGTCCACGCGCTTGCCGAGCAGGTTCTGGCGGAAGCGGCCCTGCTTGCCCTTGAGCATGTCGGACAGCGACTTCAACGGGCGGTTGCCCGGTCCGGTCACCGCACGGCCACGGCGCCCGTTGTCGAACAGCGAGTCGACGGCTTCCTGCAGCATCCGCTTCTCGTTGTTCACGATGATCTCGGGAGCCCCGAGGTCGAGCAGACGCTTGAGCCGGTTGTTGCGGTTGATGACCCGGCGGTAGAGGTCGTTGAGGTCGGAGGTCGCGAAGCGGCCACCGTCCAGCTGCACCATCGGGCGCAGGTCCGGCGGGATGACCGGGACGCAGTCGAGCACCATCCCGACCGGCTCGTTCTTGGTCTGCAGGAACGAGGTCACGACCTTGAGCCGCTTGATGGCACGGGTCTTCTTCTGCCCCTTGCCGCCGGCGATGACCTCGCGCAGCGAGGCCGCCTCGGCCTCCAGGTCGAAGGTCTCGAGGCGCTTCTGCAGCGCCGCCGCACCCATACCGCCTTCGAAGTACATGCCGAAGCGGTCACGCATCTCCCGGTACAGGATCTCGTCGCCCTCGAGGTCCTGGACCTTGAGGTTCTTGAACCGCTCCCAGACCTGCGTGAGCCGCTCCACCTGCGCGTCGGCGCGCCGGCGGATCTGGTTCATCTCACGCTCGGCGGAGTCGCGGACCTTGCGGCGTGCGTCGGCCTTGGCCCCTTCGGCCTCCAGCTCGGCGATGTCGCTCTCGAGCTTCTTGGCCCGGGCCTCCACGTCGGCGTCGCGACGGTTCTCCAGCTCCTTGCGCTCGGTGTCGATCTGCGCCTCCATCGAGGGCATGTCCTGGTGGCGGGAGTCCTCGTCGACCCAGGTGATCATGTAGGCGGCGAAGTAGATGACCTTCTCGAGGTCCTTCGGCGCCAGGTCGAGGAGGTAGCCCAGCCGGGACGGGACGCCCTTGAAGTACCAGATGTGGGTGACGGGGGCGGCGAGCTCGATGTGGCCCATGCGCTCCCGCCGCACGGCCGCGCGAGTCACCTCGACGCCGCACCGCTCGCAGATGATGCCCTTGAAGCGCACCCGCTTGTACTTGCCGCAGTAGCACTCCCAGTCCCGGGTCGGGCCGAAGATCTTCTCGCAGAAGAGCCCGTCCTTCTCCGGCTTCAGGGTGCGGTAGTTGATGGTCTCGGGCTTCTTCACCTCACCGTGGCTCCAGCGGCGGACGTCGTCCACCGTGGCCAGGCCCATGCGCAACTCGTCGAAGAAGTTGACGTCGAGCACGTGGGTCCTTCTTTCGTGAGATCTCGTGAGTTCTCAGGTAGTTCGAAACTGCAGTTGTTGGCGAGGGGCGGGTGCACCGTCGGTGACGGTGCACCTGACCCTCAGACTTCCTCGACGCTGGCCGGCTCCCGGCGCGACAGGTCGATACCCAGCTCCTCCGCGGCCCGGAACACCTCGGTGTCGGAGTCGCGCAGGTCGATCTGTGTGCCGTCGCTGGAGAGCACCTCGACGTTCAGGCACAAGGACTGCATCTCCTTGATGAGCACCTTGAACGACTCGGGGATGCCGGGCTCGGGCACGTTCTCGCCCTTGACGATCGACTCGTAGACCTTCACGCGCCCGGTGACGTCGTCGGACTTGATCGTGAGCAGCTCCTGCAGCGCGTAGGCCGCGCCGTACGCCTCCAGCGCCCAGACCTCCATCTCACCGAAGCGCTGACCGCCGAACTGCGCCTTCCCGCCCAGCGGCTGCTGGGTGATCATCGAGTACGGGCCGGTGCTGCGGGCGTGGATCTTGTCGTCCACCAGGTGGTGCAGCTTGAGGATGTACATGTAGCCCACGGCCACCGCCTCGGGGAACGGCTCGCCGGAGCGGCCGTCGAACAGCCGGGCCTTGCCGGACTCGCCGATGAGACGCTGCCCGTCCCGCGCGGGAAGGGTCGACTCCAGCAGCCCGGTGATCTCCTGTTCGCGCGCACCGTCGAAGACCGGCGAGGCCACCCGGGTGCGGGGCTCCGCCGTTCGCGCGTCGGAGGGCACCTGGGCCGCCCACTCGGGCTCGCCCGCGATCTCCCAGCCCTGCGCGGCAGCCCAGCCGAGGTGCAGCTCGAGGATCTGCCCGACGTTCATCCGCCCCGGCACACCCAGCGGGTTGAGCACGATGTCGACGGGGGTTCCGTCCTCGAGGAACGGCATGTCCTCCACCGGCAGGATCTTGGAGATCACGCCCTTGTTGCCGTGCCGCCCGGCCAGCTTGTCGCCGTCGGTGATCTTGCGCTTGTTGGCCACGTAGACCCGCACCAGCTGGTTGACCCCGGGCGGGAGCTCGTCACCCTCCTCGTGGTCGAAGACCTTGACGCCGATGACCGTGCCGGTCTCGCCGTGCGGGACCTTCATCGAGGTGTCGCGCACCTCGCGGGCCTTCTCGCCGAAGATGGCGCGCAGCAGGCGCTCCTCCGGGGTGAGCTCCGTCTCGCCCTTGGGCGTGACCTTGCCGACGAGCAGGTCACCGTCGCGCACCTCGGCGCCGATCCGGATGATGCCGCGCTCGTCCAGGTCGGCGAGCACCTCGTCGGAGATGTTCGGGATGTCGCGCGTGATCTCCTCCGGGCCCAGCTTGGTGTCGCGGGCGTCGATCTCGTGCTCCTCGATGTGGATGGAGGAGAGCACGTCGTCCTGCACCAGACGCTGGGACAGGATGATCGCGTCCTCGTAGTTGTGACCCTCCCACGGCATGAACGCCACGAGCAGGTTGCGCCCGAGCGCCATCTCGCCGGCATCTGTGGCGGGCCCGTCCGCCAGCAGCTGGCCGACCTCCACGCGGTCGCCTTCGTCGATCCGGACCTGCTGGTTGTAGCAGTTGCCCTGGTTCGACCGGGTGAACTTGTCCACCCGGTAGCTCGTGTACGTCCCGTCGTCGTTGCTCACGGAGACGAGATCAGCAGAGACGGCGCTGACCACGCCGGCCTTGTCGGCGCGCACGACGTCGCCGGAGTCGAGCGCGGCGCGCCACTCCATGCCGGTGCCGACCAGCGGCGACTCGGCACGCACCAGCGGCACGGCCTGCCGCTGCATGTTGGCGCCCATCAGTGCGCGGTTGGCGTCGTCGTGCTCCAGGAAGGGGATCATCGCCGTCGCGGCGGAGACCATCTGGCGCGCGGAGACGTCCATGTAGTCCACCTCGGAGGCGGAGACGTCGACGGCCTCGCCCTCCTTGGCCCGCACCAGCACACGCTCGTCGAGGAAGCGTCCGTCGGGGGAGAGCATCGCGTTGGCCTGGGCGATGACGAAGCGGTCCTCCTCGTCGGCGGACAGGTAGTCCACGTCGTCACTGACCTGGCCGTCCTTGACCCGGCGGTACGGCGTCTCGACGAACCCGAAAGGGTTGATCCGTCCGTAGGAGGCCAGCGACCCGATGAGGCCGATGTTCGGTCCCTCCGGCGTCTCGATCGGGCACATGCGCCCGTAGTGCGAGGGGTGGACGTCGCGGACCTCCATACCCGCCCGGTCGCGGGAGAGCCCGCCCGGGCCCAGCGCCGAGAGCCGGCGCTTGTGCGTCAGGCCCGCCAGCGGGTTGTTCTGGTCCATGAACTGCGAGAGCTGGCTGGTGCCGAAGAACTCCTTGATGGAGGCGACGACCGGCCGGATGTTGATCAGCGTCTGCGGGGTGATCGCCTCCACGTCCTGGGTGGTCATCCGCTCGCGCACCACCCGCTCCATCCGGGACAGGCCGGTGCGGACCTGGTTCTGGATCAGCTCGCCCACGCTGCGCAGCCGACGGTTGCCGAAGTGGTCGATGTCGTCGACCTCGGTGAGCAGCTCCTCGCGCTCCCCCCCGCGAGTGACCTCGAGGCTCTCCTCGCCGGCGTGCAGGGCGACGATGTAGCGGATGGTGGCCACGATGTCGTCGACGCCGAGCACCGACTCACTCAGCGGAGCCTCCAGGCCCAGCTTCTTGTTGATCTTGTACCGGCCGACCTTGGCCAGGTCGTAGCGCTTGGGGTTGAAGTACAGGTTCTCGAGCAGGTTCTGCGCTGCTTCGCGCGTGGGGGGCTCGCCCGGACGCAGCTTGCGGTAGATGTCGAGCAGCGCTTCGTCCTGGTCGGTGGTGTTGTCCTTCTCCAGCGTGAGGCGGATGGACTCGTAGTCGCCGAACTCCTCCAGGATCTGGGCCTCGGTCCAGCCGAGCGCCTTGAGCAGCACGGTGACACTCTGCTTGCGCTTGCGGTCCACCCGCACGCCCACCAGGTCGCGCTTGTCAACCTCGAACTCCAGCCAGGCGCCGCGGCTGGGGATCACCTTCGCGCTGTAGACGTCCTTGTCGGAGGTCTTGTCCAGGGCGCGCTCGAAGTACACCCCCGGGCTGCGCACCAGCTGGGAGACCACGACCCGCTCGGTGCCGTTGACGATGAACGTTCCCCGGTCGGTCATGAGCGGGAACTCACCCATGAACACGGTCTGGCTCTTGATCTCACCCGTGGAGTTGTTGATGAACTCCGCCGTGACGAACAGCGGAGCGGAGTAGGTCATGTCCCGCTCCTTGCACTCGTCGATGGAGTACTTCTGCTCCTCGAAGCGGTGGTCGCGGAAGGACAGGGACATGGAGCCGGAGAAGTCCTCGATCGGGGAGATCTCCTCGAAGATCTCCTCCAGTCCGGAGCGGTCCGGCACGTCGGTACGGCCCGCGGCGGTGGCGGCAGCCACGCGGGCCTGCCAGTCCTCGTTGCCCAGCAGCCAGTCGAAGCTGTCCGTCTGGAGGGCGAGGAGATCCGGCACCTCCAAAGGCTCCCGGATCTTGGCGAAGCTCAGTCGGCCGGAAGCCGTGCGAGCAGTGGTTACAGTCTTCTTCGCAGTGCGCGAGGCAGCCAAGGATGGTCCTTCCACGGGCCTGTACGAGCGGCTAGGTCAGCGTCGGCCCCAGGGCCTTCATGCCGGGAGGCTCACCACTCGGTCCGCGCAGGCGGACGACATACAGCAACATGCGGCGGCGGAGACGGCAGAGGGCACGCTGAGGACAGCGCAAGGATCGATCATACACGTGTGGGCACAGGACGTCCACACCGACCCCAGCGTCCTGCTCCCCCGCAGGCCACTGCCTACCGGTAGCCCCACCCGCCCCGGCGTCGTTCGGCTTCGATGGTCCCCCGACGAGCCGGTCCCGTCAAGTGTTCGGGATGCCCGCGGCGCCACTAGGCCCGGCCGACGCCACGGCGAGGCCCCGCGAGAAGACACATCGCGGGTGCCCTGGCTATGCAGGGCACCCGCGATGAGTGGATCGTGCGTCCGGGCGTACCGGAGCGGGCACTACTTGAGGGTGACGGTCGCCCCCGCGCCCTCCAGAGCCGCCTTCGCCTTCTCGGCGGCCTCCTTGTCGGCCTTCTCCAGGATCGGCTTCGGGGCCCCGTCGACGAGGTCCTTCGCCTCCTTCAGACCCAGCGAGGTCAGCGTGCGGACCTCCTTGATGACCTGGATCTTCTTGTCGCCGGTAGCCTCGAGGACGACGTCGAACTCGTCCTGCTCCTCCTCGACCGGGGCGTCGCCACCGTCCGCGGGGGCGGCGGCGCCGGCCACGGCCACGGGGGCCGCAGCGGTGACGTTGAACGTCTCTTCGAACTGGCTGACGAACTCGGACAGCTCGATCAGGGTCATCTCCTTGAAGGTCTCAAGAAGCTCTTCGGTGCTCAGTTTCGCCATGGTGGCGTTCCTTCCTTGTCGTGCCGCGTGAGTGGCGTGTGGAGACGAATGCGTCCCGGTGGTGTGCCCGGGCTCAGGCTTGCTCGGAGGACTCCGAGCCGGTGGTGCTGTCGCCACCCTCGGCGACGTCTTCGGTGGAGGACGCAGTGGGGCCTGCATCCGGCCCCTCCTGCTCGACCTTGGCCCGCAGGGCCTCGACCACCCGGGCGGTCTGCGACAGCGGCGCCGCGAACAGCGATGCGGCCTGGCTGAGCGAGGCGTTCATCGCGCCCGCCAGCTTGGCCAGCAGCACCTCTCGAGACTCCAGGTCCGCGAGCTTGCTGATGTCCTGGGGGGTCAGGGCCTTGCCCTCGAGCAGACCGGCCTTGATCACCAGGGCGGGGTGGGTCTTGGCGAAGTCACGCAGGCCCTTGGCCGCCTCCACCGTGTCTCCGGTCACGAAGGCGATGGCCGAAGGCCCCTGCAGGTGCTCGTCGAGGCCGGTGATGCCGGCCTCGGCAGCGGCCCGCTTGGTGAGCGTGTTCTTCACCACGACGTAGGACGCGTGCCCACGCATGGAGGCACGCAGCCGTGAGATCTGGGCCACGGTCAGCCCGCGGTACTCGGTCAGCACGGCTGCCTCCGAGGTACGGAACGCCTCCGTGAGCTCGGCGATGGCCGCAGCCTTCTCGGGTGTCGCCATGAGGCCTCCTGTCGATCGGTGGTGCCGGCAGGGCCCCGAAACGACGAAAGCCCCAGCGCAGGGCTGGGGCTTGAGGCAACGTGCAGCGCATCAAACTCGCACACCTGCGCAGGTCGCCCGCATCGTGCGGAGCCTTGGCTCACTGGCGCATCAGCGATGCCCGGTGAGAACCGGCGGTCTTGGGATACCTCTCAGGGTACGCATCCGCCGGCCTGCGCCCAAATCGCCTCCGCCGGATGCACGTGCACCCGGGCACCGACGGCGCGGCGCCCGGGTGCGACGTCAGGACGGCCCGCGGTCGTGTCGTGCCGGCCTCCGGGGAGACTGGCCGGGCGGGCCCTCCCGCCGGCTACTGGGCGTCGGCGAGGACGGCGGCACGCGAGGAGTCGAGCGGGATGCCCGGCCCCATCGAGGTCGCCATCGTGGCCTTGGTGATGTATCTGCCCTTGGCCGCCGACGGCTTCAGCCGCAGCACCTCGTCGACGGCGGCCGTGTAGTTCTCGGCCAGGGCGCGGTCGCTGAACGAGACCTTGCCGATGATGAAGTGCAGGTTGGCGTGCTTGTCGACGCGGAACTCGATCTTGCCGCCCTTGATGTCGCCCACCGCCTTGGCCGTGTCCATGGTCACCGTGCCGGTCTTCGGGTTGGGCATCAGGCCGCGCGGGCCGAGCACCTTGCCCAGGCGGCCGACCTTGCCCATCAGGTCCGGCGTGGCCACGACGGCGTCGAAGTCGAGCCACCCCCCGGCAACCCGCTCGATGTACTCGTCGCTGCCGACGTAGTCCGCTCCGGCGGCGCGAGCGGCCTCGGCACGCTCGCCGTTGGCGAAGACGAGCACCCGGGCGGTCTTACCCGTGCCGTGCGGCAGGTTGACGGTCCCGCGGACCAGCTGGTCCGCCTTGCGCGGGTCGACCCCCAGACGCAGCGAGACCTCGACGGTCGCGTCATACTTCGTCGTGGTGGTCTCCTTGGCCAGGGCGATGGCGTCGGTGGGGGCGTAGAGGCTGTCGGCGTCGACCTTCTCGGCGGCCGTACGGTATGCCTTGCTGCGCTTCATGTCTGCTCCTCGGTTCTGAAGTGGAGATGTGGTCGTCCGGGCCAGCGCTGGCCCTGCCACGCCGTGCCCCGACTCTCGGGAAGCACGGCCGGCCGCGAGGCGTGCTGGCCCCGCGACGGTGTCGGCGTCAGGCCTGGACCTTGACGCCCATCGACCGGGCAGTGCCCTCGATGATCTTGGCGGCCTGCTCGACGCTCAGGGCGTTGAGGTCGGCCATCTTGGTCTCGGCGATCTCGCGCACCTGCTCCTGGGTCAAGGTGGCGACCTTGCTCTTGTGCGGTTCGCTCGAGCCCTTGCTCACTCCGGCCGCCTTCTTGATCAGCTCGGCCGCGGGCGGGGTCTTGGTGACGAAGGTGAAAGAACGGTCCTCGAAGACCGTGATCTCGACCGGGACGACGTTGCCACGCTGGCTCTCGGTCGCGGCGTTGTAGGCCTTGACGAACTCCATGATGTTGACGCCGTGCTGGCCGAGGGCGGGACCCACCGGCGGCGCGGGGGTCGCCTGGCCGGCCTGGATCTGCAGCTTGATGAAGCCGGACTGCTTCTTGGACTTGGGGGGCATGTGATGACTTCCTGTGGTGGTGGTGGGCCGACGCCGCGGGCGATGACCCGGTTGCATTCTCCGCGCGGGACCGCGCGGAGGAGTCGGCTCAGATCTTGCTCACCTGGTTGAAGGCCAGCTCGACCGGGGTCTCCCGGCCGAAGATCGAGACGAGGACCTTGAGCTTCTGCGACTCCGGGATGATCTCGGAGATGGTGGCCGGGAGGGTCTCGAACGGGCCCTCCATGACGGTCACCGACTCCCCGACCTCGAAGTCGATCTCGGGCTGGGGCTGCGAGCGCGCGGCACCCGTGGAGGCGGTGGCCTTGGTCTGTTCCGGCTGCTCGAACACGGGGGCCAGCATGGTGATGACCTCCTCGATGGACAGCGGCACCGGCTGGTGCGCGTTGCCGACGAAGCCGGTGACGCCGGGAGTATGCCGCACTGCGCCCCACGACTCGTCTGTGAGCTCCATCCGCACCAGGACGTAGCCGGGCATGCGCACGCGCTTGATCTGCTTGCGCACGCCGGACTTGATCTCGGTGACCTCTTCCATCGGCACCTCGACGGCGAAGATGTAGTCCTCCATGTTGAGGCTGGTGATGCGGGTCTCGAGGTTGTGCTTGACCCGGTTCTCGTATCCGGCGTAGGAGTGGATGACGTACCACTCGCCGTACTGCGAGCGCAGCGTCGCGCGGAACTCCTCCGCCGGGTCGACGACGACGTCCTCGACCGGTGGGTCGGAGGACGGGGGCACCTCCGCTCCGGCCTGGTCAGCCTGCGAGGTCGACTCCTGCGACATGACTTCCTTTCCTTACCTTGTCTGCTTGGTCAGCCGCGAACGGCCGGGACACCCAGCCCGAGGACCGATGGTGAGCGTGCGCGCTCGCCGACCCACGCTCAGCCGAAGACGAGCCCGACCAGCTGCTGGAAGACCTGGTCCAGTCCGAAGACATAAGCCATGATCACGCACACGAAGACCAGCACGACGATGGTGTAGGTCACCAACTCGCGCTGAGTCGGCCGTACCACCTTGCGCAGCTCGTTCATCACCTGCGCGACGAACGACCCCGGGCGGGCGGGCAGTCCGGACCCGGAGCGCGACCGGTCGACGCCGGTGTCCGACGCGCTGGGATTGCTCACCTGGTCCCTCGACTCCCGCTCTGACCGCGACCTGTGGTGTCGCGGTGCTGTGTTCTCTGTCTTCCATCGTCCTCGACCTGCTACGGCCCAGCCACGAGCAGGGCAAGAGGGACTCGAACCCACAACCGCTGGTTTTGGAGACCAGTGCTCTACCAATTGAGCTATTGCCCTTCGTCACCCTCACCCGCCGAGGCCCGATCGCGGCTGGTCCCAGGCGCAACAAGGCGGCAGGTGGTGGCGCACCCGACCCTCCATGTTACGGGAGAAGGCAGGGCAAGGCGAACCGCTGCGCAGTGTCACGCACCGAGCACCGGGTGCGAGGATGGGAGACGTGAGCGAGCCGCAGGAAACCGAACGCCAGCCCTCCCGTGTGTCCCGCAGGATCGGGGCCATCGCCGAGTCCGCCACGTTGGCGGTGGACTCCAAGGCCAAGGCTCTCAAGGCAGAGGGCGCCCCTGTCATCGGCTTCGGAGCCGGCGAGCCGGACTTCCCGACGCCGGACTACGTGGTGGCGGCCGCGGCCGCCGCCGCGGGTGACCCGGTCAACCACCGCTACTCCCCCGCCGGAGGACTGCCCGAGCTCAAGGCCGCGATCGTGGACAAGACAGCCCGTGACTCCGGCTACGCCGTCACGCCGGGCCAGGTGCTGGTCACCAACGGCGGCAAGCAAGCGGTCTACAACACCTTCGCCGCGTTGCTCGACCCGGGCGACGAGGTCCTGCTCCCCACCCCGTACTGGACCACCTACCCCGAGTCCATCCGCCTGGCCGGGGGCACGCCGGTCGAGGTGTTCGCCGGGATCGAGCAGGGCTACCAGGTCAGCGTCGACCAGCTGGAGCAGGCTCGTACCCCGCACACCAAGGTGCTGGTCTTCTGCAGCCCGTCGAACCCGACCGGTGCCGTCTACCCGCCGCAGGCCGTCGAGGACATCGGCCGGTGGGCGCTGGAGCACGGCATCTGGGTGGTCACCGACGAGATCTACGAGCACCTGCTGTACGACGACGTACAGGCCCCGTCGATGCCGGTGCTGGTGCCGGAGCTGGCCGAGACCTGCGTCGTGCTCAACGGGGTGGCCAAGACGTATGCGATGACGGGATGGCGCGTGGGCTGGATGGTGGGACCCACGGACATCGTCAAGGCCGCCACCAACCTGCAGTCGCACGCGACCTCGAACGTGGCCAACGTCTCGCAGCGGGCGGCCGTCGCCGCGCTCCAGGGCTCCCTGGAGGCCGTCGCCGAGATGCGCGCCGCGTTCGACCGGCGGCGCGCCACGATCACCTCGATGCTGAACGAGATCGACGGGGTCCAGTGCCCCACGCCCCAGGGCGCCTTCTACGCGTACCCGAACGTGGAGGGGCTGCTGGGCCGGGAGGTCGCCGGCCGCACGCCGACCACGTCGGTGGAGCTGGCCGAGGTGATCCTGGACGAGGCCCAGGTCGCCCTCGTGCCCGGTGAGGCGTTCGGCTCCCAGGGATACCTGCGGCTGTCGTACGCCTTGGGTGACAACGACCTCACCGAGGGCATCGAGCGGCTGCAGAAGCTCCTGGCCTAGGCGCGCCCTACTCCTCGCCCGTGAGCTGGAACGAGCGGAGCCGGTGTCCCGCCAGCAGCACCCCTCCGGCGACCAGCACGAGCAGGGCTCCGACTGCGTAACCCGCACTCACCTCACCCCCGACCAGCGTCAGACTCTCGTCGACGACGGCGACGACCCTTCGCGCGAGCTCCACCACGGAGACGTAGCGCAGCCCGGGCAGCCAGGGGGCCAGCAGCACCTCGAAGCCCAGAATGTAGATGAGCCCGGCGATGGTGCCGTGTCGGGTCACCGTGGCCAGGGCGAGGAACAGTCCGCAGTAGGCCAGCGACGCGGCAACCCCGCCCAGGCCGAGGGCCAGCGCCTGGACGGGGTCCGAGAGCTCCAGGACCAGGGCGGACACCACGACCGAACCCGCCCCCAGCAGCACGCTCGTCCCGGCCGCCACGACGTACTTGCTCACCGCCACCACGTAGCGCGAGACGGGCGTGGACAGCAGGTAGACCAGCGAGCCGTCCTCGATCTCCGGACCGAGCACGCCGTTGGTCGCCAGCAGCGCGACCAGAGGCAGCACCAGGGCCAGCCCGAAGACCAGGGTGACCGGTTCGACCGCCTCCGAGCCCTCGACCAGCGACGCCGTCACCACCGACAGCACCAGGAGCAGCAACGGCAGAACGCCCAGCAGGACGCCTCGCTTCAGCCCGAAGAGAGCCTGCACCGACAGCCTCACAATCGTGGTGTTCATGCCGAGACCAGGTAGGTGAAGACCGACTCCAGCGACTCGTCCGTCGGCGAGACCTCGTGCAGGCTGATCGAGGCCGCTCGGGCCAGGGGTGGCAGCGCGAGGGCGAACGCCCCGAGGTCGGTGACCTCGGCCTCCAGGCCTCCGGCGCTGACCAGCTGAACACCGCGCACACAGTCCAGCTCCATCACCGCCACGGCGAGCGCCCGGTCGTCACTGCTGGCGAGACGGTACCGGGTCGGGCGGTCGGTCATCAGCCTGCGGATGGCTCCGAAGTCACCCGAGGCCGCATGGCGTCCGGCGACGACGACCTCGACGTGGCGTGCGATCTGCTCGACCTCCTCCAGGATGTGGGAGCTGAACAGCACACATCGCCCCTGCTCACCCATCCTGGTGAGCAGACCCATGAGGTGGATCCGCTGCCGGGGGTCGACGCCGTTGAACGGCTCGTCCAAGAGCAGCACGCTCGGCTCGTGGACCAGGGCGGCGGCCAGCTTGACGCGCTGGCGCATGCCCTTGGAGTAGGTCCCGATCCGGCGGGATGCCGCCTCGAGCAGCTCGACGGTCCGCAGCGCCTGCTGCGCCGCCTGCCCGGCGTCGGGCAGACCGTGCAGCTCGGCACACGCTCGGACGAACTGAGTGCCGGTGAGGTAGCCGAAGCTCGCTTCCCGCTCCGGCACCAGCCCGATGTCCCGGTACGCCGACACGTTGCGCCACACCGGTGCGCCGTCGAGGGTGACCGATCCGGCCGAGGGGGCAAGGAAGCCGGCCATCATGGCGATCAGGGTGGTCTTGCCGGCGCCGTTGGGCCCCAGGAGGCCGGTCACGCCGGGCCCGATCTGCATCGTCACGTCGTTGACGGCCACGACGTTGCCGTACCACCGCGACACCTGGCGCAGGTCGATGCCGCTCGACGCGCTCATCGGGTCCCCTGCTGGTGGTAGCGGCGGACCAGCAGCCACAGTCCGGCCACCAGCACCACCGTCACCGTGGCCGCATACACGGCCGTCATCCAAGGCGTGTCGGGGCTCAGGGGGTAGAACGGGGTGCCGTCGAGCAGGCCCGCGTTCAGCCCGTCCACGAGGGTGAACGGGCTGAACAGCCCGACCCACTGGCCCAGCAGGTCGTTCCCTTGTGCGGCGGCGAGCGTCTTCACCGCGGAGACGAAGCCGTTGGAGACCAGGAGGGCGACGATGACGGCGCCGACCGCCAGCCCACGCCGCAGCGTGAAGGCGCTGACCAGCCCCGAGACGGTTGCCAGCACCGCGGCCAGCACCACCAGCCCTGCCACGGCCTGGAGCAGGTCGGCGCTCTGCTCGCTCACGTCGGCCTCCGCGGCCAGTGCCCCGGCGTACAGCGCAAGGACCGGGATCACGGTGAAGATGAAGATCGCCGAGACCAACGAGGCCCACCGCACCACGGCGAACCAGGTGGGCGAGAGGGGGCGGGCGAGGTAGAGCACGATGGCACCCGAGCGCAGGTCCCGGGTGAACAGCACCGGCGACTGGCCGGCGGTGAACACGACGATGAGCACGAACGTGCTGCCGGAGTAGGTGCTGTAGTCCACGAAGTTCCCGCCGAACCCGGCGACCACCATGATGGCCACGATGATCACGGCCGGCACCAGCGAGAGCGCCAGCATGCTCAACGGCAGGGCCTTGGCCTTCGCGGAGCGCCCGAAGCCGTAGGCGTGGGCCAGACCGGTCAGGTACAGCGACCAGCCGATCGAGCGGTCGTCCCGTCGAGGCCCGTCGTAGGTGCGGTAGCCGATGTCGTGGATGACACTCGAGCCGGGCCCCTCCCGGCTCGCACCGGGCTCAGCCACCGCTGCGACCCTCGGGCTGGAACACGTCCTGGATGCGCCCGTGCTCGGGCTGCAGTCGCACCAGACCCACGCCGAGGTCGCAGGCGGTGTCCCTGATCACGTCGTGCGGGGCGGCGCCCCGGGCCGTCGACCTCAGGTCGATCTCGATCAGCTGCTGACGCGGGCGGCAGGGCAGACCGGCGGCCGCCAGGGCCTCCCCCACGCGACGCTGCTCCAGCGCCGAGCCCAGCACCTCGACCAACAGCACCCCGGTGTCCTGGGTGAGCTCGGTCGTCCTCTGGGAGCGGAGCAGGCGACCCCCGTCGAGCACGATCACGTGGTCGCTGACCCGCTCGAGCTCGCCCAGCAGGTGTGAGGTCACCAGCACCGGGATGCCGAAGTCGCGGCCGATCCGGGCGACCAGGGCGATCATGTCCTCACGGGCCTCGGGGTCCAGACCGTTGGTCGGCTCGTCGAGCAGCACCAGCCTCGGGTCGTGCACGAGCGCCTGGGCCAGCTTGGCTCGCTGCTTCATCCCGGTGGAGTAGGCGCCCATGAGCCGGTAGCGCTCCTCGGCCAGGCCGACGTGCCGCAGCACGTCGGCCGCGCGCTCGCGAGCCGCAGCCGGCGGCAGCCCGGACACCCGGCCCATGTGGACGATGAAGTCGATGGCCCGCACGTCCGGCGGGAGGCAGTCGTGCTCGGGCATGTAGCCGACGACCGCGCGGATGCTCGACCCGTCGCGCCGGATGTCGTGGCCCAGCACCGCAGCCGACCCGGAGGTGGGCTGCAGCAGGCCGAGCAGGATCTTCAACAGCGTGGACTTGCCTGCCCCGTTGGCGCCCACCAGGCCGGTCACGCCGGTCGACACCTGCACCGTGAGGTCGACCAGCGCCTCGAGATCCCCGTAGCGCTTGGTCAGCGCCTCGGTCTCGATCACCGCCATTCCTGCACCCTAGCGGCGGCGCATGCCAACCTGGGGTCATGACCCGGATGGTGCGCGACCTGCCCAAGGCTCACCTGCACCTGCACTTCACCGGCTCGATGCGCATCGGCACCCTGCGCGACCTGGCGCGTCGCCACGACCTGCCCCTGCCTGCGGCCCTGAGGCGACAGTGGCCGCCGCAGCTGAGCGGTCAGGACGAGCGGGGCTGGTTCCGCTTCCAGCGTCTGTACGACGCCGCCCGTGCCTGTGTGCGCGGTGAGGCCGACATGCGCCGCATCGTGCGGGAGGCCGCCCAGGACGACGCGCGGGAAGGCTCGGGCTGGCTGGAGATCCAGATCGACCCCACCTCCTACGCCCCGTTGGTCGGAGGCATCACCCCGGCGCTGGAGATCGTGCTGGACGAAGCAACACACGCGAGCCGCGAGGAGGGCACCAGTGTGGCGGTGGTGGTAGCGGCCAGCCGGATGAAGCATCCGCTCGATGCACGCGCCCTGGCCCGCCTCGCGGCTCGCCACGCCGGCGACGGCCCCGGCAGTGTGGTCGGGTTCGGGCTGTCCAACGACGAGCACCGCGGCATGACCGAGGAGTTCGCCGCCGCCTTCACCATCGCCCGGCGCGCCGGGCTGGCTTCGGTGCCGCACGCCGGGGAGCTCAGGGGGGCCGACCACGTCGCCCAGGCACTGCGCTCGCTGGCGCCCGACCGGCTCGGTCACGGCGTGCGCTCGGTGGAGGATCCGGAGCTGCTGCGGCAGCTGGTGGACCGGGGGGTCACGCTCGAGGTGTGCCCGGCGAGCAACGTGGCGATGGGGGTCTACGCCGACCTGGCCACCGTGCCGCTGCGCGCGCTCCTGGACAGCGGGGCTTCGGTGGCCCTGGGCGCCGACGACCCGCTCCTCTTCGGCTCCCGCCTGGCCGACCAGTACGAGTCGGCTCGCCAGGACCACGGGCTGGACGACGCGCAGCTGGCGCGGCTGGCGAAGGCCTCGATCGCCGCCTCGCGCGCGCCGGCGCCGGTCCGCGCCGAGCTCGAGGCCGGCGTCGACGACTGGCTGGGCACCCCGGCGGGCGACGCCTCCTGACCTGGGACGCGGGTCCTAGTCCCGGACGTCGAAGGGCACCAGGGCGCCGTTGATGTGCACTCCTCCTGGGTCCACGTACGCCGAGACCACCTGGTGCACGGCGTTCACCGTGTCGTCGTCGGCCAGCAGCACGTTGACGTTCAGCCCGCCCTCCGGCGCCGCCGACCAGGAGAAGATCTCGGGCAGGCTGGCGCGGCCGAGCGCATCCATCGCGCTGTACACGGCGTCCCGCGGGGGTGCCGAGCGGCTCTGGAGGCACAGCCCGCCCGACCAGACCCCACGCAGTTCCGACCGTAGGGCGACGAGGTCAGTCCCGGGCACCACCAGGACGTTCAGCACCGACTCGCCCTGGCTCACGTAGGAGCTGACGTAGCCGGACTCGGCCTCGAGCAGGCGCGCCGCCTCGCGATGGGCCGCCTGCGCCTCCTCGGACGCGCCGTCCCAGGCCACCCCACCGTCGACGTAGGGGTCGGCGCACAGCTGCGCGTACGGGTCGAGACCGATGCCTCCGTCCGGCTCCACCGGGAACGTGGGTGGCATCGGCGGCCGGTTGAGCGTGAAGGCCTGGCCGTCGTAGGTCCCGACGACCCGCGCCTCGCCCCAGCGCACGTTCTGGGCCTGGTGCTCGTTCGGCATCTCCTCCCAGTCCACGCCCAGGATGAGTGGCCCGTCGCACTCCGGTGGGTATGCCTCGGCCACGGGCCCGAAGCAGATCACGGGAGGGTCGTCGTCCAGCTGACGGATCACACCCTCCGCGGTCAGTGGCGTGCGAGGCCGCAGGGCGATCTCGGTCTCGGTGGGGCCGTCCGCGTCGGTGGTCCAGACGTGACCGGCGCGGGGGATGGTCTCGGTGCTGCTGTCGGCGGCGCGCTCTTCCACTCCGCCGACCGGCTCTGGCGTCACGGCGACCGCGGTGGCTTTCCCGACATCCCGGGTCGCCTTCGAGGAGTCGGATCCGCACCCCACCAACCCCAGCGCAGTCGCCGCGAGCAGCGCCAACGGGGTGAGGCGTGCGCGGCTTCTCATGGTAGGTAGGACGAAGCAGGCCCCAGGGGTGTTCCCGACCCGGCTCATAGGTTCAGCCCTACCAGTACGGGCTCGTTGACCAGCGCGACCGAGAAGGTGTCCTGCACTCCGTCGCGGACCGCACGGGCCAAAGCGGCGATGTCGCTGGCTCGGGCCGAGCCGCGGTTGGTCAGGGCCAGAGTGTGCTTGGTCGACAGGGCCGCCGGACCCGGCAGGCCGAAGCCCTTGCGGAATCCGGCGTGGTCGATCAGCCAGGCCGCCGAGGTCTTGGTCATGCCGTCGTGACCCGGGAACTCCGGCGGAGTGGGGCCCCCCGGGCCCAGGGCCGCTGCCGCTCGCTCCCGTAGCCGGGCCATCTGGCTCTCATCGAGCACCGGGTTGGTGAAGAAGGAACCGCAGGACCACGTGTCGTGGTCCTCGGCGTCGAGCACCATCCCCCGTCTGGCCCGCTGGGCCAGGACGCCCGCGCGGGCCTGGGCCAACGGCACCCGCTCACCCGCCGAGACCCCGAGACCTCGGGCGAGGTCGGCGTACCGGATGGGTGCGGACAGCGGCGCAGCGCGCAGCTGGAAGGACACGCCGAGCACGACGTACCGCGGGCTCGGGTCGGCCGTCTCGGCCAGGGACGCCTTGAGCAGGCTGTGCCGGTAGGCGAAGGCGCACTCGGCGTTGGCCAACGTGCGGACCACGCGGTCGCGTCGGTCGTACACGCGGACGCTCCAGATGGTCTGGGAGACCTCCTGCCCGTAAGCACCCACGTTCTGCACCGGCGTTGCCCCCGTGCTGCCCGGGATGCCGGAGAGGGCCTCGATTCCGGACCACTCCTCGGCGACGGCGCGGGCGACGAGGTCGTCCCACGGCTCTCCCGCAGCGACCTCCACGATGACCCCACCACAGTCGTCGGAGGCGACCCGCAGACCGCGGGAGAGCACCTGCACGACGGCACCGTCGAAGCCTTCGTCCGCCACCACCAGGTTGGACCCACCACCGAGGACCAGCAGCGGCACGCCGCGGGCGTCGATATCGGCGACGGCCTCGATGACCTCCTGCTCCGTGGTGGCCTGGTGCATCTCGTGGGGCGCACCACCCACGCCCATGGTGGTCAGCTCGGCCAGCGGGCGCGCCGGTCCGGTCGGGGTCGAGCTCGGTCCGGACGACGACGCGGGCGGCCGAGGAGTCGCGTTCCTGGTCATGCTCCGTCCGGGGTCGCCGGTCGGAGCTGGACGACTGCCCGTGCGCGACGGAGGACGTCCACTCCGGCGCTGCTGACCGCGATGTCGAGCGTGACCCTCCCTGCGGGCACGTCCACCGAGGACACCGTCGCCCGGATCTGCACCTGCGCCCCGGACTCGGCGCTCACCACCACGGGGCCCGTGAACCGGGTGCTGTAGCCCACCACCGCGCTCGGGTCGCCGGCCCAGGTGGAGACGACGTCCGCCGCCGCACCCATGGTCCACATCCCGTGTGCGATCACCCCGGGTAGCCCCACGGCGCGGGCCGCCTGCTCATCCAGGTGGATCGGGTTGCGGTCGCCACTGGCCTCGGCGTACTCGCGCAGGCGGTCCCGGTCCACGCTCACCGTGCGGGTGGCGACGATCTGGCCGACGTTCAGGTCCTCCAGTCGGGGGCTCACCCTTCCTCCCCCCGCACGACGAGCATCGAGGTCACGGTGCTGACCGGCTCACCACCGGTGCGAGCCAGCTCGGTGCGCGTCGTCACCATGCTGTTGCCTCCGACCTGGCGCAACGCATCGACGTGCAGCGTGCCGACCAGCTCGTCACCGGCCACGATGGGACTGTGGTGGTCGAACCGCTGCTCACCGTGGACGACCCGGGAGAAGTCGATGCCCGCCTCGGGGTCGGCGACGTACTGGGCCTCGCACTGCTGGGCGATGACGACGGCGTAGGTCGGCGGCGCCACCACGCCCGCGTAGCCCTGGTCGTGGGCCGCATCGGTATCGGTGTGGAGCACGTTCTCGGCGCCGACCGCCTGGGCGAAGGCGGCGATACTCGTGGCGGAGACCGAGTACGGCCCCGTCGGCGGGTACTCGCGTCCAGCGAAGTCGGGGTTCACAGCCATAGGCCCTCACCCTAGGGGAACCGGGTCCGCTCACGCCGAAGGCCCCGACCGTTGCGGTCGGGGCCTTCGTGGTGGAGGCACGGGTCGGCCTCAGCGGGTCTCTCGGTGCGCGGTGTGCGTGCGGCAGCGCCAGCAGAACTTCGCCATCTCCAACCGGTCGGGGTTGTTGCGGCGGTTCTTCTTGGTGATGTAGTTGCGCTCCTTGCACTCCGTGCAGGCAAGGGTGATCTTGGGGCGAACGTCGCCGCTCTTGGTAGCCACGGATGAACCTGCTCTCGGATTGTCTGGTGGTGCGTGGTGCGTCAGCGACCCGGTGACTGCCGGCCGCTGGCTGTAGCGGGGGCGGGTATCGATCCCGCGACCTCACGATTATGAGTCGTGCGCTCTAACCATCTGAGCTACCCCGCCTCGGGGCGCGACCGCAGTGCCGTCGTCACCGGGTCCCGCGAGCCCCCAAACGGAATCGAACCGTTGACCTTCTCCTTACCATGGAGACGCTCTGCCGACTGAGCTATGGGGGCGGGTGCACGTGCTCGGGCTCATGCCCGCTGGCTCGTAGCGCTGTGCAAGATTACACGCCGGGCGCGGAGGCGACGAAATCGCCGCGGGAGCACGAGCACCTCAGGCGAGCGCGGCCACCGACCCCACGAGATGGTTGCGCTCGCCGTCACGACCGGTGACCGCGAAACGGTACCCCTCAGCAGTGCGGCGTGCTCGGAAGGCCACGGTCGAGGGCAGCAGCACCGGCTTGCGAAAGCTGACCGCCACCGCGTGCCGCACGGGGAGCCGGCCCTGCAGCGCCGCCAGCACGCGGGCGTGCGTCCACATCCCGTGCACGATGGTCCGGGGGAAGCCGAGCGCTCTGGCGGCCAGCGGGTGCAGGTGGATCGGGTTGACGTCGCCCGAGGCGGAGGCGTAGCGGCGGCCGACGTCGGCGGGGAGCGACCACTGCGCCCACGGCGCGAGGGTCGCCACATCCACCTCCTCCTCGGCGTCGAGCCGGCGCGCGGGTGAGGCAGGCTCCTCCGCCGACCCGACGGCACCCTCACGGAGGGCGACTCCGCGCACCAGGTAGGTGCTGCGGCCCCACCACGCCACGTCCGAGCCGGTCTGCGCGCACGCGTGCAGGTCGACGGTGGCTCCGTGGCGGTGGGGGCGGACCGAGTCCGCCCACGCGCTCACGGTGAGGCGGTCCTGGGGGCCGACCGGAGCCAGCATCTGCATCTCGTTGTGGATGTGCACCATGCCCACCATGGGGAAGGGGAAGTCGGGGGCCCCCATCACCGACATCTGGGCGCCGAACGACATCACGTGCAGGAAGGTGCCGGGCAGGACCGTGCCGACGCTCATCCCGCACACCCGGGCATACTGCGCCCACTGCTCGATGTCGACCGTCTGCTCGCTCACCTCCACTCGCCGGGACGGGAGCACCCGCTGCGACGAGAGCGGGGTCGCGGACCGTCCACGGGTCAGACCGGTGAGCCCGCGCCCGACGGCGCGCCCCAGCAGCGGACCCACCGCGGGGGGCTCGATGAGTCGCTCGGTGACCGGGGGCGGGTCGGCTACCGGTGCTGGCAGCCCGGAAGACGCCACGTCAGGCACCGATCTGGGACTGGCCGCAGACCCGCAGCACCTGACCGTTGACGGCCGAGCTGGCGGGGTCGGCGAAGTAGGCGATCGCCTCGGCGACGTCCACCGGCTTTCCCGCCTGGTGCATCGAGTTGAACCGGCGCGCGAACTCCCTCGTGGCGACCGGTATCTTGCCGGTCATCTCGGTCTCGATGAAACCGGGAGCGACCGCGTTGACGGTGATGCGCCGGTCGCGCAGGTGCGGAGCGAGGGCGCGCGTCGCGCCGATGACCCCGGCCTTGCTGGCGGCGTAGTTCGCCTGACCACGGTTGCCGGCGATGCCGCTCGTCGAGGCCACGTTGACGATCCGGCCGCCGTCGGACAGACCGCCAGGCGACCACGGGTCGAGCAGGGCCTCGTTGATGCGCAGGGCCGCCTGGAGGTTGACCTCGAGCACGCCGGCCCAGCGAGTCGCGTCCGTGTTCGCCAACAGCTTGTCGCGGGTGATGCCCGCGTTGTGCACGATCGCGTGGATCCTCCCCTGGCCCTCGCTCCGGTCCCCGAAGCGCTCGGCGACGTGGCGGGCGATCACCTGCCCGGCGTCCGGATTGGTGATGTCCAGCTGCAGCGCCATGCCGCTGACCCGGTTCGCCACCCCCGCCAGCGCATCGCCGGCGGAAGGCACGTCCACGGTCACCACCTCGGCACCGTCCCGCGCGAAGACCTCGGCGATGGCCGCGCCGATGCCCCGGGCGGCGCCGGTCACCACGACGACGCGGCCCTCGAAGGGCCGAGGCGCCGGGTGCTCGGCGTGGCGGTCGTTGCCCACCCGCAGTGGCTGCCCACTCACGTATGCCGAGCGGCCCTGTAGCAGGAAGGCCAGCGTCGACGCCGTTCCCTCCGCGGTGGAGTCGGCCACCTGGACCAGGTTCGCCGTCCCACCGTGGCGCATCTCCTTGCCGACACTGCGAGTGATCCCCTCCAGGGCCTGGCCGACGGCGCTGGCCTGGACGTCGCTGAACTTGTGCGGGGCCACCCCGACCACGATGACGCGGCCGCTGGGGCCGAGCGCCTTCAGCGCCGGCCGCAGCATCGCTCGCACCTGCTCCAGGTCGGCGATGGTGCGAGCCATGGTGGCATCCAGCACCAGGGCCCCCAGCCGCTCGGCGTACGCGGGAACGCTGTCTGCCGACCCGGCCCCGTCCTTCGGGCCCTCGGTCCCGGCATCGTGCACCGCCGGAACCACCGGCAGACCGAGCAGGTGCAGAGTGCGGGCGGCGATGTCCCCACCGCCGACGGCACCCAGGGCGATCGCCTCACCCGGCCAGCGCCTTCCCCGGCGCAACGTCGCCGGCTGCGGCAGGCCCAGGCGCTTGGTCAGCGCAGCACCCGCGGGATGACCGGTGACCCGGCTGTACAGGTCGGCCATCACACTGCCTCCAGGATCGCCACGACTCCCTGACCACCGGCCGCGCACACCGACACCAGCCCACGGGACCCGGGTCCGCGCTGCGCCAGGCTCTTGGCCAGCGTAGCCACGATCCGCCCCCCGGTAGCGGCGAACGGATGCCCGGCGGCAAGGGAGGACCCGTGCACGTTGAGGCGGTCTCGGTCGATCGGCCCCAGGGCGGCGGAGCGGCCCAGCCGATCGCGGCAGAACTCCTCGCTCTCCCAGGCGGCCAGCGTGGCCAGCACGGTCGAGGCGAAGGCCTCGTGTATCTCGTACTCCGCGAAGTCCTGCAGGGCGAGGCCGTGTCGCTCCAGCAACCGCGAGAGCGCGTACGCCGGGGCCATGAGCAGGCCCTCGTCTGCGGAGACGTAGTCGACGGCGGCCACCTCTGCGTCCACGAACCGGGCGAGCACGGGCAGCCCCCGCTCACGAGCCCAGTGTTCCTCGGCGAGCAGCACCAGGGCCGCTCCGTCGGACAGCGGGGTGGAGTTGCCGGCGGTCATCGTCGCGCCCTCGCCGCGGCCGAAGACCGGTTTCAGCGCACCGAGCTTGTCCACCGAGGTACCCGGCCTCACCCCTTCGTCTCGGGTGAGGCGCAGGTAGGGCGTGGCCAGGTCGTCGAAGAAGCCGGACTCCCAGGCCTGCGCCAGGTGGTGGTGGCTGGCCGCAGCGAGCTCGTCCTGGGCCTGGCGGCTGACTGCCCAGGAACGGGTCGTCAAGGCCTGGTGCTCGCCCATCGACAGACCCGTGCGGGGCTCGGCGTTGCGGGGCGTCTGCGGCGCCAGGTCGCGGGGGCGCACGGCGGCCAGGGCCTTGGCCCGCTGACCGAGCGTCTTGGCCCGTGAGGCCGTCAACAGGGCGGCGCGCAACCCGTCGCTCACCGCGATCGGGGCGTCGCTGGCGCTGTCCACCCCGCCGGCGACCCCGGTCTCGATCTGCCCCAGCGCGATCTTGTTCGCCACCTGGACGACGGCCTCCAACCCCGTGCCGCAGGCCTGCTGCAGGTCGTAGGCCGGTGTCGTGGGATGCAGGGTCGAGCCCAGCACCGCCTCCCGGGTGAGGTTGAAGTCCTTCGCGTGCTTGAGCACCGCGCCGGCGGCTACCTCGCCCAGACGCTCCGAGGACAGCCCGAAACGGGCCACCAGCCCGTCCAGTGTCGAGGTGAGCATGTCCTGGTTGGACACGGCGGCGTAGGCACCCCCCGCCTTGCCGAAGGGGATCCGGTTGCCGCCCACGATGACCGGCACCCGGGGAGCCGCACGGTCTGCGTGGTCGTCGTGGCTGGGAGGCGGCATGGACAGCTCCTGATCTCGGGAGGCGGGGGCGTATGCGATACCGACCGTAGCAGGTACGTGAAGTACTAGGTACTATCGAGAGATGACGACCCAGGCCGACACCGCAGCGCCCGCCCGCGACGGTCGCCACGCCCGCTGGGCCGAGCATCGCGCCACCCGCCGGCGCGACCTCGTCGAGCACACGCTCCGGGCCATCCGGATCCACGGCCCCGGCGTGGGAATGGACGAGATCGCGGCCCAGGCCGGCACCAGCAAACCGGTGCTCTACCGGCACTTCGGCGACCGCAACGGGGTCTACCTCGGCGTCGTGGAGGCGGTCGACGCTCGCGTGCTCGCCGAGCTCTCCGCCGTGGCGGACCGCTCCGGGCACGCCCCGGACGGCGCGCCGGCCGACGTGACCGAGCTGATCAGGGCCATGGTCAGCGCCTATTTGGAGCTCGTGCAGCGCGACCCCGACATCTACCGTTTCGTGGTGACGCGCCCGCTCCTGCAAGCCACCCATCCCGGAGCGCCTGGCGTGGACGCCGCCGGGACCCTGACCGGACGCATCGGCGACCGCCTGGCCGAGATCCTCGCCGCTCACCTGCGCCGCTGCGGGCGCGACCCGGCGCCGGCCGTGACCTGGGGGCACGGCATCGCGGGGTTCGTGCGGGCTGCGACCGACCAGTGGGTCTCCCACCGCCCGCCGGGCACCAGCGCCGACACCGTGACCGCAGAGGTCATCCAGATGCTGCGTCCCGCCCTCCAGTCCCCCCAGCCAGACGCCGCGCGCCTGAACGACGCGGCCGCGAAGGAGAAGTCATGACCACCGTCGAGCACCCCGCCCGAGCCCAGGAGCCGCCGAACCCGGCTGCGACATCGATCAGCCCCCTCGGCCACGCGCTCCGGGAGGCCACCGCCGGACGGTGGGGTCATATCCGGGAGCGGGCCCGCCAGACCCTGCCGGTCGAGCTGATGCAGCGCGACCCGGCGCTGACGATGCCGCAGGCACGCGACTGGACCCGCGCCACCCTCGCCACCCTCACCGAGCGGGGCTTCACGACGAGCGGCTTCCCACAGGCGTACGGCGGCCACGACGACGTGGGCCGCTCCGCGGTCGACTTCGAGATGTGTGCCCACGGCGACCTGTCCGTGACCATCAAGTCGGGCGTGCAGTTCGGCCTCTTCGGCGGCGCGGTCGCCAGTCTGGGCACGCAGTGGCACCACGAGACCTACCTGCGCGACATCGTGACCCTGCAGCTGCCCGGCTGCTACGCCATGACCGAGATCGGACACGGCAGCGATGTCTCCTCGCTGGAGACCACCCTGACCTACGACCCGGCAGGCGACGAGATCGTGGTGCACTCCCCAACGGCGTCGTCGATGAAGGCCTACATCGGCGGAGCCGCCGTCGATGCCCGCATGGGGGTGGTCTACGGCCAGCTGGTCGTCGGCGAGCAGCACCACGGCGTGCACGCGACCTTGGTGCCCCTCCGGGACGAGACCGGACGGACGCTGCCGGGCGTCATGCTGGGCGACCACGGGGCCAAGGGTGGCCTGGCGGGGGTGGACAACGGCACCCTGATGTTCGACCACGTCCGTGTGCCACGACGCATGCTGCTGGACCGCTACGGCGGCGTGACCAGCGACGGTGAGTACGTCAGCGAGATCGAGAACCCGAACCGGCGGTTCTTCACGATGCTGGGGACTCTGGTGCGGGGCCGGGTCTGCATCGCCGGGGCAGGGGGTGTGGCCGGTCGCAGGGCCCTGTCGATCGCCACACGGTATGCGCTCCAGCGTCGCCAGTTCAGCGCACCGGGGCACGAGGGTCAGGTACTGCTCATCGACTACCTGGCGCACCAGCGCAAGCTGCTGCCGCGGATCGCAGAGGCGTACGCGCTGATGTTCGCCCAGAACGAGATCGTCGACCGGCTGCAGGAGCTGCACGCGGCGGACAACGCGGACCAGGAGGCGCAGCGCGAGCTGGAGACCCGCGCCGCTGGGCTGAAGGCGGTCAGTACCCGCTTCGGCAACGACACGGCTCAGCTATGCCGCGAGGCCTGCGGGGGTGCGGGGTACCTGGCGGAGAACGGGTTGACCCTCGTCCGCCGTGACGCCGACGTGTTCGCCACGTTCGAGGGCGACAACACGGTGTTGCTGCAGCTCGTGGCCAAGGGCCTGCTGTCCCACTACAAGGAGATGTTCGGCGACCTCGACATGTTCGGGATGCTCCAGTTCGCCGCCCGATCCTTCGGCGGTGCCGTCATCGAACGGACGGCCGCCCGTCCGGTGATCGACCGGCTGGTCGAGGCCACCCGGCTCGGCTCCGGCGGGGACCCCCTGCACGACCGCGGCTGGCACGTCGAGATGTTCGAGGACCGCGAGCGCCACGTGCTCGAGACCCTCGCCACCAGGCTGCGCCGGTCAGCGAAGTCCTCCGACGACTCGTTCGAGGCGTTCAACTACGCGCAGGACCACGTGCTGTTGGCCGCCCGGGTGCACATGGACCGGGTCGTGCTGGAGGCGTTCGTGCAGGGCATCGAGGACTGCGTCGACCCGGTCGCTCAGGACCGACTGACCAGGTTGGCCGACCTCTACGCACTGAGCAGCATCGAAGCCGACTCGGCCTGGTTCCAGCAGCACAACCGGCTCTCCGCCACCCGTTCCAAGGCCGTGACGGCAGCGATCAACGAGCTGTGCCGCTCGCTGCGACCCGACGCTCTGGCCCTGGTCGAAGGCATGGGCGTGCCACAGGAGTGGCTGAACTCCTCGATGCTCGTCGAGCCACACTGGACCCCGTGAGCGGCAGCGCCCCTACGATGAGCCGGTGAGCACGCCGGCGCCCCCCCTGCCGAAGTCGAGGTGGCTGGTCCG
This sequence comes from Ornithinimicrobium sp., assembly GCF_035267225.1. Taxonomy (GTDB): domain Bacteria; phylum Actinomycetota; class Actinomycetes; order Actinomycetales; family Dermatophilaceae; genus Ornithinicoccus. The sequence continues at coordinate 31,747 of NZ_DATFMA010000045.1, forward strand.
TGGCTCCGTCTACGGCCTCCTCGGTGGCGCGCTGAACGGCGTCGTCACGGCGCTGATGTTCGGCCCCAGGATGGCGCGGCAGGACGCCGCCTTCGACGGGGTGACCGACTTCATGCTGGTCACCGCGCGGGGCGGAGTGCAGGTCGGGCTGTTCTACGGCGTGGTCTTCGGTCTGCTGGCGTGGTGGCTGGTCGGCACCGCCCACCGCCCCCGGCGCACCATGGCGCTGGCTCTCGGCGTGCAGGCACCGCTGAACATCCTGTTCGCTCTCGGCCTGGCCTCGCTCTGGACCTTCGTCAGCCTCATCGTGACCCCGGTCGTGCTCACCGTGGCCGGTGTGGCGGCCCTGCTGGCCCATGACGCGCGCACGCTCACCGCGGCTGAGGCCGCGTGAGAGCGCCCTCGAGCGCTCTCAGCGCAGCAGGCCCCGTGCCAGCGCCGTCGGCGCCGTGGGGGACAGCGGAAGACGACCGAGCAAGACGGCGTGCCCACTGTGGTACAGGTCGGGCCGGCCCGGCCAGACCGTCGCCGCCGGCTCATTGCCGGCATCCAGCTCGTGCTGCCAGGAGCCGTCCTCACCGATGAGGTGCTCCTGCGCGTAGTCCCACCAGCACCGGTACCACTGCTCGTACATCGCGTCGCCGGTCGCAGCGCCGAGTGCCGCCGCCGCTGAGATCGCCTCCGCCGCCACCCAGTGCATCCGTTGCTGCACCACGGGCTCGCCGGACCAGTCCGTGGTGTAGACGAACCCGTCCGCCCCGTCCGCGCCCCACCCGTCGGCGGTGGCTCGGTCGAAGAGCGCCCGGGCCCCGCTGACGAGGGCATCGTCGGCCCGCTCCCCCAGGCAGGCGTGCACGTGCAGGGCCAGGCGAGCCCACTCCAGCGCATGCCCGACGGTGGCGCCGTAGGGCTCGAACGGATGGTCGGGCTGGTCCCGGTGGTGCTCCAGCATCGGCTGCCAGTCGGTGTCGAAGTGCTCCGGGATGCGCCAGTCCTGCTCCTCGGCCCACCCGAGCACGTTGCCGGTGATGCGCGCCGCCCGCTCACGCCACCGCACCTCGCCCGTGACGTCCGCCGCCGAGAGCAGCGCCTCGACGGAGTGCATGTTGGCGTTGACGCCCCGATATTCCGCGAGCTCGGAGAAGTCGCGGTTGCTGGAGTCGGCGTGCATGCCGGGGCCGTCCTCCCAGAACCGCTCGTCCAGCGTGGCCAGCGCCTCGGCCAGCAGGTCGTCGGCACCGGGCACCCCGGCCACCCTCGCGCTGGCGGAGGCGAAGACGACGAACGCGTGCGCGTAGCCGAGCTTGGTGTCGTCGACGGCGTCTCCCGGGCCGGCCGAGGCGAACCATCCGCCGTGCTCCGCGTCGTGCAGCCGCCCCCGGAGACCGTCGATCGCCCGGGTGGCCAGGGGCAGGCAGCCGGGCACCCCGGCCAGGTGTCCGAGGCTGTACACATGCGCCATCCGTGCGGTGACGAACGTGAACACCGGCTGGTCGGGATCCGGTCGTCCGCGGGAGTCCAGGTAGGCCGCTCCACCGTCCGGGTGCGGGAAGTGCTGCCCGAAGCTCAGCTGGCGGCGCAGCTGCTGGGCCAGCCACGCCCGGTGGTCGGGCAGATCCAGCCAGCGCACCTGTGGCAAGCCGTCCTTCGCCACGCGCTCAGCTCTCGTCTCGCGCGTCGGCGATGACCTCGGCCAGGGTGTCGGTGATGATGGCCAGCTCCTCGGCGGTGATCACCAGCGGTGGCGCGAGCCGGATCGTCGAGCCGTGGGTGTCCTTGGCCAGCACCCCCTTCTTGGCCAACGCCTTGCAGACGGCCTTGCCCGTCATCAGCTCGGGGTCGATGTCGACACCGGCCCACAGGCCACGGACGCGGACCGCCTCGACGCCGTGCCCGATGAGCGCCTCCAGCTGCTCCCGGAAGACCGCCTCGAGCTCGGTGGCGTGGGCCTGGTACTCCCCTGTGGCGAGCATCTTGACCACGGCGTGCCCGACGGCGGCCGCGAGCGGGTTGCCGCCGAACGTCGAGCCGTGGGTGCCCGGGGTGATGACGTCCATCACCGCACGGTCCGCCGCAACGGCCGAGACCGGGACGATGCCCCCGCCCAAGGCCTTGCCCAGGGTGTAGAGATCGGCCTCGACCTCCTCGTAGGCGCACGCCAGGGTGGTGCCCGTGCGCCCCAGACCGGACTGGATCTCGTCGGCGATCATCAGCACGTTCCGCTGCGTGCACAGCTCTCGCAGACCGGGCAGGAACCCCTCCTTGGGGATCTGCACCCCCTGCTCCCCCTGGATGGGCTCGACCAGCACCGCGACGGTGTCGTCGTCGACGGCCGCTTCGACGGCCGCCAGGTCGCCGTAGGGCACCGTCTGGAAGCCGGGGGTGTACGGGCCGTAGTGCTCCCGGGCCTCGTCGTCGTCCGAGAAGCTCACGATGGTCGTGGTGCGGCCGTGGAAGTTGCCCGCCATGACGATGATCTTGGCCTGACCGGCGGCCACGCCCTTGACCATGTACCCCCACTTGCGCGCGATCTTCAGGGCGGTCTCCACCGCCTCCGCCCCGGTGTTCATCGGCAGGATCGTCTCCTTGCCGACCAGGTCGGCCAGGTCGCGGCAGAACGGACCCAGCTGGTCGTTGTGGAAGGCGCGGCTGGTGAGCGTGGAGCGGTCGAGCTGCGCCTTGGCGGCCGCGACCAGGTCGGGGTGGCGGTGTCCGAAGTTCAGCGCCGAGTAGCCGGACAGAGCGTCCAGGTAGCGGTTCCCCTCGACGTCGGTGACCCAGATCCCCTCGGCCTCGCCCACGACGACCGGCAGCGGGCTGTAGTTGTGGGCCGCGACCTCGTGCTCCAGGTCGATGAAGGTCTGGTTGCTGGGGGTCGGGGCCGCAGAGGTGGCGGTAGCAGTCATCTGGTCAGAGTAGAGGACGTCGTGGTCCGTCTGGGTGGTGGTCATGCTTGGTCCTTCGACGATCGGTTGCGAATATATGCAACATAGCGCAAAACTATGCGAACGCAGCATGCCGCGCCGCAGCGGAGGGGCGCAGGTTACCTTGGGGGACGATGGGCGAGCAGGGGCGAGACCAGACCCCGCCGCTCGGCCTGCCCCGCGCACAGCTCCGCGAGATGTGGCCCTACCTGCGTGAGCATCGGGTCGCGCTTGCCGTGGTGGCCGTCCTGTCGATATGCGCCACCTTCTTCGCGGTCGTCCAGCCCCTCATGCTGCAGCGGCTGGTGAACTCGGTCGGCGCAGGCGAAGCGGTCGGCGGCTTCCTCGCCTTGCTCATCGGGGTGACCCTGGCCCAGGCGCTGTTCAGCGGGCTGCAGACCTACTACCTGGAGTCGACCGCCGAGAGGGTGGTGCTGGGGGTCCGTCGCCGGCTGGTCGGCAGCCTGCTGTCCCTGCCGGTCAAGGTCTTCGACACCCGGCGTGTGGGCGATCTGCTCTCGAGGGTCGGCTCCGACACCACCCTGTTGCGCTCCGTGGTGACCTCGGGACTGTTCGAGGTCGTCTCCTCGACCCTGATGTTCATCGCAGCGGTCGTGCTGATGGTCCTGATCGACCCGTTGCTCTTCGCGGTCACCTTGGCCACGGTCCTCACCGGGGTGCTCGCGGTGTTCCTGCTTGCGCGTCGGGTGCGGGTCGCGAGCAAGGAGGCTCAGACCGCGGTGGGCGCCATGTCCTCCTCGGTGGAACGGGCACTCTCGGGGATCCGGACCATCAAGGCCGCGGTGGCGGAGGAGCGGGAGGCCGCGCTCATCGACGCCGACGCGACGGCCGCCTACCGGGCGGGGCTGAGGCTGGCGATGCTGTCGGCCGTCATCCAGCCGGTGGTGACCATCAGCCTCCAGGCCGCCTTCCTCGTCGTTCTCGCCGTCGGCGGCGTGCGGGTGGCGAACGGCTCGATGCAGCTCGGCGACCTGATGGCGTTCATCCTGTACCTGTTCCTGCTGATCATGCCGATCGGCTCCGCCGTCGGGGCCTTCGTGCAGATCCAGACGGGCCTGGCGGCGCTCGACCGGATCCAGGAGGTCGTGCGATGGGAGGCCGAGACGGCGGACGAGTCCGCCCTCGATGCCGCGCCGATGCCGGCCGATCGCACGCCTGTCATCGAGTTCAAGGGGGTGAGCTTCCACTACCCCCGGTCCGACCCCCATGGTGAGGGTGACCAGCCCGGATCGGGCCCGACGGTGCTGGACGACGTGTCGTTCGCGGTGCCCCGAGGGGCCCGGATCGCCTTGGTCGGCCCGTCGGGATCGGGCAAGTCGACCACCCTGGCCTTGGTCGAGCGGTTCTACGAGCCGACGTCAGGACAGATCACGGTGGCCGGCACGCCGTTGGACACTGTGCCGCGCAGTGAGCTGCGCGCCCGTCTGGGCCTGATCGAGCAGGACGCGCCGGTGCTGAGCGGCACCCTGGCCGACAACCTGCGGCTTGCCGCGCCGGAGGCGAGCGAGGCGGAGCTGGTGCGCGCCCTGACCTCGGTCGGTCTCGCCGAGCTCGTCGACCGCGAGTCCGGCGGGCTGGCGCTGGACCTGGGTGAGCACGGAACCAAGCTCTCCGGGGGCCAGCGTCAACGTCTGGCCTGGGCCCGCACGATGCTGGCCGGGCGGGAGGTCCTGCTGATGGACGAACCGACCTCCTCGGTGGACTCCCGCACCGAGCATCAGCTGCAGGCCACTCTGGCCGAGCTGGCCCAGCGGCGCACCGTCCTCGTCGTCGCACATCGACTGTCCACGGTGCGCGACTTCGACCGCATCCTGGTGCTGGAGCACGGTCGGCTGGTCGCCGAGGGCACCCACGCCGAGCTCATCGCCGACGAGGGCGTCTACCGCGAGATGGCCTTTCGACAGGGACTGGTCGGGACGGCGACGCCGGAGACCGAACGGACGGGTGTGACCGGGATGCAGCGATGACCCCCAGCGGGTGCATCTCACGGTGGCAGGTGCAGGATTCGAACCTGCGTAGGCATACGCCGGCGGATTTACAGTCCGCTTCCATTGGCCACTCGGACAACCTGCCGCGGATGGACGGATGAAAGGATAACAGCCGACAACCGGCACAAAGTGCGCTCGGCGAACCCCCACACCCCCAAGGACAGACATGGCCGACTCATCCTTCGACATCGTCAGCAAGGTGGACAAGCAGGAGCTTGCCAACGCCGTGAACCAGGCCGCCCGAGAGGTCGGCCAGCGGTACGACTTCCGCAACGTCGGCGCCGGCGTCGAGCTGGCCGGTGAGGTGGTGCACATGAGGGCCAGCACCCCGGAGCGGTGCCTGGCCGTGCTCGACGTGCTGCAGACCAAGCTGGTCAAGCGGGGCGTGTCCCTGAAGGCGCTGGACCTCTCCCACGACGGCGAGCCACACCAGTCGGGCAAGGAGCACCGGCTCGACGCCACGGTCAAGGACGGGATCAGCACCGAGCAGGCCAAGAAGGTCACCAAGCTCATCCGGGACCAGGCGCCGAAGTCGGTGAAGACCCAGATCCAGGGCGACGAGGTGCGCGTCACCTCCAAGTCGCGCGATGATCTCCAGACCGTGCAGCATCTCGTCCGCGAGGCCGACCTCGACTTCGCCGTCCAGTTCACCAACCGTCGCTAGCGGACACCACCCATCGAGCGAAGGAGCCCCGGATGACCGCAGAGCTGAAGATGGCCCTCATCATCGCCTCGAGCCGTCCCCAGCGCGTCGGCCCGACCGTCGCCGACTGGGTGTCCCAGTTCACGGCGGAGCGCGAGCACGCGTCCTACGAGGTGGTCGACCTCGCGGAGCAGAACCTGCCCAACTACGACGAGCCACAGCCGGCAGCCGCCGGACAGTACAGCCAGGAGCACACCCGCGCCTGGTCGAAGCTCATCGACGGCTTCGACGGGTTCGTCTTCGTGACCCCGGAGTACAACCGCGGTATTCCCGGCCAGCTCAAGAACGCCCTGGACTTCCTGTACTCCGAGTGGAACGACAAGGCAGCCGGCATCGTGGCCTACGGCAGCTCCGGCGGCCTGCGTGCCGTGGAGCAGCTCAAGTCGGTCCTGGGCGAGCTGCAGATCGCCACCGTGCGCGCCCAGGTGTCGCTGTCGATCTTCGACGACATGCAGGACTTCTCTCAGATGGACCCGCGCGACTTCCAGGCCCGCAACGTGAAGACCCTGCTGGATCAGACCGAGCGCTGGGCCCGCGCCCTGCGACCGCTGCGGTCACAGCAGCACGAGTCACGCTGAGGCGCGGATGACCTCCACCAGGTGGGTCCTCTCGATGGCCGCGGCCGTGCGAGCACTCAGCTGGGCGTCGGTGACCAGGACGTCGATGTCGGTCAGCGTGGCGAACGAGTAGACCGACTCGCGCTCGAACTTGCTGTGGTCGGCGAGCAGGACCCGGCGCCTCGCCGTGCGGATGAAGGCGGCCTTCACCGCCGCCTCGGCACGGTCGGGGGTGGCCAGACCTTGGTCGAGACAGGCAGCGTTGGCCCCCAGGAAGGCCACGTCCACCCGCATGTCGGACAGGTGAGCCAGTGCCCACTCGTCGGCCGTGGCCTGGGTCTCCGGTCGCACCCGGCCGCCCAACGTGGTCACCGAGCCGACCTTCGGCAGCAAGGTGAGCGCCACCGGCAAGGAGTTCGTGATCACCTGCAACGAGCCGGACGACTGCATCTGGTGCGCCAAGGCCGCGGTGGTCGACCCCGAGTCGAGCAGGACGGCACCCGAGGCGGGTACCAGCTCGGCCGCGGCCGCCGCGATCCGGCGCTTCTGCGGCAGGTTGTCGGTGCGGTCATTGACCCACGGCTCGTGGGCCACCGACTCGGGGCCGACCGCGCCCGCGTGCACGCGCCGCAGCAGACCGCGCTCCTGCAGGTAGATCAGATCCTTGCGCACGGTCTCGTGGGTCACCCCGAAACGGGTCGCCAGCTGCTGGGTGTTGACCTGACCGTGCTGAACGAGGGAGTCCAGGATCGACCGGTGCCGCAGCGGGGCCAGCTCAGGCTCACCCTCCGGCCCGGATGGCTGGCTCACGGTCGCATCACCACCTTCAGGTGCTCTCCGGAGTCCAACGCCGCGAACGCCTCCTCGACCTGGGCCAGCGGGAACTGGGCGGTCACGACCTCGTCTGCTCTCACCGCACCCGCGCGGAGCATCTCGAAGGCGGTGTCGTAGTCCTCGGCAGTGTAGGTGGCCGACCCCTGGAGCCGAACCTGGGTGTCTTGGACGGTGATCGTCGGGACCGAGACGTCGGCTGAGGGGACGCCCACGATCGCCACAGTGCCGCCCTTGCTGGCCAGACGGATGGCCAGCCGTACGGTCGGCTCCACCGCGACGCAGTCGAACACCACGTCGGCACTCTCGCCGAGGGCTCCCAGCACCTGCTCGGCCACATCCTCGGCCGTGGCATCGAATGCCGCATCCGCTCCGTGGGCCAGTGCCGCCTCGCGCTTGAGCGCCAGGGGGTCGGTCACCACCACCCGGCGGGCCCCCTGGTACCGGGCCACGGCCAGCATGAGCAGACCGATGGTCCCCGCCCCCAGGACGACCACCGCCCGGTCGCGCAGGGGCCCGGCGATCCGACCCGCGTGCACGGGGGTGGCCAGCGGCTCCACCAGGGCGCTGCTCAGGTCGTCCATGTCGTCCGGAATCCGGTGCAACCGGTCGGCGCGGACCACGAACTCGTCGGCCATCCCGCCCTGGCGGTAGCCACAGCCGAAGAACTCGAGGTTCTCGCACAGGTTCGGTGTTCCCCGCCGGCACTGCTTGCAGGCGTCACACGGCAGCGTGGGCTCCACCACGACCCGCTCGCCCTCGGCGACCGAGCTCACCTGCGAGCCCACCTCGATGACCACACCAGTGGCCTCGTGGCCGGGGTAGTAGGGAATGGGGATGAGCGGGTGGCGCCCGTGGAGGGCGTGCGTGTCGGAGCCGCAGAGCCCGACATTGACGGTGCGCACCCTCACCTCGTGCGCCTGCACCGAGACCGGAGCCTCGCTGCTGATCTCAATCGTCTCCAGCCCGGTGATGCGAACTCGGCGGATGTCGGTCATCGGTTCTTCCTCTGTCTCGGGGAGGCGCTCAGGGTCGCGACCGTGAGGCCGTCCGCGGCGTTCCGGCCGGGAGTCCGGTCGACGGTCAGGGGTGACAGGCAGGCCGAGCGACCGTAGGCCAGCGCACGCCTCAGCCGAGCGGTCGGCTCACCCGGCTGCGTCAGCCAGCCGGCCAGGAGGGCGTCGCCGGCGCCCGCGGTGTTCACCGGTGTCAACGCCGGACCGGTGCCGTGCAGCGTGACCGCGCCGTCTGCGTACAAGGCGCCCTCGGCGCCGAGACTGACCAGGAAGCTGGTGCCGGAGGCGCGGGCCAGGTGGTGCGCGGCGGAGACCACGGCGCCGGGGTCGCGGTGGTCGAGCCCGTCGGGCACCAGTGCACCGAGCTCCTCGGCGTTGGGGGCCAGCAGGTCCGCACCGTCGGTGAGGGCCTGCGCCAGCGGTGGGCCTGCCACGTCGACCGCACAGCGCAGTCCTCGCTCGCGCGCCGTGCGGACCACCTCGGTGACCAGACCCTCCTCGACCCCCGGAGGGAAGGAGCCGCACAGGGCGACCCAGTGCTCGCCCTCGTGGTCCACCGCGTCGACGACCTCCCGCAGGCGACGGGTCAGCAGCGTCAGCTCCTCCGCGCCGACCATCGGGCCCGGCCCGTTCACCTTGGTGGTCTGGCCCCCGGGCACCACCACCGAGGTGTTGATACGCGTCTGGCCCTCGAGGGGGACGACGACGTGCTCGACCTCCTCCTTCGTGAGCAGGTCACTCACATGCCGACCCGTCGGGCCGGCCAGCGGCAGCACGGCGACGGTCGGCGTCCCGGCCCGTCGGAGGGTGAGGGAGACGTTCACCCCCTTTCCGCTGGCCTCGAGGGTGGCCGTGCGCGCCCGGTGGACGTCGACCTCCCCCACGGCCGACTCCCGTAGGGCGTAGGTCAGGTCCAGGCTCGGGTTGAGCGTCACCGTGATGATCACACGGCACCCACGATCCTCGCCAGGCGCTGCACGACCTGGGCCATCTGCTCGCGCCCCGGCTTGATGTACGTGCGCGGGTCGACCACCGCCTCGTCGGCACCGAGGACCTCGCGCACCGCTCCGGTGAAGGCGGTGTTCAGGATGGTGCCGATGTTGATCTTCACCATGCCTGCGCGTACGGCCTCGGCGAGAACGGCGTCCGGCACGCCGGAGGAGCCGTGCAGCACCAGAGGCACGTCGAGCCGGTCCGCGAGAGTGGCGATGAGGTCGATGTCCAACGCGGCGCTCCGGTCGGTCATCGCGTGCGAGCTGCCCACCGCGACCGCCAGCGCGTCGACGCCCGTGCGCGAGACGAACTCGTCCGCCTCGTCGGGGTCGGTGCGCACGCCGGAGGCATGGGCCCCGTCCTTGCCGCCCACCTTGCCGAGCTCGGCCTCGATGAACAGCCCCCGGGCGTGCGCCCACTCTGCGGCGGCGCGGGTGGCCTCGACGTTGTCGCGGTAGTCCAGATGCGAGGCGTCGAACATCACCGAGCTGAGACCGCAGTCGGCAGTGCGGTGCAACAGCTCGACGTCGTCGACGTGGTCCAGGTGGACCGACACGTCCACCTGGGCACCGGCCGCCACCGCCAGGCTCGCCGCCGCGACGGGCTCCAGTCGCCCGCCGTGGAACCGCACGGCGTTCTGGCTGATCTGCAGGACGACATCGGCACTCGCCCGCTCGGCGCCGAGAACGATCGCCTCGGCGTGCTCCAGGGTGATGACGTTGAACGCCGCCACACCTCGGTGGGCTTCTCGGGCTCGCTGCACGAGGTCAGCGGTGATGGCGAGCGGCATGCGCGTCTCCTCCAGATGTACGGGGCAGGGCCAGGTCAGTCGACATCAGCGGGGGTGCGTCATCGAGGTCGTCGTAGACACCGGCAGCGACGCCGGCGAAGACGGCTGCTCCACGGCAGCCTGCTTCGCCGACCTGCGGCACCTTCAGCTGCGGACCCTGCTCCCGCTTCGCGCGCAGGAGGGCCTCGCTGTGGGTCCACCCACCGGCCAGGACGAGCGAGCGCGGCTGCTGCGTGACCTGGCTGATCCGGTCGCTGAGCTCCTTGGCCTGGCCGGTCACGGTCCGGACCGCTGCTCGCCACACCTCGCCCGGGCTCGCGCCGGGGTCGATGTGCACCTCCGATCCGTCGTGCCCGCAGACCACCGCGCCCGGGCGGTCCGGCGCCTGCGCGGCCAGCTCGTCGAGCTGCCCCATCTGCTCGCGGCCCAGCCCGAGCCGATCCATCACAGTGCCGAGGACACGGCCGCCCTGGGTCGCTCCGAGCAGGCACCACCGCCCGGCGGCCGCGTGTGCCCCCACCGTGATGCCGTCCCGGGCCAGAGCATGCACGACCTCGGCGGACAGGCCCGGCTCGGCGGTGCGCAGGATGGCCTCTGCGGTGCCACAGGAGTCGAACTCGTCCCCGGGGCGGTGGCAGCCCAGCCCGACCGCGGCGACCTGATGGTCGTGACCGGCGACGGTCAGGACCGCTCCGTCGGCGCCCGCGAGCGCGCCCGAGGTCTCCGCGCGGCCCCACGGCGCACCCGCCGGGGTCAGCTCGGCGAGAGCCCAGGGGCCGGCGCCCGCCCAGTCCAGCGTCGCGGTCCACGGGCTCTGGGTGTGCAGGTCCAGCCAGCCGGTACGCGAGGCCAGGGAGAGCTCGGTCGCACGCCCTCCACCCCACCCCCGCACGACCCATTCGGCGACGTGGTACCGCCGAGTCGCGCGGGTCGCGGGCTCGTGGTGGCTGCGCAGCCACCGGTGCTTGGTCAACGACCACTGGGTCCACAGAGGCAGGCCGGTGCGAGAACAGAACTCGGTCCCGAGCTGGTCGGTCAGCGACTCGAGCTCGGCCTCGTCGCGGCGGTCGTGCCACGCGATGACCGGGGCCAGCGGGGTGTCAGCCTCGTCGGTCAGGACGCCCGACTCCGCCATGCTGGCCACTCCGATGG
>NZ_DATFMA010000046.1:0-17614 GCF_035267225.1 Ornithinimicrobium sp.
CCGGACGCGCGAAGCACCCGGCATCGCCGATCCTACCGACCGGCGGCACGAGCAGAGCCCGCGTCGACACACAGGGCGTCGACGCGGGCTCTGGGTCCCAGAGTGGAGAAGCTCAGCCGTTGCCGAGGACGGTCTTGCCGATGTAGCGGCCTTCGCCGATCTTCAGCCAGCCGTTGTGCCAGGTGCCGGAGACGTGCTTGCCGTTCGGCTCCTTGTCGATGATCGGGCTGTCGTAGCTCGGGCCGGAGCGCACGTAGGCGTTGATGTCGGCCGTGACGACCTGGGTGGCGTGGCCACCGCTGGTCGAGCCGCCGGAGTGGCTGCTGGAGCCGCCACCGACCGGGCTGCTGGAGACCATCGTCTTGCCGACGTACTGGCCGTGGCCGATCTTCAGCCAGCCGTACTCCCACGTGCCGCTGACCTGGGTGCCACGGGCGACCTTGGAGACCACCGCGTTGTCATAGCTCGGGCCGGAGCGGACGTAGGCCGCGATGTCCGCGGAGATGTAGCCGCTGCCGGAGCCGCTCGCGTACTTCGACGTGGGGGCCGGAGCCGAGGACGGGGCCGAGGAGGACGAGCCACTGGAGCTCGAGGTGGAGCCGCTCGAGGACGACCCGCTGGAGCTGGAGGTGCTCGACGACGAGCTGCTGCTCGAGGAGGAGCTGCTCGAGGACGAGGAGCTCGACGAGCTGCTCGAGCCCGACACGGGAGCAGAGGTGGCGCCACCGTTGCTGCTGGTCAGCCCGGCCTTCACCGAACAGGTCGGCCAGGCTCCGGGGCCCTGGCCCGCAAGGGTGCGCTGGGCCACAGCGATCTGCTCGGACTTGCTGGCGAGGTCAGCGCGGGGGGCGTAGGCCGTACCGCCGTAGCCCTCCCAGGTGGACTGGGTGAACTGCAGGCCGCCGTAGAAGCTGTTGCCGGTGTTGATGTTCCAGTCGCCACCGGACTCGCAGGCGGCGACCTCGTCCCAGACGCTCTGCGCCTGAGCAGCCGGCGCGCTCATGGCGAACGCGCCCAGGGTCATCGCCCCTGCCGCTGCCACGGTGCCGGGGACACGGAGACGGCGCGAGGGCTTACGGTGCGCACGGTGCTTCGGGGTATAGGTCATCAGACGGGAGTTCCTTCCAACGGGACAAAGGTCACGGAGTGATAACGGGATCACGGATTCATAACGGTACGCGACATGGCGCACATGTCAAACATCACCCCCCACAGACACGCAAAAGCCCTCTCCCCCAGCACGTTTGGGGGAGAGGGCCTGCGGCGGGGCCGTCAGGTCGCCGTGATCGCTTTACCTTGCCGTGACACGCTCTGTGACCAGGGCGTCACACGCGCCGTGTCGAGAGCACCGACGACCCGATGTACTTGCGGGTTCCGATCTTCAACCAGCCGTTGACCATCCGGCCGCGCACGCGGGTCCCGCGCCGCTCCTTGTCCACGGTCCGGTACTTCGCGCCGGGGCCGGAACGCACATTCGCGCTATACCGAGCCGAGACGTAGCGCGTCACCGTGGACGAGCGACTTGACGACTTCGTGGACTTCGAGGGCCTGGTGGAGGTGCTTCGTGAGACCGGCCGGGTGGAGAGCACCGCCGGCCCGATCCAGCGGTAGCTGGAGGTCCGCAGCCAACCGTTGCGCAGGGTCCCGCTGACCCGGGTGCCACGGCGCTGCGAGCCCACCACCCGGTAGCGCGAGCTCGGGCCGGTGCGCACACTGGCTGAGGAACGGGCGCTGATGTAGCGGGTCACCTTCCGCGAGCTGGAGCGCGACTTGGGCGTCGTCGTTCGCTTGCTCGTGCTGGCCCGCTGCACCGGCGAGGACGACAGCATGTACGAGCTCACGTACCGACCGCTGGAGACCCGCAGCCACCCGTTGCTCAGCCGGCCGCGCAGCCGGTCACCCCGGTCGAGCGTCCCGACCAACCGGTACCGGGTCCCCGGGCCGGATCGGACGTTGGCCGTCTTGCGCGCCGACACGTACCTGGTGACGGTGCGCCCTGTGCTGCGGCTCGGGCTGCTGGCGCTTGAACGGCTGCTCGACGCCGTCGCGTTCGCGTTGGCCCGGCCGCTCTTGCGCGTCAGACCCGCCTTCTTCGAGCACACCGGCCAGGCCCCCGGGCCCTGACGTGCGAGCACCCGGCGCGCGATGGCGATCTGCTGCGCCTTGGTGGCCCGGTGCGCGTACGAGGCGTACGTGCGGCCCCCGAAACCGGCCCACGTCCGGGGGTGGAACTGCAGCCCCCCGTAGAAGCCGTTGCCGTTGTTGATGCTCCACCGGCCGCTGGACTCGCACGCGGCGACCCGGTCCCACACGCTCCCGGCCTGCGCGGCCGGGGCCGAGACCCCGAAGAGGCCGATCGCGATCGCCGACGCCGCCAGCATGGTGACGAGGCGCTGCAGCAGGCCGGCGCGGGCATCGGGTCGGCGGGCAGCACAACGTCCCAGCATTCTGCTCATACGGGGTCCTCCAGAAGGGGCGGCTTTAGATCACGAATCGGTCACGCTACGGAGCGACACGCCGCGGACCAACGAAAATGATCAAAAACTGGACAACCGCTGACCAAGAATTTGCGTCTGGAGGCGATCAAGAAGGGGAGCCTGACCCGTCGGGCTCGGCCACCACGACACCGCCTGGGGGTCCAGCAGCGCCCACGCCCCCAGCGTGAGCGACCCCACCAACAAGAACGTGACCACCAGCTGGGTCGCCGGCCCCGACGGCACCACCGCCCGCAGCAACGTGCGGGTCCCCCGGCGCAGCGACACGCTGCCCGGGCCCCACCACCCGACGACGGCCCCCAGCGCCGACCCCACCGCGATGGGCAGCGGGTCGTCGACCTCGGCCACGACCAGCCCCCCCTCGGTCAGCCCGAACGAGGTGGCGAACGCCGCCGTGACCGCGAACCCCAGCGGCAGCACCAGCCACAGCAGCGTGGTCAGCACCGCCGGGATGAGGCGCCACGGCGCGGCCAGCAGCGTCATCGGGATGTCACTGCCCCGCGGCCCCGCGGTGTGCCGGCGCATCACCAGCCCCGTCATCGACCGGTCCACCCACCGGGTCAGCACCGACCAGATCGCGAGCAGCCCCCACGCCAGCAGCGGGGCGACGGTGCACAGCGCCACGAAGACGGCCAGCAGGGTGAGGATCGTCCCGGTCCGCGGCGGGCGCCCGATCCGGGGGTCTCCCCCCGCCCGCGGGTAGGCCGCACCGGCCGGCGGTCGGCCCCCCGGATGCGGCTGCCCTCCCCCGTACGGCTGGCCCGGTGGGTACCCCTGCCCGGCCCCGGGGTGAGGCCGTCGCTCCCACGGTGGCTGCGGCGGACGGGCTCCGGGGTGGGGCCCGGGCTGCCCGTGCTGGTTCTGCGGTGGGGGCGGCGGGTAGCGACCAGGCTGCTGGGCGGGTGCGGGGCCACGGTCACGGGGCCCGGCCCCCTGGTAGCGCTGGGAGGGATAGCGCTCGGTATGCGGGTAGGGCTGCGGGTCCCGGTAGGCCGGGGACCCGCTCGGCGGTGTCGGGGGTGTGTGAGGTGGTGCACCGGTCGGAACCGCGCGCGTCTGCGGGATGGGCTGGGCCCGGGTCGGGTCGACCACCGGAGTCATCTGGGTGGAGTCGTCCCCCGCGGTGACCGGATGCTCGCGGGTCGGCGCGCCGGCCGGGTCCTCCTCGCCGGTTCCACCGGCCCCGCCGGGCTGCCCGGCCTGGCCGTGCTGACCGGGTTCGCCCTGCTCAGCCGGTTCACCGGCCTCACGGTGCCGACCACCGGCTGCGGCCGCGCCTGCGCCCGCAACCCACCCCGCCGCGCTCAGCGAGCGCGGTGACATCGCCTCGGTCACCGGGCGGCGCTGCGCGTAGGCCTTCATGGCCGCCATGACCTCCTCGGAGCCCGGCCGGTGGCTCGGGTCGGGATCGAGGGCCGCCAGCAGCAGCGGGCGCAGCTGCTCGTCCACCTTGTCGAGCTGGGTGCGCCCCCGCACCACCCGGTCCAGCACCACGCTCATCGGCCCGGTGCCGAACGGTGGGTGCCCGCTGGCCGCGAAGGCCAGCGTGGCCGCCCACCCCCACCAGTCGGTGGCTCGGGTCACCGAGCCGCCCTCCACCACCTCCGGCGACAGGTACCCAGGAGTGCCCATCACCATGCCGGTCACGGTCAGCCGCGAGTCATCGGCCACCTGGGCGATCCCGAAGTCGATCACCACCGGGTCGTCGCCCACCATGAGCACGTTGCCCGGCTTGAGGTCGCGGTGGACGATGCCGACCTCGTGGATGGCCCCCAACGCGTCCGACAGACCCTCACCCAGCCGCACCAGCGCCTCCGGCGGCAACGCCCCCTGGACCGCCACCACCGCGTCCAGCGGCGCCCCGGGCACGAACTCGGTCACGATGTAGGGCGCCGGCCCGTCCACGTCGGCGTCCAGCACGGCGGCCACGCGCGGGTGGTGCACGCGCGCGAGGGTGTCGACCTCGCGACGCAGCCGGGCCCGGGCGTTCTCGTCGTGGGCGATGTGCGGGCGCAGCACCTTCACCGACACCTCGCGGCCCTCGCGGTCCTGCGAGCGCCACACCACGCCCATGCCGCCTTCCCCCAGCCGGGGTCCCAGCTCGTAGGACCCGACGCGGCGTGGCCCGTCGCCGCCGGAAGGGACGGAGAGTTCCTCGGTCACGTGACCCACGTTATGCGCTCGCCCTCCTCATCTCAGACTCGCTGGAGGTCGCCGACCCGCGCGAACCCCCACCATCACCTAGTGTCTATGCATAGACGAAAGGGAGCACGCGATGGTTTCGCCTGGGGAGCGCGCCGACTTCGTCGTCGTGGCCAACCGCTTGCCGGTCGACCGCGTCGTGCACGACGACGGGACGGACGAATGGCGCACCAGTCCAGGGGGGTTGGTCACGGCCATGGAACCGGTGATGCGCGACCGGCGGGGAGCCTGGGTGGGCTGGCCCGGCGAAGCCGGAGTCAGCCTCGAGCCCTTCACCACGGCCTGCGGGTTGCACCTGTTCCCGGTGACCCTGGACGCCCGCGACATCCGGGACTACTACGAGGGGTTCAGCAACGGGACCCTGTGGCCGATCTACCACGACGTCATCAGCGAGCCGGCGTTCCACCGCAGCTGGTGGGCGGCCTACCGGACCGTGAACGAACGGTTCGCACAGGCCACCGCCGACGTCGCCGCCGACGGGGCCACGGTGTGGGTGCAGGACTACCAGCTGCAGCTGGTGCCCGCGCTGCTGCGTGAGCTGCGACCCGACCTGCGCATCGGCTGGTTCAACCACATCCCCTTCCCGCCGGTCGAGCTGTTCGCCCAGCTGCCCTGGCGCACCGCCGTGCTGCGGGGCCTGCTCGGCGCGGACTTCGTGGGATTCCAGCGCAGCGCGGACGCGCGCAACTTCCTGCGCGCCTGCCGCATGGTGCTGGGGGCCAGCTCACGCGGTTCCGTCGTCACCTGGCAGGGCTCCCAGGACGGCTTGCTGGGCCATGCGCCCCGCACCGTGCGTGCCGCCCCCATCCCGATCTCGATCGACTTCTCGGCGCTGGAGTCCTTGGCCATGTCCGCCGAGGTCACCGAGCGCGCCGAGGCCATCCGCGCCTCCCTGGGCAACCCGCGCACGGTCCTGCTCGGCGTGGACCGGCTCGACTACACCAAAGGCATCCGGCACCGCCTGCGCGCCGTCTCCGAGCTGCTCGCCGACGGTGCCATCGACCCCCGCGAAGTCGCCGTGGTGCAGGTCGCCAGCCCCAGCCGCGAGCGGGTCGAGGCCTACCGCCGGCTGCGCTCCCAGGTCGAGGCCATGGTGGGCCGGATCAACGGGGAGTACTCCGACATCGGGCAGACCCCGGTGTACTACCTGCACCAGGCCTACCCCCGCGAGGAGATGGCGGCGATGTACCAGGCCGCCGACGTCATGCTCGTGACCCCACTGCGCGACGGGATGAACCTGGTCTGCAAGGAGTACGTCACCTGCCGGCACGACCTGGGCGGCGCCCTGGTGCTCAGCGAGTTCGCCGGTGCCTCCCAGGAGCTGACGTCGGCCTACGGGTGCAACCCGCACGACATCGTCGGGCTCAAGCGCAGCATCCTGACCGCGCTGCACGACGAGCCCAGCGCCCGCCGGCGTCGGATGCGGGCGATGCGTCGCCGCGTGCGCACGCACGACGTCTACGCCTGGGCCGACAGCTACCTGCAGGCGCTCGCGGTGGCACCAGAACAGCCCGAACCCTAGATAGGGTCGGCATGGCCCTGCCGGGCGAGCCCTGACGCACCGGCGCACGCACCGGCGCACGGGCCGGCGCCAGGCAGACACAGGAGGTCATCGATGGACTCGACCTTGCGCGGTGCGCTCCGCGACCTCCCGCCGACCGAGCCGCTGCTGGTCGGCGTCGACTTCGACGGCACGCTCGCGCCGCTGGCCGACGAGCCCATGGCCGTCGAGCCCGTCGCCGGAGGCATCGGCGTGCTCTACGAGCTGGCCGCACTGGAGGCCACCACGGTGGCCCTGGTCTCCGGACGGGCGCTGCAGCCGCTGCGCGAGCTGAGCGGGGCCGACGAGCCCATCGTGCTCATCGGCAGCCACGGCGCGGAGTCCTCGCACCGCAGCCAGCTCGCCCTCGACGAGGGCCAGCAGCTGCGTTTCGACCGTCTCGCCGAAGGGCTCGAGGCGGTGCTCGAGGAGCACCCCCGGGCACGGGTGGAGCGCAAGCCGGCCGCTCTGGTGCTGCATACCCGCGGCCTGCCCGACGCCGCCGCGAGGGCGGCCAGAGAAGCCGCCACCAGCATGGCGCTCGACGTTCCCGAGGTGGCCGTCACCGAGGGCAAGGACGTGGTGGAGATGGCCGTGACGCCGGCCGACAAGGGCTCAGCCCTGCTCGAGCTCGCCGACGCGGTCCACGCCACCCGGATCGTCTACGCCGGCGACGACGTCACCGACGAGCACGCCTTCGCGACGTTGCCCGAGCCGCACGTCAGCGTGAAGGTCGGCTCCGGGACGACCTCAGCGCGGTTCCGCGTGGACGACGAGCGTGCGGTCGTGGACATGCTGCGGCTGCTGTACGGGGCTCGCTCCGGCTCCTGAGGGCCCGGCCGCCGGCTCCTGAGGGCCAGGCCGCTGCCGGGTGAACCCTCTGCGCCGCATGAGGAGACCTGGCGCCGACGATGGGATGTCGGTACTGTGACCAGGAGTCTTGGCAACGTCGCCAGACTGCTCATGACCTCTCGGCGACGCCGCCTCGACGACTCCGTCCGGACCCCACCGGCGGAGCGCCCTTTACAACGGACCGTCCGGCACGTTCCTGCCGGTGAAGGAGAGACGGCTCATGGCCACAGTGACCCTCGACAAGATCGTCCGCATCTTCCCCGGGGCCGACAACCCTGCGGTGACGGACCTGTCCATCGACATCGAAGACGGCGAGTTCCTCGTCCTCGTCGGCCCCTCCGGCTGTGGCAAGTCCACCAGCCTGCGCATGCTCGCCGGCCTGGAGGAGGTCAACCGCGGGCGCATCCTGATCGGTGACAAGGACGTCACCACGCTGCCGCCGAAGGACCGCGACGTGGCGATGGTGTTCCAGAACTACGCGCTCTACCCGCACATGAGCGTCGCGGACAACATGGGCTTCGCTCTGAAGATCGCCGGCACCGACAAGTCCGAGATCCGCGAGCGGGTGGAGGAGGCCGCGAAGATCCTGGACCTCACCGAGTTCCTCGACCGCAAGCCCAAGGCGCTGTCCGGTGGGCAGCGCCAGCGCGTCGCCATGGGCCGGGCCATCGTGCGTTCCCCCCAGGTCTTCCTCATGGACGAGCCGCTGTCCAACCTCGACGCCAAGCTGCGCGTGCAGACGCGCACCCAGATCGCCTCGCTGCAGCGCCGCCTCGGTGTCACCACCGTCTACGTCACGCACGACCAGGTCGAGGCCATGACCATGGGCGACCGGGTGGCCGTGCTCAAGGACGGTCTGCTGCAGCAGTGCGACCCGCCGCGGCGGATGTACGACCACCCGAACAACGTGTTCGTCGCCGGCTTCATCGGCTCCCCCGCGATGAACCTCACCACGCTGAAGGTCACCGACGGTGGCCTGCAGTTCGGTGAGTCGGTCTTCCCCGTCGAGCGCGACGTGCTCTCCAAGGCCGGTGACGAGGTGATCCTCGGCGTGCGCCCCGAGGACCTCGACGTCGACGACTCCGGCCGCGGCATCACCGTCGAGGTCGACCTGGTCGAGGAGCTGGGGGCCGACGCCTACGTCTACGGCGAGCTGCCCGGCTCCGCCGCGACGGACAAGCCGTTCATCGCCCGCGTGGACGGCCGCACCCCGCCGAAGAAGGGCGAGCAGGTCCACTTCATCGCCAAGCAGGACCACGTGCACCTCTTCGACCCCGAGAGCGGGGAGCGCATCAACTAGGAGGCATCGACACACCCACCATGGATGCCGTCCGCTCCCCCATCCCGGGGAGCGGACGGCATCGCGCTGTCGTCCTCGGCGCGGCGCACTCCACCCGTGGGGGGAGAGCCTGGCGTCTGTGGGGGGAAGGCCTGATACCGCTGCGGGTCGTAGCCTCGGGAGTATGCACCTACGGCAATGGTTGGCCGAGGACCTTCACCGTCCCGACCGCCGGATCGAGATCGGGCAGTGGCCGTTTCTCGCCGGCTCGAGCGCCGTCATCATCGTGGTGGGCCAGCTGACCGAGCCCGGACCGTGGCCGGCCCTCCTGGGGTTGGTCCTGGCCGGTGCCGCGCTGACGTCCCTGGCCCTGACCGCAGTGCCGACTCTACCCACGGCCTTCCTCGTCATGGTCCTGGTCGGCCTCGCCGTCGGCAGCAGCGGACGTCTGGAGGCGGCGTTCCTCCTGGTCAACCTGCTCACGGTGTACGTCGCCTGGCACACGGGCTCCCTGCTGCGCTCGTGTGCGGTGGCCGCCGCCGCGATCGTGGTCATCGCCGGGGTATGGCTCGCCAACCCGGAGTCGCTCGGGTGGGCGCCCTGGGTGGCGGCCGAGGTGTTCACGCTTGCGCTGGGCCGAGTGCTGTTCGCCCAGCACGAGGCCATCGTCGCCCTACGGCAGGCACGCGAGGAGCTCGCCCAACGCGCCGTTGCGGACGAGCGGCGGCGCATCGCGCGTGAGCTGCACGACCTCGCCGGGCACACCCTGGCCGCCATGATGCTGCACGTCACCGGGGCCCGGCACGTCCTGCGACGCGACATCGACGAAGCGGACGACGCCCTACGACAAGCCGAGGCGGTGGGCCGCTCCGGCCTGGCGCAGGTGCGCACGACAGTGGCCTCGCTGCGCACCACCGAGCAGGGCACGGACCCCCCGGTGCCCACCGCCCTCGACCTGGAGAGCGTCGTCGGTGACTATGCGCGCGCGGGAGTCCGCGTGGAGGCTCACATCGACCCCGCGGCGCGACGGCTCGAGGGCCCGCTCGGTCTGGCCCTGACCCGCATCTGCGCCGAGTCGCTGGCCAACGTCTCCCGGCACGCGGTCGAGAACTCGGTGCGACTCGACGTCGTCACCGACCACGAGCAGGTCCGAGTCCGCGTGCGCGACCACGGCCACGCGCCCCCACCGGCCAACACCACGGGCTACGGGGTGATCGGGATGGTCGAGCGTGCACGCTCGGTCGGCGGGACACTGACCGCCGGGCCCACGCAGGACGGGTGGCTCGTGGACGCGCGGCTGCCGCTGTCCCCCGTGCCGGTGCCGCCGTCATGATCCGTGCCCTGGTCGTGGACGACCAGCCCGTGGTCCGAGCGGGGGTGCGCCGCATCCTCGGGCCGGAGGACGGGTTCACCGTGGTCGGCGAGTGCTCCGACGGCGACGAGGTGGAGGCGGCTGTCGACGCACTGAAGCCCGACGTGGTGCTGATGGACCTGCGCATGCCCCGGACCGGCGGGGTCAGCGCCACTCGGGCCCTGTGTCGCCGGGGCGACCACCCGCCGGTGCTCATCCTGACCACGTTCGACGACGACGACGCTCTGTGGGGAGCGCTCGACGCCGGGGCCGCGGGGTTCGTGCTCAAGGACACGAGCGCCGCGCAGCTCATCGCCGCCACCACAGCGGTGGCCGGTGGCGGGGCGTGGCTGGACGCCCGCGTCGCGCCACGGGTGCTACAAACTGTCAGACACGGCGCACGTCACCACATCGGCGCGAGTGGCCATCTCGCCCAGCTCACCGAGCGTGAGCACGAGGTGCTGAGACGGATGGCGCGCGGTGCCACCAACCAGGAGATCGCCGCCGCGCTGTACGTGAGCGAGGCCACGGTCAAGAGCCATGTGGGCGCCGTGTTCACCAAGCTCGGTGCGCGTGACCGCGCCGCCGCCATCGTCTTCGCCTACGACCACGGCATCGTGGGTCTGCCCGACGTCGACGGTTGATCGCCCCGGGGCCTCCCCCCGGGGGTGAGCCCCGATCTGGCCCGTGGGGGGATGTGCGGCAGCGCCCGGCGAACGCACGCTGGTCCTATGAACGCCACCCAGACCGCTCCCCCGGGTGTCGAGGTCGCCACCGGCACCACCGACACCGCCATCGAGGTCACCTCGCTGGTCAAGTGCTACGACGGCCAACGCGTCGTCGACGACGTCTCCTTCTCCGTCCGCCCCGGTGAGATCTTCGGCCTCCTGGGTGCCAACGGAGCCGGCAAGACCACCACCGTCGAGTGCCTGCAGGGCCTGCGGCGGCCGGACTCCGGACGCCTGCGCGTGCTCGGCTTGGACCCCCTCACCCAACGCGCCCCGCTGCGCGCGGTGGTGGGCAGCCAGCTGCAGGAGGCCGCCCTCCCCGACCGGCTGCGCGTGGGCGAGGCCATCGCCCTGTTCGCCGCGGGCGCCGGAGGCTCGGGTGGCCGCGCACGACCGGGCCGCCGCGAGGTCGCGGCGCTGCTGCGGCCGTGGGGGCTGCACCGTCACCGGCGCTCCAGCTTCGCCGACCTCTCCGGCGGGCAACGCCAGCGGCTCTTCATCGCGCTCGCCCTCCTGCACCGTCCCCAGGTGCTGTTCCTGGACGAGCTGACCCAAGGGCTCGACCCCGCGGCACGCCGCGACGTGTGGGACGTCATCCGCGACGTCCGCGAGGCCGGGACGACCGTCGTCATGGTCAGCCACCTCGCCGACGAGGTCGAGGAGCTGTGCGACCGGGCGGCCGTGCTGCGCGAGGGTCGCGTCGTCCACACGGGCACCCCTCAGGAGCTCACTCGCCGGTTCGGCGGGCCCACACGCATCACCTTCACCCCGCCGCCCGGCCTCGACCCCGCACGGTTGCGCCACCTCCCCGGCGTGCGCACCGTCGCGCGCTGCCCGCAGGACCCCGGCGCGCTCGCCGTCGTGGGCGATGCGGCCATGACTCCGGCCGTCTGCGCGGCCACCATCACCGACGGTCGCGGGCCCAGCGACCTGCACGTCACCCATCCCCGCCTGCACCAGGCGATGCTGACCCTGATCGGAGCGACCTCATGAGAACCGCCATCCCCGCCCTGGTGACTACCGAGATCCGCCTGTTCCTCCGCGAGCCCGTCAGCCTGGTCTTCGTCGTCGCCTTCCCGGCCCTCGTCGTCCTGGTCATGGGCGGCGTGTTCGACCCGAACGACCCGACGTTCGCCGGGGTGACTCCCGCCGCGTACTACACGGCGGCGTACTTCGCCGTGGTCCTCGCCGCCCTCGGCCTCATCATGCTCCCGGCGCACCTGGCCTCCTACCACCAGGCGGGGGTGCTGCGCCGCTTCCACGCCTCGCACTTCCCGGCGTGGGCGCTGCCGGCCGCGTGGGCCGTGGTGGCCGTCCTGATGGCTCTGGTCGGTTTCGCGGTCACGCTGGCCACCGCCTTCCTGTCCTACGGGGTGCCAGCCGTGCAGCACCCCTGGGCCACCGCCGGCGCGATCGGGCTGAGCACCTTCATGTTCATCAACGTGGGGCTGTTCCTCGGGCTCGTGCTGCCGACCTCCCGCGCCGCCGACGCGGTGGGGCTGACCCTGTTCTTCCCTCTCTTCCTGCTCAGCGGCAGCGGCCCGCCGCCGGCGGCGATGCCCGAGGTCATGCGGACCATCTCCGACGCCCTCCCGATGACCCAGTCGATCCGCTCGATCCAGTCCGCCTGGCTCGGTATCGGGACGGTGGAGCCCGGCGGATGGGTGATGCTGGTGACCGTCAGCGCCCTTGCCCTCGGCGGCTGGCTGGTCATGGCGCGCCGCATCGCCGACGACTGAGGTGCCCCTGCGGCCGGGGCTAGGCTGGCCTCATGGCGCTCGACATCTCGGCGGCGCGTCCGGATCCTGCTCTGCTCGACCTGCCGTGGCAGGTGCCGCTGGAGCAGTGGCCGGCCGACCGGCTCGCGGCCCTGCCTCGGGGGATCTCGCGGCACGTGGTGCGCTTCGTCAAGATGCCTGGTGGGGTCGTGGCCGTCAAGGAGATCCAGGCAGACCTGGCGCGCCGCGAGTACGAGACGCTGCGGATGATGGGCCGGCTCGACCTGCCCGCCGTCACGCCGCTCGCCGTCATCTCCGGGCGCACGGACGCCCACGGCGAGCCGCTCGACGCCTGCCTGGTCACCCGGCACCTGAGGTTCGCCCTGCCCTACCGCGCCATCTTCAGCCAGCGGATGCAGCCGGACACGGCGCGGCGAGTGCTCGACGCGTTGGCGGTGCTGCTCGCGCGCCTGCACATCACCGGCGTGTTCTGGGGCGACGTGTCGCTGTCCAACACCCTGTTCCGCCGCGACGCGGGTGACTTCGCGGCCTACCTCGTCGACGCCGAGACCGCCTCCATCTACGAGCAGCTCAGCGACGGCCAGCGCGCGCACGACCTGCAGATCGCGCACGCGAACCTGGCCGGTGAGCTGATGGACCTCGAGGCCGGCGACCTGCTCGACAGCTCGATCGACCCGGTCGAGACGGCCAACCGCATCATGCACCGCTACGAGCTGCTGTGGCGCGAGCTGACCGCCACCGAGCGCTTCGGCAGCGGGGAGCGCTGGAAGGTGGAAGACCGCATCTCGCGGCTGAACAACCTGGGCTTCGACGTGGACGAGCTGGCCATCACCACCGACATCGACGGCACCCACCTGCAGATCCGGCCCAAGGTGGTCGACATCGGCTACCACTCCCGGCGGATGATGCAGCTCACGGGTCTGGACGTCCAGGAGAACCAGGCCCGGCGGCTGCTGAACGACCTCGACTCCTACCGGGCGGCCACCGACCGGCAGAACGACGACGAGGCGCAGGTCGCGCACGACTGGCTGTCTCGGATCTACGAGCCCGCCACCCGCAGCGTGCCCGCCGAGCTGCGCTCCAAGCTCGAACCGGCCGAGCTGTTCCACGAGCTGCTCGAGCACCGCTGGTACCTCTCCGAGCAGGCCGGCCGCGACATGACGTTGCAGGACGCCGCCGACGACTACGTCAACACGGTGCTGCCCCACAAGCCGGACGAGGCCGCGGTGCTGGGCGTGGACACCGACGAGATCCCCATCCGGGTGTCGTTCTAGCGCGGCGCCGCCCGTGTGAGAGCCCGGCGCCGCCCGCGTGGGAAAGCGGCGCCAACCGTGTCCTACCCCGTCGAGGGGACGTCGAGGCGGTACAGGTGCTTCCAGTTCTTGCCCGTGACCAGCAGCTCCCCGTTCTTGGTCCGCGCGATGCCGTTGAGCACGTCCGCGGCCTCGCTCGGGTCCTCCTCGTCGACGACCTCGCGCAGCGAGACCCGCTGCTCGACCGCTCCGTCCTCGGGGTCGACCAGCAGGATGTCGCTCCGTTGCCACACGTTCGCCCAGACCATGCCGTCGACGCACTCCAGCTCGTTGAGCTGGGTCACCGGCTGCCCGTCCTGCGTCACGACCACCTCACCGGCGGGCGCGAGGTCCGGCAGCTCGAGGGCGCGCAGGCGCGCGCTGCCGTCCGACTGCCACAGCACGTCCCGGGTCTCGTCGTGGCACAACCCCCACCCTTCGCCGTCGATGTCGTACGTCGGCCCCGGCTCCAGGGCCGGCACGCTCCACGTGTGCACCGTTCCCGACATCCACGTCAGCTGGTACGCCGTCGCCGGCTCACCCTGGTCGCCCGGCACCACGGTCACACCCTCGCCGAACTGCTCCTCCGGCAGGTCGCGGCTGCGCACGACCTCACCGGCGGGGCTCAGGATGTCGATGCCCGACTCGCCGTACTGGCCCCGGCTGTGCACCATCCGCCCGTCGTCCAGCAGCTCCAGCCCCTGGGTGAAGGTCGGCTCCCGGTCGATGGTGGCCACGATGTCGAGCGAGGCCGCCGCGCCCGGCGAGCTGGTGCCTGCCTCGCTGTCCTCCGCGGCCGTCGTCGTCTGGCGGCTGTCGTCCCCCAGACTTTCCGCGTCGCCGGAGCTGCAGGCCACGAGTGCCCCGGCCGCAGCAACTGCCATACCCACGCGTATGACCACGAGACCGCCGTGGCGCACCGGGCCGGCCGCGGCTCGCCGCCGCCTCACGCCCGGTGCTGGGCGATCGCGTACAGGCTCACGGCGGCCGCGATCCCGGCGTTCAGGGACTCGGTGGCTCCGCTCATGGGGATCGACACCACCTGGTCACAGGTCTGCCGCACCAGGCGGGACAGGCCCTTGCCCTCCGAGCCGACCACGACCACCAGGGGCCGGTCGGCGAGCTCCAGCGCCGGCAGCGACACCTCGCCGTCGGCGTCGAGGCCGATGGTGAAGTACCCCGCCGCCTGGTAGCTCTCCAGCGCCCGGGTGAGGTTGGTGGCCTGCGCGACCGGCACGCGTGCGGCCGCACCGGCCGAGGTCTTCCACGCCGTGGCCGTCATCCCGGCGGACCGGCGCGCCGGGACGACCACGCCATGGGCGCCGAAGGCTCCCGCCGAGCGGAGGATGGCCCCGAGGTTGCGCGGGTCGGTGATGCCGTCCAGGGCCACGATGAGGCCCGGGCCGGGCGCTTCGACGGCCATCAGGTCATCGGGGTGGGCGTACTCGTAGGCCGGCACCTGCAGGGCCAGGCCCTGGTGAGCCGCGTCGTCGGTCAGCCGGTCGAGCTCACCCCGTGGCGCCTCGAGCACGGCGATCTCCGCCTCGGTGGCCAGGGTGATGGACTCGCGCACCCGGTCGTCGGAGTCGATCCGGGCCCCGACGTACAGCGCCGTGGCCGGGATGTGGCTGCGCAGAGCCTCCAGCACCGCGTTGCGACCGGCGACGACCTCGGCGGCGGACTGTCCCGCGCGGGCGCGCGGACGGCCGGGCTTTCCGGAGGCCCCTGAACGGCCCTTGCGCGCCGAGGCAGGATGGTGCGGCCGGTCCTCCGCCTTCGGCGTCGGGCCCCGGCCCTGGAGCTGCTTGCGGCGCTGCCCGCCGCTGCCGACCGTGGCGCCCTTCTTGTTCGACTTGCGCACGGCGCCGCGGCGCTGGGAGTTGCCGGGCATGCGGCATACCTCGTTTCGGAGTCAGTGGTGCAGGGCCCACCGGGCACCGGCGGGCGTGTCCTCGATGGCGATACCAGCCGCGGCCAGCTCGTCGCGGATCGCGTCGGCGGAGGCGAAGTCGCGCGCCGCGCGGGCCGTGTCGCGCTGGGCCAACCGGGCGTTGACCATGGTGTCGAGCACGGCGTGCTCACGGGAGGAGGCGGGGGTCTGCGACCAGTGCTCGTCCAGCGGGTTGACCCCGAGCACCTCGGTCATCGCCACCACCGCCCGCAGCTCGTCGGCGACGCGCGAGGAGTCGCCCTCGGCCAGCGCGCGGTTGCCCTCGCGCACGTGGGCGAACACCGCGGCCAGGGCCTCGGAGACGTTGAGGTCGTCGTCGAGCGCCGCGGCGAACGCGGCCGGGAGCGCGCTCTCGCGGGCGTCCACGCAGACCTGCTGGGCCTGCGTGCCCGTCGCGGTCAGGGCGCGGGTGAGGAAGGACTCGATCCGCTCCACCGACGCCTGCGCCTCGTCCAGTGAGGTGTCGCCGTACTCGATAGTGGAGCGGTAGTGCACGGCGCCGAGGTAGTAGCGCAGCACCAGCGGCCGCACCCCCCGGGTGATCTCGGAGACGATCATCGAGTTGCCCAGCGACTTGCTCATCTTCTCGCCGCTGATGGTCAGCCACGCGTTGTGCATCCACCAGCGCGCGAAGCCCAGGCCGGCCGCCCGGGACTGGGCCTGCTCGTTCTCGTGGTGCGGGAAGCGCAGGTCGACCCCGCCGCCGTGGATGTCGAAGGTGTCGCCGAGGTACTTGCGGGCCATCGCTGAGCACTCGAGGTGCCATCCGGGGCGACCGCGGCCGTACGGAGTGGGCCAGCTGGCGCTCGCCGGTTCCTCGGCCTTGACGCCCTTCCACAGGGCGAAGTCGCGGGGGTCACGCTTGCCCCGGGGGTCGGCGTCCGTGGCGGGCTCCATGTCCGCGATGCGCTGCCGGGTCAGCTCGCCGTAGGCGGGCCAGGACTGGACGTCGAAGTACACGTCGCCGCTGCCGTCGGCGGCCGGGTAGGCGTGCCCGGCGTCGACGAGCAGCTCGACCAGCTCCACCATCTCGGTGATGTGGCCGGTGGCCCGCGGCTCGTAGGTCGCGGGCAGCACCCCGAGCACATCGAGCGCCTGCGTGGTCTCCCGCTCGTGCGCATAGCTCCACGCCCACCACGGCCGCCCGTGCTCAGCCGACCGGCGCAGGATCTTGTCGTCGATGTCGGTGACGTTGCGCACGAAGGTCACGTCATACCCGTGGCCGCGGATCATCCACCGACGCAGGATGTCGAACGCGACGGTGAACCGCAGGTGCCCGATGTGCGGCGCACCCTGCGTGGTCAGCCCGCAGATGTAGATGCCGACCTTGCCGGGCACCAGGGGCTCGAACTCCCGGACCTCGCGGGTGGCGGTGTCGTACAGACGCAGACTCACCGCACCAGGCTATCGGTGGATGCGTCGCGTCCCGGGACAGCCGGGAGTCAGGGCTTCCAGCCCTCGCGCCCCTCGGCCTCCTCGCCGATCGTCGTCGCCTCTCCGTGCCCGGTATGCACCGTGGTCTCCGGGGGCAACGACAGCAGCCGGTCGGTGATCGAGGCCACGATGGTGTCGAAGTCGCTGAACGAGCGCCCGGTCGCTCCCGGCCCACCGTTGAACAGGGTGTCGCCGGTGAACACCACGCCCAGGTCGGCCACGTAGAAGCAGCACGCTCCCGGGCTGTGCCCGGGCGTGTGCAGCACCTCGAGGGTGACTCCGGCCACCTCGATCCGCTCCCCGTCCTCCAGCTCGCCGTCCGGCGCGTGCGGATGCACCCGGTCCCACAGCATCCGGTCGTCGGGATGCAGGTAGGCCGGGGCGCCGGTGGCCCGGCATACCTCAGCGGCGGCGTCGATGTGGTCGTCGTGGGCGTGGGTGAGCAGCACCGCCTTCACCGTGCGCCCGGCGACGACGTCGAGGATGGCCTCGGCGTCGTGCGGGGCGTCGATCACCACGCACTCGGTGTCGTCGCCGAGCACCCAGACGTTGTTGTCGACCTCCCACTGACCCCCGTCGAGGCTGAAGGTGCCCGAGGTGACGGTGTGCGCGACCTGCGGCGTGCTCATGCCTGCTCCGTCCCGGAACCGGCTTCGTCCATGACCACGACCGAGCGCAGCACCTCGCCGCCGGCCATCTTCTCGAACGCGGCCTCGACATCGCCGATGCCGATCTGTTCGGTCACGAACCC
>NZ_DATFMA010000047.1:0-2722 GCF_035267225.1 Ornithinimicrobium sp.
CACGCGTCCCGTCGGGAGTGACGACGAGGCCGAAGACCTCACCTTTCCGGACGAGGTCGACCACCTCCTCGACGACACGGCCCGCGTTCGACCGGTCGACGGCGATGCCGCCCACAGCACGCATCAGCGGGCCGCGCCAGCCGGTGAACAGAGTGCTCTTGCCCAGCCACCGGATGTCCATATCCAGCCGCCAGGTGATCGCAAGCATGAGCACGAAGTCCCAGTTGGAGGTGTGGGGCGCGCCGACGAGCACTGTGGGCCGGTCCGGTGCGGGCGTCGTGGACAGTCTCCAGGGGCTGAGCGACCAGAAGGCGCGAGCCGCCACGCGTCGAAGCATGGCCCCACGGTAGCGACCGAAGCTGCCGTTCCCACGGGCATCGACGGCACCGTCGTGGCCAAGCGTGGTGAGCGCTACGGGTCGCGAGGTTTCTCGCGGCTCGTAGCGCTCACCTGCGGGACGGTCAGATCACCGGAGGGCCGCCAGCATCTCTTGGGCCAGTGGCCCCGAGGACGCCGGGTTCTGGCCCGTATACAGGTTACGGTCGGTCACGAGGTGCGGGGCCCAGGCCTCACCCTCCTGGAAGTCGGCGCCGAGCGCCACCAAGCGGTCCTGGAGCAACCACGGTGCCCCGTCGGCCAAGCCGGCCTGTTCCTCCTCCGTGTTCGTGAAGCTGGTCAGGCGGTAGCCGGCGAAGGGGGACCCGCCCTCGGTGTCTTCGGTCGCCAGCAGCGCGGCGGGTGCGTGACAGACAATGCCCAGTGGCTTCCCTGACGCCAGCGTGCTGGTCAGCAGGTGCGCGGACGCCTCGTCGGAGCTCAGGTCCTCCATCGGACCGTGACCACCGGGGTAGAACACGGCGTCGTAGGCGTCGAGGTCCACGTCCTCGAGACGGAGCGGCTGGGCGAGCTGAGCGATCCGTCCGATCTCGGCCTCGAGCTCGTCGGCGCGCTCCTGTCCTCCGTTCACCTCGGCGGCGAGGCTGCCCGCGTCGACCGTCGGCTGCACCCCACCCGGTGTCGCGATGCTGACCTCGTGCCCGCTGTCGGTGAAGGTACGGAACGGGACGACGAGCTCCTCCGCCCAGTAGCCGGTGGGATGTTTCGTGCCGTCCTTCAGCGTCCAGTGGTCCGATCCGGACACCACGAACAGGATGTTGCTCACGTGTTTCTCCTTCGTCGTCGCACGCCGGAGAGCCCGGCACGGAAGGAACACGCGCCCGCGTAGCGTCATTCCGGGTCAGCATCCCCGGGTTCTAGGCAGTGGCGGGCTCGGCCCCCGTAGCGGCCAGCTCGTTCACCGCGAGCTGGAACAGCCCCGGCCACCGGACGGCCGCGGGCACCAGGACCGCGCGAAGAGGGGGGACGTGACTGACGGACAGCAACGCGGAGGTCAGGGCGGTGCTGCGCCAGCTGACTCCACGGGCGAGACGCGGGTAGTCCTGCGGCCGGTCCCGCGCCAGCGCCTGCGCCGCGACCGCCGCCTGGGCCAGGCCGACGGCCAAGCCCTCGCCGGTGAGGGCGTCGACGTACCCGCCGGCGTCGCCCACCAGCACCACCCGACCCCGAGCGCGGGAGCGGACGCGCTGGCGCAACGGACCGGCCGCGCGCAGCTCGGATGCCGCACTCGCCGTACCCAGCTGCTCGGCCAGCTCCGGGAAGGAGGCCACGTGCTCGGGGAACGACTTCCCGGTGCTGCTCAGGACCGCTACGCCGACCGTGTCGGAGCCGACGGGAGTGCAGTACACCTCGGCGTCGGGGCCCCAGTGCACTTCCACATCGGTCGTCCACGGGGCGATGGTGAAGTGCTGCCGGTAGCCGAAGCGTCGCCGCGGCCTGCGCGTGTCGTTCAGCCCGGTCTGGCGCCGGGTCCGTGAATGCAGACCGTCCGCGCCGACGGCATACCGCGCGCGCAGCGGCGCCACCGCGTCGCCGACCTGGACCTGCACGCCGTGCTCGTCCTGCGCCAGGGCCCGCATGGAGGTGCTGACCCACTGCACGCCAGCGCTCTCGGCGCGAGCTCGCAGGCTCCGGTAGAGCTCGGTGCGCCGGATGCCGCGCCCCGCGCCACGACGGAAGCCGGCGCGCACGGTGCGGGGGCCGGCGCGGTAGGTGATCCCGGCGAAGTCGCGGCCCCGCGGGTCGACGCCCAGCCCGTGCAGCGCGGCCAGGGCCCCCGGCATCACGCCCTCACCACACGCCTTGTCGACCGGGCCGGTGCGTGGCTCGATCACGGTCGTGCTCAGCCCGGCCTGCACCGCATACAGCGCGGTGGTCATGCCGACCGGCCCGCCACCGACGACGAGCACATCGCAGTCGACTCTGCTCACGGCGACGACGCCTGCGTCGCAGTGTCCAGCGCGGCGTTCTCACACCGGATCCGCACGGTCAGCAGCCAGGCGTTGAGCACCGTGAAGACCAGGGCGGTCAGCCAGGCCGAGTGCACCAGGGGGAGCGCCAGCCCTTCCAGGACGACGGCCACGTAGTTGGGGTGGCGTATCCACCGGTACGGGCCACGCTGCACCAGCGGGATGCCGGGGGTGACGATGACGCGCGTGTTCCACGCGGGCCCGAGGGTGAGGATGCACCACCAGCGCAGGCCCTGGGCCGCCAGGACCACCACGAGCATCGGCCACCCGAGCCAGGGAAGGAACGGGCGGTCACTCAGCATCACCTCGGCCAGACAGCCCAGCAGCAGGGCGGTGTGCAGCACGACCATCGGCGG
>NZ_DATFMA010000048.1:0-17463 GCF_035267225.1 Ornithinimicrobium sp.
GTCGGTGACCTTGACGACGGCTCGCATCGACCGACTACGCACCCTCGCCACCGAGCGTCTCCTCGTCCTCGACGGCGCGTGGGGCTCGATGCTGCAGCAGGCCGACCTCGGCGAGGCCGACTTCCGTTTCGCCGGAGCCGATCCCGACCGCTCCTACCGGGGCAACTTCGACCTGCTGCAGCTGAGCCGTCCCGATGTCGTCGCGGGGGTGCACCGCGCCTACTTCGAGGCCGGGGCGGACATCAGCAGCACGAACACCTTCTCCTCCACCTCGATCGCCCAGGCGGACTATGCGACCGCTCACCTGGTCGGTCAGCTGAACCGGGAGGCCGCGCGGATCGCGCGCGAGGTGGCCGACGAGCTCGAGGCCGGCGACGGCCGGGCGCGCTTCGTCGCCGGGGCCATGGGGCCCACCAACCGCACGGCCTCCCTCTCCCCGGACGTGGAGCGGCCGGAGTACCGCGCGGTCACCTATACGCAGCTGCGCGAGGCGTACGCGCAGCAGGCCCAGGGTCTGGTCGACGGCGGCGCCGACCTGCTCTTGGTGGAGACCGTGTTCGACACCCTGAACGCGAAGGCGGCGCTGCACGCCATCGCGGAGGTGCTTGCGACCGCACCGCGCGAGGTGCCGGTCATGCTGTCGGGGACGATCACCGACGCTTCCGGGCGCACGCTGTCGGGGCAGACCCCGGAGGCGTTCGCCGTCTCCGTCGAGCACGTGGACCTGTTCAGCATCGGGTTGAACTGTGCCCTGGGGCCCGAGGCGATGCGCCCACACCTGCGCGAGCTGGGCGAGGCGGCCCGCCTGTCCGGACGCGGCGGGGGGCCGCTCGTCTCCGCCTACCCCAACGCCGGCCTGCCCAACGCTTTCGGCGGCTACGACGAGACGCCGGAGCAGATGGCGACGACCCTGCGCGAGTTCGCCGAGGAAGGCCTGCTCGACATCCTGGGGGGCTGCTGCGGCACCACACCGGAGCACATCCGCGTGCTCGCGGAGGCGACCCGGGGCATCACGCCCCGGCGGGCTCGCCGGTCGGCTGCCTCTGCTCCGGACCGGAGCCTGCGCACCAGCGGCCTGGAGGCCTTCACCCTCACGCCGCAGACCAACTTCGTCAACGTCGGCGAGCGCACCAACGTGACCGGCTCACCCCGCTTCGCCCAGGCCGTCACCGCCGGCGACTGGGACGGTTGCGTCCGGATCGCCCGGCAACAGGTCGAGGCCGGGGCACAGATGATCGACGTCAACGTGGACGAGGGGATGATCGACGGCCCGGAGACGATGACGCACCTGCTCAACCTGCTGGCCGCCGAACCGGACGTGGCCCGGGTGCCGGTGATGGTCGACTCCTCGCGCTTCGAGGTGCTCGAGGCCGGGATGCAGTGCCTGCAAGGCAAGGGCGTGGTCAACTCGCTGTCGCTCAAGGACGGCGCGGACGCGTTCTGCGAGCGTGCAGCGCTGGTGCGGGCCTACGGCGCTGCTGTGGTCGTCATGGCCTTCGACGAGGACGGACAGGCCGACACGCTGGACCGGCGCACCGCCGTCTGCCGGCGCGCCTACGACCTGCTCACGACGCGGGTGGGCATGGACCCCCGCGACATCATCTTCGACCCGAACGTGCTCACGGTGGCCACCGGCATGAGCGAGCACGACCGCTACGCCCTGGACTTCATCGACGCCACCCGGTGGATCAAGGCGAACCTGCCGCACGCCCGGGTCAGCGGCGGCATCAGCAACGTCTCGTTCAGCTTCCGCGGCAACAACACCGTGCGCGAGGCCATGCACACCGTCTTCCTCTACCACGCCATCGCGGCCGGGCTGGACATGGGCATCGTCAACGCCGGCATGCTCGGGGTGTACGCAGACATCGACCCGCCGCTGCGGGAGGCGGTGGAGGATGTCGTGCTGGCCCGGACCCCGGACGCGACGGACCGGCTGATCGAGCTGGCCGGTCGGTATGCCTCGACGAGCGCACGCGGCGGGGCCGGCCCCGCCGCCACCCAGGCCTGGCGCGAGAGCGGGGTCGCCGAGCGACTGCGTCATTCCCTGGTGCACGGGATCAGCGACTACGCCGTCGACGACGCCGAGGAGGCCTACCAGCAGATGGGCTCGGCGCTGGCGGTGATCGAGGGCCCGCTCATGGACGGCATGAACGTCGTGGGCGACCTCTTCGGCAGCGGCAAGATGTTCCTGCCGCAGGTGGTGAAGTCGGCTCGGGTGATGAAGAAGGCGGTCGGCCACCTCACTCCGTACATGGAGCAGGCGGCCGCCGCCAGCGGCGCGGCGCACAGCAAGGGCAAGGTTGTGCTGGCCACGGTGAAGGGCGACGTGCACGACATCGGCAAGAACATCGTCGGCGTCGTGCTGGCGTGCAACGGGTACGAGGTCAGCGACCTGGGGGTGATGGTGCCGGCCGAGAAGATCCTCGCGCACGCCGAGGAGATCGGGGCCGACGTCATCGGCGCCTCGGGGCTCATCACGCCCAGCCTGGACGAGATGGTGTCGCTGGCCACCGAGATGTCCCGTCGCGGGATGAGCACCCCGCTGCTCATCGGGGGCGCGACCACGAGCACCGCGCACACGGCCGTGAAGATCGACCCCGCCTACGAGGGCACGGTCGTGCACGTGCTCGACGCCAGCCGCGCGGTGGGAGTCACCGCCGACGCGATCCATCGACAGGACTCGCTCGCCGACAGCGTGGCTGCCCAGTACGACGAGCTGCGGGCCCGGCACAGCGGCCGCCAGAGCACGCTGGTGCCGCTGCCGCAGGCTCGCCAGGAGGCCCGGACGGTGGACCCGACGCCCGTACCGGCTCCGGCTCACCCGGGGCGGCACCTGCTCGAGCCCTCACTGGCGCAGCTCAGCGAGCTCATCGACTGGACACCGTTCTTCACCGCCTGGGAGCTGCGCGGCAGCTACCCCCAGATCCTGCAGGACCCCAAGCAGGGCGCCCAGGCCCGCGAAGTGTTCTCCGACGCCCAGGCGATGCTGGCTCAGCTGCTCGCCGACGACGAGGTGAGCGCGCGCGGGGTGGTGGCCCTCTGGCGGGCGTACCGGGACGGTGACGACATCGTCGTCGGCTGCGCGCCGGATGACCGCGGATCGGCACCGCTCGAGGCCGGCGTGGCCGACCCGGTCCGGCTGCACACCCTGCGTCAGCAGCGCGAGCGCCGCAGCGGCAGCTACACCGCCCTCGCCGACTTCGTGGCCCCCGAGGGCGGGAACGACCACCTGGGCGGGTTCGCCGTCGCCATCCACGGCGCCGACACGGTCGCCGCGCGGCACCGCGACGCCGGTGACGACTACAGCGCCATCATGGTGCAGGTACTCGCCGACCGGCTGGCCGAGGCGTTCGCCGAGTGGGCGCACCGCGAGGTACGTCGGCACTGGTGGGGCTACGCGGCGCAGGAGGACCTCAGCCTGCACGACGTGATCAAGGAGCGGTATCACGGCATCCGGCCCGCCCCGGGCTACCCGGCGCAGCCGGACCACACCGAGAAGGAGACGGTCTTCGCCCTGCTCGGTGCCGAGCAGGTCGGCATGGCGCTGACCGAGTCCTTCGCCATGACGCCGAACTCGGCGGTCTGCGGCCTGTACTTCGCGCACCCCGAGTCGGCCTACTTCGCCTTGGGCAAGATCGCGCGCGACCAGGTGGCCGACTACGCCGAGCGCAAGGGATGGCCGCTCGAGCAGGCCGAGCGGTGGCTGGCGCCCAACCTGGGCTACCAGCCGTGAGCCGGATCTCGGTCGAGCTGGTCCCCCGCAGCGTCGCGTCGGTGCAGGCCGACGTGACCACGGTGGCCGAGCACCTCGACACGGTGGACACGATCAACGTGCCCGACCTGACGAAGTTCGACCTGTCCAGCTGGGACGCCTGCGCCGTGGCGAAGGAGACCGTGGCGGACTACGCGACCATCCCACACATCCGCGCCGCGGACCTCGCGCCCTCCCGCGCCCTGCCGATGCTGCGGGCCCTGTCCCGCGCCGGGATCGAGGAGG
Organism: Ornithinimicrobium sp.; assembly: GCF_035267225.1. Lineage (GTDB taxonomy): Bacteria > Actinomycetota > Actinomycetes > Actinomycetales > Dermatophilaceae > Ornithinicoccus. The sequence continues at coordinate 3,998 of NZ_DATFMA010000048.1, forward strand.
TGCTGGTGGTCACCGGCGACCTGCCGGATGAGCCCGATGCCGAGTACGAGGGGGTGTCCGCCCTGGCGGCGATCGCGCGGTTGCGCTGCGAGCTGCCGCACCTGCGGGTGTACGCGGGCCTGGACCCCTACCGGCACGCGCCCTGGCAGGAGCTGGAGTACGCCGAGCGCAAGCTGGAGGCCGGGGCGGCCGGCTTCTTCACCCAGCCGTTCTTCGACGTGACCCTGATGCAGGCCTGGGCGGGGCTCCTGCCCGCGGGCGTGCCGGTGTGGTGGGGCGCCACGACGGTGACGACGCAGGCCTCGCTGCGGTACTGGCGGCGGCGCAACCTCGCCGTCTTCCCCCGGGACTTCGAGCTGACCCTGGACCGGCAGCGTGCGTTCGCCGCCCAGGCCGTCGCCTTCGCGCGCAGCCGTGGCGACAACGTCTACCTCATGCCGGTCCGCGTCGACCTGCGCGAGTACCTGGTCGGCGTGGTGTGACGCGGCCGGTAGAACCCTCGAGGCCGTGTCCCACCAGCAGGGGTCGGCTCGCCGTGCCGCCGGGTCAGATCTCGGCGTCCTCGAAGGTCTTCGAGGTCGTGCCGTCAGACAGGAAAGCCACGCAGAGCACCTGGCGGTCCCCTGACTCCCAGGAGCCCCTGGTCGGCGACAGGTCCTGCACCAGCAGGGCGGACTCGCCGTAGGACGTCCCCACGAAGTCCTCGAACCCCTGGGTGCACTCCTGCTCGATGGCCCGGCTCCACTCCCGGTCGCTCGGGTAGCCCTCGCCGTTCATGTCGAAGGCGTGCACGACCTGGCCGTCGTGCGGCTCGCCGCAGTCCACGGTGGGGATCTCGCTGACCTGCGCCTGGTCGACGGTGGCCATGTCGAGGCAGTCGCCGACCTCGGCCGACGGGGCCCGCTCGGCGCCGAGCCCGCAGCCGGACGAGCTGACGAGCACGGCCGCCCCCAGGACGGTCGCCCGGACAACGCCGCGAGACCAGGTCATCGCTTGTCAATGTAGAGCAGCCGTCGCCAGCCGTCCGGCTCATCCACCCAGGCGCCGCATGGCGGTGGCGAGCAGCATCGGCTCCCCGACCTCGTCCGAGGCCGGCAGGTCGCACGTCGCCTCGATCACCCAGTCGCGGTCGCCGGCCGGGTCCACGAGCGTCTGTCGGACCGCCCACAGCGCCACCGGCGCGGGCGGCTCGCTTGCGCCGGCCGGGACACCGGCGCCGAGCGGGTCGCCTTCGATCGTCTCGATGTGCAGCAGGTCCGGTCCGCGCGCGTCCGCGCCGGTGCCGATCTCGTCGTGCTCGGCGAAGTAACAACCCAGGGCGTCGTCCCAGTCCTGCAGGCTCATGACCGGCTGGCGCGCGGGCTCGGGGAGCGCCGCGACCGCGGAGTCGAGCTCGTGCAGGCTGCGCCACTGGTCTCTCGCCGCCAGCTCGACCCGGCGGAACATCGCGTTGCGCACCATCACGCGGAAGGCTCGCGCGTTTCCGGTCACGGGGCGCAGCGTCTCGGGGGCGGGTCGCGGCGGCCCCGACTCGGCGACGAGCGCCGCAGGGTGGCTCAGCGCCTCCCATTCCTCCAGGAGCGAGGAGTCGGTCTGCCGGATGGTCTCGCCCAGCCACTCGAGCAGGTCGGCCAGTCGCTCGTCGACGGCCTCCTCGGGAACCGTCTGGCGCAGGGTGCGGTAGGCGTCGCTGAGGTAGCGCAGCACCACGCCCTCCGAGCGAGCCAGCTGGTAGAAGCCGACGAGCTCGGTGAAGCTCATGGCCCGCTCGTACATGTCCCGCACCACCGACTTCGGGCTGAGCGCGTCCTCGCGGACCCACGGGTGGCTCTGCCGGTAGACCGACAGGCTGGCCTCCAGCAGCTCGAGAAGCGGCTGGGGCCAGGTCACCTCCTCCAGCCGCTCCATGCGTTCGTCGTAGTCGATCCCGTCGGCCTTCATCTGCGCGACCGCCTCGCCCTTGGCCTTCGAACGCTGGGCGAAGAGCACCTGTCTTGGGTCCTCCAGCACCGCCTCGACCACGGAGACCACGTCGAGGGCGTAGCTCGGCGCGTCGGGGTCGAGGAGCTCCAGTGCGGCCAGAGCGAACGGGGCCAAGGGCTGGTTGAGCGCGAAGTTGTGCGCCACTCCGGGCGCGAGGTCGACGGTGCGACCGTCGCCGGCGGGCTCGGGCAGCCGCCGCAGGACGCCGGTCTCCAGCAGCGACCGCGACAGCGTGATCGCCCGCCGGGCCAGGCGCACCTGGGCGGCGCGGGAGTCGTGGTTGTCCCGCACCAGCGCGCTCAGGTGGGCCACCGGGTCACCGGGGCGGGCGACCGTGTTGAGGATGATCGAGTGGTCGACCTTCATCCGGGGAGCCAGGGCCTCCGGCCGGCCGTCGACGAGCTTGCGGAACGTCTCCTCGGTCCAGCCGACGAAGCCCTCGGGCGGCTTCTTGCGGGCATACGAGCGGCGCTTCTTCGGGTCGTCGCCGATCTTGGCTAGCGCTCGCTCGTTGACGATCACGTGCTCCGGGGCCTGCACCACGACGTAGCCACTGGTGTCGTAGCCGGCCCGCCCGGCTCGGCCGGCGATCTGCTGGAACTCCCGCGTGCGCAGCACCCGCTGGCGCGAGCCGTCGAACTTGGCCAACCCGGTGAACAGGACGGTGCGGATGGGCACGTTGATGCCGACCCCCAGGGTGTCCGTGCCGCAGACCACCTTCAGCAGCCCGTCCTGCGCCAGCTGCTCCACCAGGCGCCGGTAGCGCGGCAACATGCCGGCGTGATGCACCCCGATCCCGCTGCGGACCAGCGCCGACAGGGTCCGGCCGAACCCGGCGGTGAACCGGAAGTCTCCGATCCGGGCGGCGACGGCGTCGCGCTCGGGCCGGCTGAGCATCCGCACCGAGGTCAGCGCCTGCGCCCGCTCCAGAGCCTCCTTCTGGGTGAAGTGCACGATGTACACCGGCGCCTGGTGGGTCTGCAGCAGCTCGGCGATGGTCTCCGGCAGTGGGGTCATCGACCACGTGAAGGACAACGGCACTGGCCGGGGCGCCTCGGCGACCACCGCGACCTCACGGCTGGTGCGCCGGGTCAGGTCCTCGGCGATGGCGCCGACGTCGCCCAGAGTCGCCGACATGAGGAGGAACTGTGCCCGGTGCAGGACCAGCAGCGGCACCTGCCAGGCCCAGCCGCGGTCGGGCTCGGAGTAGAAGTGGAACTCGTCCATCACCACCAGGCCGACGTCAGCATCCGGGCCCTCACGCAGCGCGATCTGGGCCAGGATCTCCGCGGTGCAGCAGATGATGGGAGCGTCGGGGTTGACCGAGGCGTCGCCGGTGACCATGCCGACGTCCTCAGCCCCGAAGAGCCGGACCAACGCGAAGAACTTCTCGCTGACCAGCGCCTTGATCGGCGCGGTGTAGAAGCTGACCCGGTCGGTGGCCAGGGCATGCAGGTGGGCCGCCGTGGCGACCAGCGACTTCCCGGAGCCGGTCGGCGTGGACAGGATCACGTGCGAACCGGCCAGCAGGTCGATGATGGCCTCGTCCTGGTGGGGGTACAAGGGCGTTCCCTGCTCGCACGACCACCGCTCGAACGCCGCGTAGAGCCCGTCGGCGTCCGGTGACCCGCCGGCCTCGGCCCTCAGCTCATCGAGCAACGCGTCCAGGTCGGCCATGGGCCCAGTGTGGACCCCCCGGGCCTCAGCCGTGGGTGTCGGGAACCGCGTCGGCCCCGCCCTCGCTGGTCTCCTCGTTCAGGCTCGCACCCCCGGCCTCGGAGACCCGGGCACCCGATGCCGCATCGTCACCGGGCGGGCCGGCCGCGTTCTCGGAGCCTTCTGCGCCGTCGTGCGGGGTCTGGCTCGGCACCTGCGCCTGGCTCGAGTCCGTACCGGAGGCCGACGATGTGTTCACCCCCCGACTGTGTCATCCGTGGAAGATTCGCCAGCAGGCGGGTGGTGGCGGGCAGCCCGACTCGTGGACAAGGCCCCATACAGGCGGAACACTGTCAGCCACCGCCCGGCGCCAAGGAGGACCCCCGCATGTCCGAGCAGACCGCAGACTCCGAAGCGCCGCAGGAGAAGCGAAGCCTGAAGACGACGCTGAAGAACCTCGGTCCCGGCCTGCTCGTCGCGGCCGCCTTCATCGGCCCGGGGACGGTGACCACGGCCAGCGTCGCCGGCTCCAGCTACGGCTTCGCGCTGCTGTGGGCCATCGTCTTCAGCGTCGTCGCCGCCATCGTGCTGCAGGAGATGTGTGCCCGGCTCGGCGTGGTGAGCCGTGAGGGCCTGGGGGAGGCTCTGCGCTCGACCTTCGACAACGCGGTCATCAAGGTGCTGGCCATCATCCTGGTCATCGGGGCCATCACCATCGGCACCGCAGCGTTCGAGGGCGGCAACCTGACCGGCGCCGCCCTGGCTCTGGACACCGTGTTCGGCGGCGGCACCACGATCTGGTCGCTGCTCGTGGCCGCCCTGGCGGCCGGCCTCCTCGCGACGGGCTCCTACCGCGTGGTCGAGCGGGTCCTGGTCTGGCTGGTCGTCGCCATGGGCATCGTCTTCCTCGTCACCGCGGTCATGGTCACCCCCAGCATCGGCGAGCTGCTCTCGGGGCTGGTCCCCACGGCACCCACGGGCTCCACCCTGACCGTCGTGGCCCTCATCGGCACCACCGTGGTGCCCTACAACCTGTTCCTGCACGCCAGCAGCGTGCAGGACAAGTGGGGCACCGACGTGCCGACGGACCTCGCGGTGCGCGAGGCCAAGCTCGACACGCGCCTGTCGGTCAGCATCGGCGGCCTGGTGACCATCGCCATCCTCACCACCGCCGCCGCTGCCCTGTTCGGCACCGGCAACGACGTGAAGACCGCGGCCGACATGGCCACCGCGCTCGAGCCGCTGCTGGGCCCCGTCGCCGAGTACTTCTTCGCGTTCGGCCTGCTCGCCGCCGGGGTGACCAGCTCGGTGACCGCCCCGTTGGCCGCCGCCTACGGCACTGCGGGAGCGTTCGGGTGGAAGCGCGACCTGGCCGACCCGAAGTTCAAGGCCATCTGGGCGCTGATCATCGTCGTCGGCGCCACCTTCGCGGCCATCGGGTCGAGCCCCACCGAGCTCATCGTCTTCGCCCAGGCCGCCAACGGGCTGATCCTGCCGATCATCGCCGTCTTCCTGCTCGTGGTCATGAACCGCAGCGACCTGCTCGGCAAGCACACCAACGGTCGAAGCGCCAACATCATCGGGGGCATCGTGGTGCTGGTCGCCATCGGCCTGGGTGTGCAGTCGCTGCTGGCCGCTTTCGGCGTCGTCGGCTGAGCTGAGCAGGTCCACCCCCGCCGCGAGGGCTACGCCAGGAGCGCCGCGCCCAGCGAGGTGTCCTCGTCCTCGACCCCGGGCAGAGCGAAGAAGAAGCCTCCACCCTCGGGCCGGATGTACTCCTCGAGCGGCTCACCGTTGAGGCGCTCCTGCACGGCCAGGAAGGTGCTCAGCGAGCGTTGGTAGGACACGAACGCCAGGCCCTGGTCGAGCTGGCCCGCCTTGTCGACCCCCCGGGTGTAGGAGAAGCCTCGGCGCAGCATGAGCTGGTCGGCGGTCTCCGCGGTCCGCGGGTTGGCCAGGCGGATGTGCGAGTCCAGCGGAGTGCGCCGTCCGTCGGGGTCGCCGGAGAAGTCGACCTCGGCGAACTCCTCGGTCCCTCCCAGCGGGGCACCGCTGTCCTTGTGCCGCCCGATGACCGCCTCCTGCTCGGACAGGCGGGTGCGGTCCCAGAACTCCACCAGCATCCGGATCACCCGCACGACCTGGTAGGAGCCGCCTACCGACCAGGCGGGCTCGTCGTCGCCGTCCGCCACCCAGACGTGGCGCTGCATCAGCTCGGCGTCGGAGGAGTCGAGGTTCGCCGTCCCGTCCTTGAAACCGAGCAGGTTGCGGGGAGTCTGCTGGCCCGCGCCCTCAGAGCCGCGTGCGTAGCCCTCCCCGGTCCAGGCCAGCACGAGGTGGCGCCGGGTGGCCCGCATGATCTGGCGCAGGGCGTGCTGGATGGTGTCGTCGTGCTGGGCCTCGATGCTGACCAGCAGGTCGCCGTGGGAGCGCTCGGAGTCGAGCCGGTCGTTGGCCAGGAAGGGCATGGTCACCAGCTCCCGCGGGGCCCGGTCTTCGAGCCCGAACCGGTCGTCGAACAGGCTCGCCCCCACGCTCACGACGATGCCGAGGTCGTCCGGCGGCGGGTCCGGGCCCAGGATGCCGGTCTCCATCGGGGGGTATGCCGGGTCGCGGCTCTCCGGCATCCGGCCGGCCATCAGGTCGGCCACCGTGGTGCTGAGCTCAGCGAACATCTCGGTCAGCCCAGCCCGGTCCTGCGCCGTGACCCGGAAAGCCGCGAGCGAAGCCAGGGCCGGCACCGGCGTCGCCGTGATCGCCGGCTGATGCGCGCCGCTGAACGCAACCCGCCCCGGCGTGCGGCCGCCACCCTGCCCGGGCGAGCCTGCCGCGTTGCGGTTCTCCTCGCGGTCGCCATCGCTGCAGGCGGCCAGGCCGACGGCTGCACCGACGGACCCGAGGGCGGCGGTGAGCACCTGCCGCCGCCCCGGGGCCATGGGGCAGCCTGAGCTCATTCCTCCAGCCCCAGCGCTCCGGCCACCTGCGAGGTCTGCTCGGACAGGGCCGCGGTCTGGGACTGCAGCTGGTCGACGACCTCCGGCTCCACGGTCACCTCGGGGCAGCGGTCGGAGGGGTACTCGTCGTCTTCGAGGCAGTACAGCACCCATCCGTCGCCGTCACGCAGCGGCTCCAGGGTGGACTCCAGCTCGGCGAAGGAGGAGTCCAGCTGGGCCGCCAGGTCCGGGTCGGCCTCCTCCAGCGCCGGGTTGAGCAGCTCGATCGCGACCTCGGCGCCCTCGACGTTGGCGGCCAGGTCCCACAGGTCGGTCTTGGCGTACCGGTTCTCCTCGCCAGTGATCTTGCCCTGCGAGACCTCCTCGATGAGCTCCGAGGCGCCGACCGGCACGGCGGCGGCCGGGATGTCGAGGGACTCGATCTCCTCCGACAGGGTCTTCAGGTCCGCATCCAGCTGGTCGGCGTACTCGGTGCCGCCCTCGGTCGTCTCCTCCTCGAACAGCAGGTACTCCAGCCGGTGCCATCCGGTGAACTCGGGGTCGTCCACGCCCTCGAAGTCGTCGACGCGGGAGTCCAGCGTGCCGTCGAGCTCGGGTATCAGGCCGGCGATCGGCTCGATCCGCTCCCAGCCTTCCCGCGAGGGCGCGTAGGCCTCCTGCGCGGCCTCGAGCTCACCGTCGCGGACCGCATCGGTGAGCTCCTGGGTCTGCGCCCGGGTGAGCTGGACCTGCTCCTGCACGTAGGCCTGGTAAGCGGTGACCGCCTCGGTGACGAGCTCGTTGTCCGAGCCCTGTTGCAGATCCGAGCCCAAGCCGCTTCCGGAGCCCGACCCGCTTCCGGACCCGCTATCCGAGCCCGACCCGCTTCCGGATCCGGACCCACTGCCGGACCCGCCGGACCCGCCGGACTCGCTGCCGAGGTCAGTCACCCCCGATCCGTCGTCCGAACACGCCACGAGGGCGGAGCTGCTCAACAGGGCCGCAGCCAGGACCAGTCGTGGGCGACGGATCACGATGCCTCCATAAGTCATAGATGTGTGACGTAATTCAGTAAGGTGAACCTTAGCAACGCTCGGAGGTGTCGTGTCCAACCCGGTAGGGTCGCGGGCCATGTCCACCCCGCCGCGCCCCGTCCAGGCAGGGCCGGTACGCAGCAGCGACGTGCTCGTGCTCGGTGCCGGGCCGGCAGGGCTGGCGACCGCGTGGGAGGCGGCCGAGCGGGGGCTCGACGTGGTGCTGCTGGAGCGCGCCACGACCACGGGCGGGATGGCGGCCAGCTTCGAGGTCGACGGCGTCCGCGTGGACCACGGCAGCCACCGGCTGCATCCGGTCACCCCGCCGGAGGTGCTGGCGCGGCTGCAGCGGCTGCTGGGTGAGGACCTGCAGCGTCGGCCCCGCCGTGGGCGGCTGCGCCTCGGGGACGGCTGGGTCGAGTTCCCGCTGCAGCCGGTCGACCTGGCCCGCTCCATGCCCCCGGGCTGGGTCGCGCGGGTAGCGGTGGACACCGCCGCCTCGACAGCGCGCGCGCTCACGCGCCGACTACGCCGGGTCGGACGCGCGCGGCCCCCTGGTCCAGTGGCGGGCGAAGCCGGGCCCTCGTACGCGGCCGTGCTACGCGCCTCCCTCGGGCCGACGGTCTACGAGTCGCTGTACGCCCCCTACGCGCGGAAGCTCTGGGGTCTGGACGGCACCGAGATCGACGCCGAGCAGGCGCGGGTGCGGGTGAGCGCCGACACCGTGCCCAAGGTGGCCTGGCGGGTGCTGCGGTCGGCGGCCCGGCGTCGACGCCGTCCGCGTACGGCACCGAGCCCCGCCAGCGCACCGGGGCAGACCTCGACCGCGGCCTCCGGTCCGCGTGGATCGACCTTCCTCTATCCCCGGCGAGGGTTCGGCCAGATCACCGAAGCCCTGGAGCGTGCCGCCCGCGAGGCGGGCGCAGAGGTACAGACCGGCGTCGCCGTCCGGGGCCTGAACCCAGCGGGATCCGAAGAGTCCGCGGCCGGCCAGGTCGTGGTGCACAGCGACGACGGGCGCCGCTGGCAGGCGCCGCGGGTCTTCTCCACGCTGCCGATCCCGCTGCTGGCCCGGCTGGCTCATGACCACGTGCCTGGCGAGGTCGCAGCGGCGGCGCAGGGCCTGCGCTTCCGCGCCATGGTGTTGGTCTACCTCACCCACGAGCCGGGCGCCGACCGGCCGGGCGCACCGCGCGGCGCCGGCCGGCGCTCACCGACACGGTGGTCGGCCTACGACGCGCACTACCTCCCCGCAGGGCGAACGCCGGTCACCCGGGTGAGCGAACCGATGAACTACCGGGACAGCCCCCAGGACCCGGTCGGGCGCAGCGTGCTCTGCGCCGAGATCCCCTGCACGGTGGGCGACGAGATCTGGACGGCGAGCGAGGAGCGCCTGGCCGAGGTGGTGGCCGAGGCGCTGCGTGAGGCCGACCTGCCTCCGGTGCAAGGCCCGGCTGGCGCGCCTCCGGCCGTGCACGTGCGCCGCCTCCCGGCGGTCTACCCCGTGTACGAGCACGGCTTCGCGCAGCGGCTGGCCCGGCTGGAGGCCTGGGCCGACGTGGTGCCCGGCGTGACCACCCTCGGGCGCTCGGGCCTCTTCACGCACGACAACACCCACCACGCCCTGGTCATGGCCCGCGCCGCCGTCGATGCCGTCCGTGCCGACGGGACCTTCGACGCTGAGGCGTGGAGGCGATCGCGGGAGACCTTCCGCGAGCACGTGGTCGAGGACTAGCGCTCAGCGCGCCGCCCCGTTGAGCTCGCGGTGCACGGCCGGCACCACCTTGCGCAGGTACCGGCCCAGGGAGACGAACGACGTACCGGTGGTGCGGAACGCGTAGCTGATCGGCACCTCGGCGTACCGGTAGCCCTTGGCGAGCAGGTCCAGCGTCAGCACCTGGGCGTAGTTGTAGTCGTGGACGACCTCCGCCTCACCCAGCGCGGCCGGGGAGAAGGCGCGGAACCCGCTCTGTCCGTCGGTGAGGTCGCGGCGCCGCGCCGTCCACCGCAGCCACCGGGTCAGCACCAGGTTGCCCAGTCGACGGTGGGGCCGCATCGAGTCGATCCGCCCGGCGAACCGGCTGCCGATGACGTAGTCGGCCTCACCGCGCAGCACCGGAGCCACGACGGCCGGGATCTCCTCCGGCGGGTACTCCCCGTCGGCGTCCAGATAGACCCCGGCCGCCGGGGCACGGGCGGCCGCCTCCGCCAGGCCGCGTCGCACCGCCGCTCCGAGACCCTGGTTGTGCCCCAGGCTCAGCACCTCCGCGCCTGCGCCTCGCGCCTCCTGTGCGGTCGCGTCGCTCGACCCGTCGTCGATGACGAGGACCTGCACGCCCCGCCCCGCTACCGCGGTGGGGATGCGCCGGATGACCGACGCGATGACCTGCTCCTCGTCGTGCGCCGGCAGGAAGACCACCACCGGCGCGTCGTCGTCCGGCGCCGGGTCCGCGGTCGTCGCCCGCGGCGGCACCGTGCGCGGCAGCCGCCACCCGCCCCAGTACCCGGGGGCGGGGGCGAACAGGGCCACGGCCCCCAGCGCGAGGCTGTACGCGGTCTTGACGGCGTGGGTGAGCAGGACGACGGCGAAGGCCTCCGGCGCCCCCACCCCCAGGGCGAGCAGAGCGGCGGTGCCTGCGGCCTCGTAGGTGCCCACACCGCCCGGGGTGACCGCCAGCACCTGCGCGAAGACGGTGATCGCCGTGACCCCGGCCGCCTCGGGCAGGCTCAGTCCCACCCCGGCGGTCCCGGCTACGACCCAGAGCACCACTGCTTCCAGCAGCCAGGCGGACACGGTGCCCACCGCCACCCACCCGTCCGGTGACCGCAGCGCCCGTGAGCCCGTGGCGCTCGTGGCCCGCGCCACCCGCACGCACCACCATCCCGCCCCGAGCACGGCCACGGCGCAGACCAGCGCGACCACCACCGCCCCGGCGCCCCCGACCACGGCGACGAGCGCGACCGGGGTCGCCACCGCCGCAATGACCACGAGGGCCATGAGGTCACCGAGTCGCAGCAGGGCCACCGCCGCGATGACCGGTCTGGCCGAGAGCGCCGTGCGCCGCAGCACGCTGGTGACGCGCAGCACCTCCCCCAGGCGTAGCGGCAGGACGTGGTTGGCCGCCAGCGCGACGTGCAGCGCGGCCCAGGCCTGTCCCGAGGGCAGCGCCGGCTGCATCCGGGTCCAGACCACGGTGCGCAGCCCGAACGCCGCCGCGTAAGCGAGTAGCGCCCCCACGGTGGCGAGCGGGGCCGCGAGCACGGCAGCCCCGGCCCGGGTCACCTCCGCGGTGTCGACGAGGTCCCAGAGCCACCACACCGCCAGGCCCAGCACCAGCACACCCGCCACCGTCCGCAGGCGGCCCAGGCCGGGCGTCGGCCGCCGTCCCGGGGACGCCGTGCTCCCCCGGGCCGGCTGGGGGTGAGGTTTGTCCATGAGGCAAGGATGCCCTAACCTCATTACGCGTCATAGTCATGACGTAATTCGCGTCTCGTCGGCTCGGATCCGGCAGGCCAGGCCGCCGGAGGAACACTTGAGCATCGTCGTCACGGGAGGCTCCGGCTTCCTCGGCCGCACCCTGGTGCGGACCGCGCTGGCGCAGCACCAGCGCGTCGTGGTGATGGACCGCCGGCGCTGGCCCGAGTCGGGCGCCCCACCAGCCGGGATGACGATGCTGACGGGCGAGCTGACCGCCCCCACCGATGCCATGCGCGCTGCGTTGCGCGAGGCCGAGGCGGTCGTGCACCTGGCCGGATGCCCGGGGGTGCGTGACGCGGGGCCCGACGTCGCCTTCCGGCGCCAGCGCGACAACGTGGACGCCGCCCGGTCGGTCCTCGCGGCCACCCCGCTCGCCACCCCCACCGTCGTGCTGTCCTCCTCCTCCGTCTACGGGGGCCTGCCGGCGGGGCCGACCGGTCCTCCAGGCCACCGGACGCTGCGGGAGGACGACCCGCTGCGGCCGCGCGGGGGATACGCGAGGAGCAAGGTGGCCACGGAGCGCGTCTGCGCCGAGCGCGCCGCCGTCGGCGGTCACGCGCTCGTCGTGCGCCCCTTCACCGTGCTCGGCGAGGGCCAGCGTGCCGACATGGCGGTCTCGCGATGGGCCCACGAAGCCCGGAGCACCGGGCACGTGACCGTCCTCGGCTCGCCGGAACGGACCCGCGACCTCACCGACGTGCGCGAGGTGGCCCGCTGCCTGACGGCGCTGGTCGCGTCGGGCCGGGTCGGCACGGTGAACCTGGGGACCGGGCAGGGTCATACGCTGGCTCAGCTCGCCACGGCCGTGTGCGCCGCCGTCGGCATCCCCACCCAGCTCCGGACGGTCCCCGCGGCGCACTCGGAGGTCGAGCACACCGCCGCCGACACCACCCGGCTGCGCGACTGGACCGGCCGCGTCCCCGTCACCCACCTCGCCGACGCGGTGGCCCGCGCCGTCGCGAGCCTGCCGAGCACTCGGGTGGCGGCATGAGCGCGCCCCCCTCCGAGCGTCAGAACACCCTGCGCTCCACGCGTGAGCCGGACGCGCGCGTCCCCGGGCCCGGAACGCCCCCCGCGACGCTCTCGACCCCTGCGACCTCCGGCCGTCCCGCGGCGGGGCAGCGGTCCCTGCTCCTGGCCGCGCTTCTGTCCGGCGCCCTCAGCACCCTGGTGGCCCTGGCCGGCGTCGGCGTACCCGCCACCCAGAACGCCGCCGCGGCGGTGGACGAGCCTCAGTACCTGCTCAGCGCGATCAGCCTGGTCGAGGACGGCGACCTGGACATCTCGGACGAGCGTGTGCAGGGGCGCGCTCGTCCGTTCCACCCCGGGCCGCTACCCGTGCAGACAGCGGTGCAGAGCGACGGGGGCCGGATCAGCCCGCACGACCCCCTGCTTCCTCTCATGCTCGCCCCCGCGGTGGCGGTCGCGCCGGCGCTGGGGCTGCCGGCCTGGGTCGGAGCCAAGGCGCTGATGGCCCTCCTGGGCGGTGCGGTGGCCGCGGCCACGGTCTGGCTGCTGGTGACCCGGTGGGAGGTGCGGCCGGTCCTCGCCGGTGCGGTGGCGGTCGCCGCGGGCGTCAGCCCACCGCTGGCCGTCTACGGCCACCAGGTGTACCCGGAGATCGCCGCCGCTCTGGCCGTGCTGGTCGCGGTGGGAGCCATCGTGCCGCCGCATCGACCCGGCGAGCGCTCCGCGCCGCATACCGTCGCCGCGGGAGCGGCGCGGCGCGCCGTGCGCCCCGCCGTCCTCGTACTCGCCGTCTCCGCCCTTCCCTGGCTCGCGGCGAAGTACACCCTGGTCGCGGCGGCACTGGCCGCGGTCGGCCTGCTGCGAATGGCCCGAGCGAGCAGACGGCTCGCCGCCGTCACCGCGGCGGCTCTGGCGCTGTCCGCGGTGGGCTGGCTCGTCGTGCATCGCCTCGTCTACGGCGGATGGACCGCCTACGCCGCCGGTGACCACTTCCAGTCCCGGGGGGAGTTCAGCGCCGTCGGCTTCGACCCCGACCTGCTGGGCCGGAGCACGCGATGGGTAGCCCTGTTCGTCGACCAGGGCTACGGCCTGGTGGCCTGGCAACCCGCCTGGCTCCTCGTCGTGCCCGCGGTCGGGCTGCTCTGGGGGCTAACACGCCCGGTGCGGTCGGGTGCGCCCGCCCCCGGCAGATCTCGGGGCGGGGGGGCCACGAGCCCCCCACGCTCCCTGCCTGCACTGCTCGCGCCTCTGGCGGCGGGCCTGCTGACGGCTGTCTACGTCGCCCTGACGATGCACGGCTTCTGGTGGCCGGGGAGACAGGTCGTCGTGGTCCTGCCCCTGGCCGCGATGCTCATCGCCCTCGCCCTGTCGCACCCCGCGCTACCCCACCGCCGTCGGTGGGCGACCGGGGCC
>NZ_DATFMA010000049.1:0-30822 GCF_035267225.1 Ornithinimicrobium sp.
ATCGCCGAGGACGAGTTCTGGTTCAGCATCTCCGACAGCGACCTGCTGCTGTGGCTGCAGGGTGTGAACGTCGGCATGCGCTTCGACGTCACCATCAAGGAGATCGACGTCTCCCCGGTGCAGGTGCAGGGCCCGAAGTCCGAGGCCCTCATGAACGACCTGTTCGGCCCGGCGGTCTCGGAGATCCCCACCTACGGTCTTCTTGCCTCCACCATCGACGGCTGCGACGTCATCATCTCCCAGACCGGGTTCACCGGTGAGAAGGGCTACGAGATCTACCTCTACGACGCGACGCTGCACGCGGAGAAGATGTGGAACGCGGTGCTCGAGGCGGGCAAGGCGCACAACCTGATGGTGGTCGCTCCGGCCCACCACCGTCGCATCGCCGCCGGCATCCTGTCGTGGGGCCAGGACCTGGACGTGGAGACCCTCCCGTTCCAGACCAACCTCGCCTACCAGGTCCCCAAGGCCAAGGAGGCCCACTACATCGGCAAGTACGCCTTGGAGGAGGCTCGGTCCCGGATCGAGGCCGGTGAGATTCCCTTCACCCACAAGATGGTCGGGATGAAGCTGGGCGGCCAGCCGATCACCGACTACGCCCCGGACCACTGGCTCATCTCGACCGGCGAGGACGCGGAGCCGACCGGCTACGTCACCTCTCCGTGGTTCTCCCCCGAGCTGGACACCAACATCGCGATGGGTTTCGTGCCGGTCGACTCGACCGAGATCGGCACCGAGCTGTGGGTGCACCTGCCCGACGTGTACGCCGACACCCCCGGCGTGCCCGTCCGCGCTGAGGTCGTCGAGGTGCCGTTCCGGCCTTCGGTGAACCCCAACCAGCGCGAGATCCTGAAGAGCAAGGGTCTCGAGGCGGCTATCTAGTCGCAAGAGCACACACAGACCAGGGGCGGGGTGCACACGGGCATCCCGCCCCTTGTCGCGCCTGCTGCGCCGCCGCCGATCACGGTGTCGGACTGATTCGTTGCCTGGCACGGGGTCAGTGCCGGCAGGAGTAGTGTCGAGCCATGCAGACCGACAGCTCGCCCGACGCCACCCCTGAACCGGGCCACGGCGAATCCGTCGCCGACCCCGAGACCCCGGGGCACGGACCAGGACCCGACCCCAGCGGGCCGGAGTCCGAGGGTCAGCCGCAGCGTGGGCCGGGGCCTGACTCCGACTCCGACTCCGACTCCGAGCCGGAGCGCGGCCCTGGCCCCAACCCCGCTCACTCCCCCGACTCCGAAGCCGAGCCCAGCCCAGGGCCTCCCAGCGCCTGAGCGCAAAGCTCTCGGCTCCCGGGACTTCAGCGTGTGGCGGGGCCGCGAGGCCTGCAGATTCCTGAGATGACGGGTGGAGCACGGCCGCACCATCTGGGGGAGCGTCGGTGGCGCGGTCCATGATGGGGTCATGGACCAGGCAGAGGCGATCAGGTTGGGGCGGCATCTGCTGCATGAGCACGGGCTGGACGACTGGACGATCGTGCTGGACCACGCGCGGGCCCGGTTCGGCGTGTGTCGCCCCCATCGTCGCCAGATCGGGCTCAGCCGGCACCTGACCGCGATCGGCGACGTCGAGGAGGTCCGCAACACCATGCTGCACGAGATCGCACACGCGCTCGTCGGTGCCGAACACGGCCACGACGAGGTGTGGCGGGCGCGGGCGGTGGCCATCGGCTGCGACGGTCGCCGCACGGACGACGTCCCCGAGGGGGCGCAGGGCCCGTGGCTGGGGCGGTGCCCCGCCGGTCATACCGTGCGCCGACACCGACGGCCGAGGCGTGTCGGGGCGTGTCGACTGTGTTCGGCCGGCTCGTTCGACCCGGCGACGATCTACACCTGGACCCACCACGGGCGAGCCGCTCCGATGCTGCCTGCCTACGAGGCGGAGCTGGCCCGGATCCGACAGCGCTATGGGCTGTCCGCCCCAGCGGTGGTGGCGAGATGACCCGACATCGCGCATTCCTTCGCGGCTGATGGGACGCACCGGCGCACCCGGCGAGGCCGCGCCGGAGAAGACCTGCGCCTCGTGTGGGCGTCAGATCCAGTGGCGCAAGAAGTGGGCGAGGGACTGGGAAGAGGTCCGCTACTGCTCCTCCGCCTGCCGTCGGCATGGGGTGGACGCCACCGACCTCCAGCTCGAGGCGACCATCCTGAGGCTGCTACGAGCGCGCGCGGCTGGAGCGACGATCTGCCCCTCGGACGCAGCCCGGGCGGTGGCGAGCGACTCGGCTGACGCGGCGCCGGGCTCAGGCAACACCGAGGCGTGGCGAGGCCTGATGGAGCCCGCGCGTATGGCCGCCCGCCGGCTGGTCGCCGCGCGAGCGGTGCAGATCACCCAGCGCGGCCAGGTAGTGGACCCGTCCACGGCCCGAGAAGCGATCCGCATCCGTCTGACCCGCTGACCGGTGGGCCCGCACCTACTCCTCCGGGGAGAGTCGGTAGCGCAGCACCGTGGTGACGTACGGCAGGTCCACCGACGACTCTTCGGGCAGGTCGGGCCACTCGGCCGCTACGGCGCGGGCCGTCGCCTCACGCAAGGCGTTCTGTTCGGCGCTCGTGGCCTCCAGGTAGTAGGAGCGAGTCGTCACGAGCTCGCGCAGATCACCGCGAAGCATGGGCTGGGACCAGTGGGTGGTGAGACGTTCGCCGGTGCTGAACGGCCCGCTCGGCGGACTCTGCCACGGGTCGCGCCGACGGTCGGGGCCGGTAGCGACCTGCTGGGCGAGGGGGATGCTGTGCATGGCCGCCTGGATCGGCGCCACCCACGCCACCCCGGTGTCGGGCATCGTCCACAGCATCGAGACGTACCCACCCGGCCGAAGGATGCGGCTGAGCTCGCGCGAGGCGGCGGCCGGGTCGACCCAATGCCAGGACTGGGCGAAGGTGACGACGTCGAAGCCGGCCTCGGGCAGGCCGGTCGCCTCCGCTCGCGCGTCCCGGACGCTCACGCCGGGCAGTCGCGTGGTGAGGCGGGTGCGCATAGCGACCGACGGCTCGACCGCGACGACGCGGTGGCCTCGCTCGACGAGCAGGACGGTCAGCTTGCCGGTCCCGGCGCCGATGTCGGCCACGTCCGCCGCCGCCATCGGTACGCCGAAGTCCACCGCCTCGGCCGGAGGTGCCGGGCGCAGCCGGTCGTAGCGGCCGGCGCCGCTGCCGAACGCACCGAGGAGTGGCGTGTCACTCATCGCACCGCGGCCAGTGGAGTCCGACTCAGGGCTCGGTAGGCCTGGCCGACGGCTCTTCGATGCTGGTGACGACGTCGACCTGGGGATACTGCGGGTCCCACATCTGCGCGTAGATGTCGTGGAGGGGGTCCTCCAGCTGCACGGTGGCCACGCCCTCGTCCACCGCCGCCTGCGCCACCCGCACCGCCACCGCGGCAGAGACGGCCCGCAGCTGGCTCATCGATGGGAGCACCGGGGCGCCGGCTCTGCCTGCTCTAGCCATGCTGGCCACCGCCTCCGAGGCGGCGGCGATCATCCCGTCGGTGACCCGCGAGGCCCGCACCGCCACCGTGCCCAGCCCGATGCCGGGGAAGAGCAGAGCGTTGTTGGCCTGCGCGATCTGGTGGGTCACCCCCCGGTAGGTCACCGGCGCGAAGGGCGAGCCGGTGGCGATCATCGCCCGCCCATCGGTCCAGCGAAGCAGGTCCTCCGGGACGGCCTCGGACAGGCTGGTCGGGTTGGACAGCGGCATGATGACCGGGCGGTCGCAGTGCGCGGCCATCTGCGTGACCAAGGCCTCGTCGAAGGCGTAGGGCTGGGCCGAGGTGCCGATGAGAATGGTCGGCTGCACGTTGCGCACCACGTCTGAAAGGTCGTAGCGACCGGGGCTCGTCAGCACCCAGTCGGTGAGCTCGTTCTCCTGTCGCGCGTAGGGCTCCTGGAAGGAGCGCATCCGTGAGCCGGTATGCAGCAACCCCCGGGATCCGAGGCCCCAGAACCGCTCGCGTGCCTCGTCGCGGGTCAGGCCCTCGTGCACCATGATGTCGCGCATGAGGTTGGCCACGCCGATCCCGGCGGTGCCGGTGCCGTAGATGACCACGCGCTGGTCGCGCAGCCGCTCGCCCTTGCCCTTGACGGCAGCCAGTGCGGCGGCGGCGACCACCGCGGCCGTGCCCTGGATGTCGTCGTTGAACGTGCAGTGCTCGTCGCGGTAGGTGTCCAGGATCCGGTGAGCGTTGTCGGCGCCGAAGTCCTCCCAGTGCAGCAGCGCGTGCGGGTAGTGCTTGCGCACCGACTGCACGAACCTGGCGACGAACGCGTCGTACTGGGAGCCGCGCACGCGGGGCCGGCGCACCCCGAGGTAGGCCGGGTCGTTGAGCAGGTCGTGGTTGTCGGTCCCCACGTCGAGCACGATCGGCACTCCGCGCAGGGGATGGACGCCGGCTGCGGTGGTGTAGACGGCGAGCTTGCCGATGGCGATGCGGATGCCGCCGACGCCCTGGTCTCCGATGCCGAGGATGCCCTCGGAGTCGGTCACCACGACGAGGTCGACGTCGTCAGGCCCTTGGCCGTGCGACTCGAGGGCTTCGTCGATGCCGTCCGGATCGTCGATCGACAGGTGGACGCCGCGAGCCCGGTCGAAGGTGGAGCTGAACTTCTGGATCGCCTCACCGACCGTGGGGGTGTAGATGATGGGCAGCGCCTCGTCCAGGTGCTCCGCGACCAAGCGGTAGAAGAGGATCTCGTTGAGGTCCTGCAGCTGGTTGAGGTAGACGTACTTACTGAGGTTGTCCGGCTGGGCCCGGAACTGCTTGTAGACGCGTTTCAGCTGCTCGTCGATGGTGTTGACCGCCGGGGGGAGCAGACCGGTGAGGCCCAGCGCGCTGCGCTGGGCGCGGGTGTAGCCGGGGCCGAAGTTCAGCATCGGACGTGCCAGGACCTGCCGACCCCGTACCGCGATCTGGACGGTCTCGAGGCCGTCGACGGTGCGGAACTGGTACTGGCGAGGCATGCGCCTCAACCTAGCGAAGATGGGGCCGGCGCACCGTCGCGCAACACCAGGTCGAGCGCACCTCGGCGTGGCATCGGGCCGAGCGGGTGAGTCTGGACGAGGTGCGACTGCGGCCGTACGCGGTTGAGTGCGGCTGCGTGCGGCTGCGTGCGGCTAGGATGATCGTGATCCGTGAGCTGCTGCTCGACGCGCCCGGTGGCGGCGAGCGTCGAGCAATCGCGGGCAGGCGGGCTGCAGGGGCCCGGCAAGATGAGCCGAGGGGGCTGTCGTGCGTGTGTTGCTCATCGAGGACGAGGACCATATTCGCGAGATCGCCCAGCTCAGCCTCGAGTCCGTTGCCGGATGGGAGACGCGGCAAGCCAGCGGTGGGCACGAGGGCTTGGCTCTGGCCGCGAGCGAGCACCCCGACGCCATCCTCCTGGACGTCATGATGCCCGACCTGGACGGGCCTGGCACCTTGGCCCGACTGCGCGCGGATCCTGCGACCGCCGACATACCGGTGGTCTTCCTGACCGCCAAGACCCGGACCTCGGAGCGGCAGGAACTGCAGGAGCTGGGAGCGGCTGGGGTGATCAAGAAGCCCTTCGACCCGATGAGCTTGGCTGCCCAGGTAGCGGAGATCCTCGGATGGACCCTGTGAATGCCGTCGGTAAGCGGGCGACCCTGCTGCTGGCGGCACTGCTCGTCACCATGATCTTCAGCGGTAGCTGGTTGACCTGGTACAGCAGCACCAGCGCCCAGCGGGACCAGCAGTGGAGCGAGGTGACCCAGGCCATGGAGGTCTCGGTGCTCGAGTCGCAACTAGCGATGGCGGGGTGGCTGGCCGGCGACGACGAGGTCGTCGTGGAGTCCGACGTGGTGGGAAGGCTGGAGGACGCGAGCCAGCAGTGCCAGGCGCTTCAGAACGGTGGACGGACGCTCGACACCGACGTGAGAGCCATGCCGGCCCTGGCCTCGGACGGTCAGTACGACGACCTGTGTGCGGAGATCGAGCAGTTTCAGACGCTGACCGAGAGCCGTCTGAGCGCGGGCGCGGACCAGCAGGAGGGGACCCCGGAGGACGAGATGTTCGACGAGGCCTTCGCGTCGATGATGGGTGACCTCAACGGCCTTTCTGCGACGGTCAACGAGGACCGGCGCGACAACGAGACTCTGACACAACGGGCCGGGTACGCCCTGGTGGCGGTCCTCGGTCTGTTGCTGGCCGGCATCGTCTTCGCGGGCCGTCGTTTCAGTGTGAAGATCGCCAGGCTCGCACGGCGCAACCAGGTGGTGCTGGACGCGGCCGGGGACGGGATCCTCGGAGTGGACTCTGCGGGTGTCGGGACCTTCGCGAACCCGGCGGCCGCCTCCCTCACCGGACGCGACATGGCCGACCTGACCCGGCTTGACGTGCATTCGCTGTTGCATGACGGCGCCGGGGACGAGGCCGACCACGGCGCAGCGGACTGCCCGATCGTGCTGGCCTTCCAGGGCACCGGTGAAGGCGCCACCAAGGAGGACGTGTTCTACCGGGCCGATGGGACCAGCTACCCGGCCGAGTACACCGCCTCACCGGTCCGGGACGACGCGAACACGGCCGGCGTCATCGTCTTCCGCGACATTTCCGACCGGCGAGCTGTGGACGCGTTGAAGGACGAGTTCGTCTCCATGGTGAGTCACGAGCTTCGCACACCTCTGACGTCCATACACGGTTCGCTGGGGTTGCTCAGCGGTGGCGCGCTGGGTGAGATGCCGCCTTCGGCGCAGCGCATGCTGGACATCGCGACGACCAACACCGACCGGTTGGTCCGTCTGATCAACGACATCCTGGACATCGAGCGGATGGAGTCCGGCGCGGTCCGGATGGAGCGCGAGGTGGTCGCCGCTGCGGCCCTGGTGGAGCAGGCGGTCAGCTCGATGAGGGCGATGGCCGCAAAGGCGGGCGTCGAGCTGGTGGTGGACGTGGAGCCGCTGACGATCTGGGCGGACGGGGATCGGATCACCCAGGTGCTGGTCAACCTGCTGAGCAACGCGATCAAGTTCTCCCCCGAGGGCGCGGCCGTGACCGCGACGCTGAGACTGGACGGCGAGGACGCCCTGTTCACCGTGGGTGACGAAGGTCGTGGCATCCCGGCGGAGAAGCGGGAGACGATCTTCGGACGCTTCCAGCAGGTGGACGCCTCGGACTCCCGCGACAAGGGTGGCACCGGCCTGGGGCTCGCGATCAGCGAGAGCATCATCACGCAGCACGACGGGCGGATCTGGGTGGAGAGTGGGGAGGGCCAGGGCAGTGTCTTCCTGGTGCGTATCCCCGGCATGCACCGCCACGAGGAGACCGAGGACACGCCCAGGCGCGTCCGGCGCGACCTCCCGTCGCGAGGGGGCGGGAAGGACTCGTGCCCGACGGTGCTCGTGGTCGACGACGACCCTTCGGTGCTCGAGGTCGTCTGCACCATCCTGGAGAGCCGGGACTACCGGGCGGTCCCCGCGTCCTCGGGGGAGGAGGCGCTGGCTCGTGCCCTGGCCGAGCCCCCGGACGCCGTGGTCCTGGACCTCATCATGCCAGGCACCGACGGCTGGCAGGTGCTCGGCAGGCTACGGGCGGAGCCGACCACCGCGGACGTGCCCGTGGTCATCCTCAGCATCCTGTCCGAGCGCGAGGACTCGCCCGAGCCCTCCACCTACGAGGGGTGGGTGCCCAAACCGTTCGACACCGAGTCGCTGGCCTCGGTGCTGGAGCGGGCCATCGCCCATGGCTCCGGCCAGCTGCGCGCTCTGGTCGTCGAAGACGACGCGGACCTCGCCGACGTCCTGATCACGACCTTCCAGGGGCACGGTGTCGACTCGCGTCACGTGGACACCGCCGCCGCCGCCCGCTCCCTGGTGCCGGAGATGCAGCCCGACCTCATCGTGCTGGACCTGAAGCTGCCGGACGGCGACGGAGTGGAGCTGCTGCACAGCCTGCGCGCTCAGGGCCACCTGGGGGGCGTGCCGGTTGTGGTCTACACCGGGTACGACATCGCCCCGGCGGACCGTAGTCAGCTCCGCGAGGACGGCGCCATCATCTTCACCAAGACACGAGTCAGCCCCGACGAGTTCGAGCAGCGCGTGCTGCAGCTCGTCGGGGCACTCGTGCTTCCCCGGGTGCCATGAGCGAGCACACGGACCCATCGGCCACCGGGCCCGCGGTGCAGCGTATCTACGAGCGCTACCGCGGTGTCTTCGACCAGCAGTACGCCGACATCGAGGCCGCGGTGATGGCGGCCTCGGCGGCCGACCTGGACGCCGAGGGCGCGGAAGGCGCCCGACGGCAGGCGCACAAGCTTGCGGGGGCCGGAGGTACCTTCGGCCTGCCCCGGGTGACGGAAGCCGCACGGGAGATGGAGGAGCTCTTCTCCCGGATGCACGTCGGTGAGCGGGTCGAGCCGGAGCGCCTGCGCACGCTCGGCGCAGAGCTCCGTTCGGCTTTGGACGAGGGACCGCAGGCTGTCGCGCCTGCACCCGCCACCGCTGACAGCGGCGTCGACGGGCCGGTGCTGCTGTTGGTCAGTGACGACAACGGTTTCATCGGTCAGGTTCGCCGAGAGGCGGCCGAGCGTGGGCTGCGAGTCGAGGCGCGAGCGACGCAGGACGACCTCGACCTCGAACCCGTGCCGGATGTCGCGCTGGTCGCTGCCGACGGAGACCCGGAGGGTCTGCAGCGGGTGATGAGCTCGCTGACCACCGGGCCGACGGTGGTGCCGACGATCGTGCTGACTCCGCCGGACGGGCAGGTCGACCGGGTCGAGGTCGCGCGGTGGGGTGGCAGAGGCTTCCTCAACCTTCCGGTGGAGGCCCGTCGAGCGCTGGACGCCGCTCAGGAGCTGTTGGAGGCGCAACGTCTGGAGGGGATCCGCATCCTGGCGGTGGACGACGACCCCGCGGTGCTGGAGGTGGTCTCGAGCCTGCTGAACGCGGAGGGGGTCAGCGTGACCACCCTGTCGGACCCCACCCGGTTCTGGGAGGTGCTGCAGCAGGTGGCCCCCGACCAGCTCATCCTCGACGTGGACATGCCCGAGGTCAGTGGCGTCGCCCTGTGCCGGGCCGTCCGCAGCGACCCCCGGTGGAGCCAGACCTCCGTCCTCTTCCTGACCGCGGTGACCGACTCGAACATCGTCGAGGAGGTGTTCGCGGCTGGGGCCGACGACTACGTCACCAAGCCGATCAATCACCGCGAGCTGGTGATGCGGATCTCCAACCGGCTGGAACGTTTCCGCCTCTACCGGCGGCTGGCCGAGACCGACCCGTTGACCGGTGCCGCCAACCGGCGCAAGGCGATGGAGACGCTGGACCGCCTGCGAGGTGCGGCCGACCGGTACGACGAGGCCTTGTCCCTCGCGGTGCTCGACCTCGACCACTTCAAGGCGGTGAACGACGAGCACGGCCACCTGGCCGGGGACGAGGTGCTGCGTTCCCTCGGGGCGCGCCTGCGCGCCGCGTTCCGCGGCCAGGACCTTGTCGCTCGGTGGGGTGGCGAGGAGTTCCTCGTGGCCATGTACGGGATGCGGTGCGCCGACGCGGTGCATCGCGTCGCCGAGGTGCTGGAGGCCCAGCGGGCTGTCGTCCACCGCGACGCCAGAGGTGCAGGCTTCCGCACGACGTTCAGTGCTGGGGTGGCCCAGTACCGGCGCGATGGCGACGAGATCCAGACGCTCTTCCGCGCTGCCGACGACGCGCTGTACGTCGCCAAGGAACGAGGCCGGGACCGGGTGCTGCCTGCGGGCTCCGATGACAGCCCAGGGGACGACGGTCTCCGCGACGTTGTCGTGGTGGAGGACGACCAGGCCCTGGCCTCGCTCCTGGCGGAGGCCATCCACACCCGCGGATGGACCACCGAGCGGATCAGCGATGGCGACCATGCGGCGGCGGCGCTCGCGGGCGACCCGCCCCGGCTACGCGCCCGGCTCGTGCTGCTCGGCTGGGACCTTCCCGGGCTGAACGGGCCCGAGGTGCTCGCCCGCCTCGCGGACGCGGGCATCCTGCGCGACACCCAGGTCATCATGCTGACCTCGCACGTGTCCGACCGGGACATCGGGCGCACGCACCGGCTCGGCGCCATCGACCACATCGCCAAGCCGGTCAGTGTGCCGGTACTGATGCAGCGCATGCGGTCCGCGTTGGACCGCTAGTGCTGGTCATCTCGCGCGGAGGCGGCCAGCCAGACCGGTACGTCCACCGGGTCCAGAGGGCGGGACCAGCGGTAACCCTGGGCCAGGGTGGCACCCATCTCGCGCAGCTGGGCCTCCTGTGCGGTCGTCTCGACACCCTCGACGATGGTCTCCAGCCCGAGGCTGTCGGCCAGGCTCAGCACCGCTCGCACGATCTGCGGGGAACGTGACCCCGGACGCTGCAGGTCGTGTACGAAAGACCGGTCCACCTTGATCGTCGTGACCGGCAGCTCTCGCAGGTAGGTCAAGGAAGAGAAGCCGGTCCCGAAGTCGTCGATGGCCACTCGCGTCCCCAGCGCCCGAAGCTCGCGGACACCGGCAGTGGTACGCACCGTGTCGGGCAGGAGGACGGACTCGGTGAGCTCGAGCAGCAACGCCTCGGGGTCGAGGCTCGAGGATGTCAGGGCCTCGCGCACCATGGCGCCGAAGCCTGGGTCCTGCATCTGCACCCCGGAGATGTTCACCGCGATCATGAGGTCGCTGCAGCCGGGCAGCTCGTCCCGCCACCGGCCCATCTGGCGCAGCGACTCCCGGAGGGCCCAGCGCCCCATGTCGATGATCGCGCCGGTCGCCTCGGCTGCCGGCACGAGATCGGCCGGCGGGATGACGCCGTGCACCGGATGGTTCCATCGCAGCAGGGCTTCGAACCCCAGCGGAAGCCCGGTCGGGAGCCAGACCACCGGCTGGTAGGCCAGAGCCAGCTCGCCGCGTTCCACCGCCCCATCAACGTCCGAGCGCAGGCCCGCAGGCGCCTCCCTTCCTTCTTTCTCCTCCTCAGCCGGCGAACTCAGGGTCACGGGTTCTCGCTCTCGGGGTGGTCATCTCGGCGGAAGAGCAGACCTGCTGTGCAGGTGCCTCGGCGGTGCCGCACCCATCGGACCTCGGCGACCTCCGGCCCGGGCAGCGCCTCCGGGATGGACACCTGCACCAGCTGCCCGCTCTGCAGAGCGAGGTCGGTGCGAAGGCGGCATCCGTTGAAGCTCATGTCCTCGACCCGGGCATCCACCGGTTCAGCCTCGGCCGGTCGCAGCGTCAGCGGTGAACGGCCCGAGGAGTCCGGCGTGCCGGTCGGCCCCTCCCGTGACGGGGTCGGCTGTAGCACGGCCAACGTCGCGGCAGGAGTGTGGAGCTGACGCGCCTGTTGCCGGGCATGCGAGGAGGCGGGGGTCATCGTCCCCGAGACAGTACGGCCCGCGGCCATGACCACGTACGCGGCGAGCTCCCGGTCGTCGCGCACCCACCAGGGCGAGCTCGTGATGATGCTCACCAGGGCCACCGTCTGTGCGCCGGGGATCGGGTCGAAGCGGAAGCTGACCTGCAGACCGTCGTCGCGGGTGACGACCCACCGGACCTCTCCGGGTAACCGACCCACGTCCGGCAGGAGCACGGCGCTCGGCGTGTACCCGTGTCGGACAAAGTCCTTCGCTGCGATGTCACGGGTCCAGGGTATGTCGACACGCGCGCCACCGACGCTCAGATCGACCACGCGGGCCTCCAGGAGCCCGGCGCCGGGGACCTCGACCTGCGCCGGCAGGTCTACCCGGGTGCGTTCGGAAGCGCGCAGTCGGGGTCGTTCGATGCAGGTCAGCACGGCCATGACCAACCCCAGCAGGTTGTAGAGCGCCCAGAACGCACTGATCAGTGCGATGTCGCTCGCCACGCGGCCGAGCCCGAAGGTGTTCACCAGCGCGAGAACCGTGATGAGCACGAGCACCATGTGCGGCGCTGCCACTCTCCACTGGAACTCACGGTCACTGCTCAGGCGTCCCTTGGGGGTGACGGCGAAGGACGTCACCTTCACGCCCAGCGTCTCGGCCAGCGCCGAGACGGCAAGGGTGGGGGTCATGACGAGGTCGTAGATGTGACTCCACAGCGCGCTGCGTTTGCGGTCGGCCACGATGCGGAAGCTGAGCATGGAGGCGATGAACGCTGGAAACCAGAACACGGCCAGCGACTCGAGGTCGGTGTCCAGGGCAGGGATGCCGAACATCAGGAACATCAGCGGTACGAGCACGTAGACCAGCTTGAAGACCCCGAAGTACCAGTACACGACGCCGTCCAGGTAGAGCCAGCGCTGGATCGGTGTCAGACCGGGCAGGGTCAGGGGGTTCCACTTCTTGGCGGCCTGGATGTTGCCCCGAGCCCAGCGGTCCCGCTGGGTCAGCATGTCTCCCAGCCGTTCCGGAGACAGTCCGGCCGCGATGACGTCGGGGACGAACACCGACTTCCTTCCGCTTGCCTGGAGAAGCTGGCCGGTGGCCATGTCCTCGGTGATGACGCCGGTGGCGAAGCCGCCGATCTCCTCCAGAGCGGTCCGGCGGAAGATGGTGTTGCTCCCCACGTAGGTGACCGCGTTGAAGCGCGCCTTGCCCGCTTGCAGGGTGCGCATGAAGAAGTCCTGCTCATTGGGCAGGGAGTGCCCGGAGAACAGGTTGAACTGGAACGGGTCCTCGTTGTAGAAGGCCTGTGGTGCCTGGGCGAAGGCGAGGTCCTCGTCGACGAAGAAGCCGATCGACGCCTCGAGGAAGCTCGTCCGCGGGATCATGTCTGCGTCCTGGGTGACGATGATGTCGCCGTCGCTCACCGTCAGCGCATGGTTCAGGTTGCCGGCTTTGGCGTGCGAGTGCTCCTCCCGCTGTACATGCACGGCGCCGAGCTCCTCGGCCATCTCCCGCACCTCGTCGCGGCTTCCGTCGTCGCAGACGTAGACGGTCACCCGGCCCGGGTACCGCATCCCCATGGCCCCCGCGATGGTCGGTCGCAGCATGGCGGGCGACTCGTTGTAGGTGGCGATGAACACGTCTACGGAGGGGAGGCGGGAGAAGCTGCTGAGCGGCGGTGCCGGGCTGGCGACCGGTTTCCACACCACGACGGCGAACGCCAGCAGCTGGACGAACCCGATGATCTCCACCGTCACCAGGACGATGCCGACGACCAGCGCGAGCCCCGAGTCGGTGGGCAGCGTGAACAGCACCCGCCAGACGAGGTACGTCGCCGCGGCCAGGATCGAGAGGGCGATGGCTGTGCGTCGACCGAACGTCGGCCGCACTCGCTGCAGCGCCCACAAGGTCACCATGACCCCCACCACGAGGACTGGGTAGACCAGGACCCACGGCCACCATGCGATATCGCTCATCGTTCCCCCTGTCACCCGCCCGGGCCCCAGGCCCCGAGACCCCCCGGCGCCCCCAGGCATGCCGTGTCTCGACTTTAGGGGCGCAGAAGGCCGAATGCGAGCACTTCGTGCGCGAGGACGGCCCGGTCCTCGCGCCTGCCCGCACCTGCAGGTGGAGGGTCAGTCGACGGCGCGCCGCAGGAACCCACGCATCCCGAAGAGGAGGAAACCGGCGGTCGAGACCCCGACGCCGAGCGCGATCCACCCGGGCCCGAGGTGAGGAGCCGACGTCAGTGCACCGCGCATGCCCTCGGAGACATAGGTCAGGGGGTTCAGCAGGGTGATGAGCTGGAACCAGCGCAGGCTGTCCAGCGACTGCCAGGGGTAGAACGTGGCGCCAGTGAAGATGAGCGGGGTGAGCGCGACGGCGAACACCACGTTGATCTGGTTGGGCGGGACGAGGGTGCCGAGCACGAGGCCGATCGCTCCACCGGCGAAGCCGCCGACCAGCAGCAGGAGCAGGAAGACCGGCCAGCTGGCCGCGGCCAGGTCTAGGCCACCGGGCAGGATCAGTGCGCCGAGGGGCAGGATCAGCGCGGCGGCCACGATGGCGCGCCCGGTGGCGAACACGACCTTCTCCAGCCCCACCGCCCACGGAGGCAGCGGGGCGAGCAGGCGGTCCTCGATCTCCTTGGTGAAGGAGAACTCGATGACCAAGGGGAGCGCGACGTTCTGCAGGCCGGTCAGCACCAGGGTCAGGGCGATGATCCCCGGCAGCAGCTGGTCGCCGTAGTCGGGCCCCGCCGCGCCGATCTCTGGCAGCACCCGGCCGAAGACGAACAGGAAGGCGAGGGGTTGCAGCAGTGCCTGGGCCAGGAAGCCGGCGAGGTCGTGGCGCAGCGTGTTCCAGGCGTCGCGTTGCAGCAGGCCGAGGAAAGCTCGGCGGGCAGTGGCGCGCTGGGCGATGCCCGTGCTCATCGCAGCTCCCGGCCGGTCAGGTGGACGAAGACGTCCTCCAGGCTGCCCTCCAGGCGGTGCACGTCGAGCACCTCGGCGCCGTGCCGCTCGGCGGCAGCGATGACGTCGCCGAGCTCGACGTCGGCGAAACAGCGCACGCGCCACTGTCCGTCCTCGATGGCCGCGGACTCAGCCGCGCCGAGGGACCCGAAGGCTTCGACGGGGTCGGCCTCGGCGCGCAGCACCACCTCGACGCCGTGGCCACCGGGCAGCAGGCTGCGCAGCCCGTCGGGGGTGTCGAGCGCGATGCGCTCCCCGTGGTCGACGATGGCGATCCGGTCGCAGAGGCGGTCGGCCTCGGCCATGTCGTGGGTGGTCAGCAGGATGGTCGTGCCGGCCGCGCGCAGCTCGGCCACCCGGTCCCAAAGGAAGAGGCGCGACTGCGGGTCCAGGCCCGTCGTCGGCTCGTCGAGGAACAGGACGACCGGCTGGTGCATCAGGGCCCGGGCGATCATCAGCCGCTGGGCCATGCCGCCGGAGTAGTTGTCGACCCGGTCGTCGGCACGGTCGGCCAGCCCGAACTGCTCCAACAGCTCGTCCGCGCGCCGGCGGCGGTCTGACCGGGTCACGCCGAAGTAGGCGCCGTGGAAGGTGAGGTTCTCCCGCGCGGTCAGGGCCCGGTCGAGGTTGGCCCGCTGCGGCATGACCGCGATCCGGCGCTTGACCCCCTGCGGATCGTGCGCGACGTCGATCCCGTCGACCGAGGCCGAGCCGCCGGTCGGCCGCACCCGCGTCGTGAGCACTCCGATCGTCGTGGTCTTGCCCGCGCCGTTGGGGCCGAGCAGGCCGAAGATCTCCCCAGCCCGGACGCTGAAGCTGACCCCCTTGAGCGCCTCCGGTCCCCGCGAGCCGTACCGCTTGCGCAGCTCGTGCACCTCGACGACCGTGCCACTGGCGCTCACCCTCGCCGCCTGCTGCCACGGCGGTGGGGCAGGCTCGATGCCCGGTGCTGCCTTCATGGCCTCGACGATAGAGGTCCCTCACGTGGAGCCCGACGCCGGTATGCGTAGAGGCCACCCATTGCGCGGCCCGCCCGGACCTGACCCGAGTGGCTCTTGCCCACCAGCATGGCGAAGTGCTGACCAGCGGCACGCACCACGAACCACGACAGTGCGCTGATCGACCTCGACGGCGCTTCTCCCAGGAGGTACCCCCACTCCGGGTGCGCCGGCCCGGCCTCAGGTCACAGTTCTCCCAAGTCAGGCCTGGCTTCGCCGCGTTGCCGGCTGCTCTCTGCGTTACTACTGCACGACACGGGAGGGGGACGGTTGTCCGCATCATCACGTCGCGCGCTGGGGCAGCTGGCAGGGACGTCGATGCGCCGTCGTCGCTTCGTCCAGTCCGGTCTGGTCACGGCGGCGGGAGCGCTGGTCTCGGCGATGGAAGGCGCGCAGGACGCCTTCGCCCGCGGCAAGGCGCTGACTGGGGCAGACGAGGAGGCGGAGCGCGCCGCCGAAACCGACAAAGCGGAGGAAGCCGCGCGGCGGGCTGCGGCCGAGGAGCAGCCGGAGGGCACCGAGAACCCGGATGCCGAGGGGAGCGCCGGGACAGCGCTCTACCGCATCGGTGACCGAGGCCAGCAGGTCCAGGCTCTGCAGCAGCAGCTGGCCGCCGGCGGCTACTGGCTCGGCACCACCGACGGAGGGTTCGGCCACCTCACCCAGCAAGCGGTGTTCGCGCTGCAGAAGGCCCACGGGCTCTCCCGTGACGGGGTGATCGGCCCGAATGTCCGTGCGGCCCTGGCCTCGGGCTCGCGCCCCAGCCCGGCGGACGGAGGAGACCACGTCGAGGTGCACCTGGCCAGCCAGATCATCCTCATCGTGCGCGGGGGGTCGACGACGACCGTGCTCAACACCTCGACGGCCAACGGCGAGCAGTACGTGTTCAAGGGCAGGACGTACACCGCGGTCACGCGCCCCGGCGACTTCTCGGTCTGGCTGCAGCACCCGTCGGGGTGGAAGGGCGGCGAGCTCGGGCAGATGTGGCGCCCGATGTTCTACTCCGGCAACTACGCCGTCCATGGGTCGCGGTCGATTCCGCCGGTGCCCGCATCGCACGGGTGCGCCCGGGTCTCCGTGGCCGCCATGGACATGATCTGGGCCGAGTCGGTGATGACGATGGGAAGCCGCGTCCTGGTCCTCTGAGGGCTGGCCCTGCTCACTCCGGCGGCAGATCGGCGAACGCGCCGTAGGAGGACTGGGCGCCTTCACGAGTCGCCGCGAGGGCACCGACCCGGGCCGCCAGCTTGCTGGCCTCGACCAGCGAGCTCCCGGTGGCCAGGGCGTGCGCGACGGCGCCCGTGAACGCGTCGCCGCAGCCCGTGGTGTCCACCGCGTCCACGGCGGGGGAGTCGATCGCCACCACCTGCTCGGGGGCCTCCGCCGTACCGTCCAGCACCACGGCCCCGTCGGCGCCGAGGGTGACCACGGTGCGCTCGACACCCAGATCCACCAGCCGCTCCAGGGCGGCCGACCAGTCGCCGTCCACCTCGGCGTCCAGCAGCAGCTCCGCCTCGCTCTGGTTCACCAGGAGAACGTCCGTGGCCTGCAGCAGCGAGTCGCTCACGCTCGTGTACGGGGAGAGGTTCAGGATGACCTGGGTCCCCGAACTGCGTGCCTGCTCGGCGACGGCTTCCACGGCTGCCAGCGGCACCTCCAGGCACAGGCACAGCACGGCCGCTCCCTCGAGGTCGGTCTGCCGCGCGGTCTCGGCCTGGTGGCCTCCGTTCGCTCCCGGGGAGACGATGATCGTGTTCTCTCCGGCGGCGTCGACCACGATCATCGCTGAGCCGGTGGCGTGCTCCTCGTCCTGGATGACGCCCGAGGTGTCGACCCCGGCGTCC
This sequence comes from Ornithinimicrobium sp., assembly GCF_035267225.1. GTDB lineage: Bacteria > Actinomycetota > Actinomycetes > Actinomycetales > Dermatophilaceae > Ornithinicoccus. The sequence goes on from NZ_DATFMA010000049.1 coordinate 17,122, forward strand.
CTCGCCTGTTGCAGCAGGAACGACCCGTGCGAGTCGTCACCGACCGCCCCCACCAGGCGCACCGAGGAGCCGAGCACCGCAGCCGCCGCGGCCTGGTTGGAGCTCTTGCCACCCGGGGCCGTGACCAGCTCGGACCCACCCAGGGTCTCGCCGGGCTCGGGGAAGCGCTCCACCCGCACGGTGAGGTCCGCGTTGAGCGAGCCGAAGACGACGATCTCACCCGTGCCGGCGTCCCCGCCGCTCACAGCTCGACCTCTCCGATGCGCTCCAGGCAGTCCACCATCAGGTCCCAGAATCGGCCGTGGTCCAGTGTCGTCGCCACGGAGGTGGTGCAGTCGGAGGGGGCCGGCGCACGGAAGTCCGCCACGGTCATCCCCGTGGTCAGGGCGCCGGAGAGCTCGATGTCCACGGGCGTGCGCCGGGTCGTCATCACCGAGGGGTCGATCACGTAGGCGACCGCGCAGGGGTCGTGCACCGGCGGTGAGTCGAAGCCCTGGGTGTCCTGGTACATCTCGCCGAAGAACTCCAGCAGCTCGACGGCGAACCGCGACGGCCCGGTGCCGAGCGACCTGATGCGCTCGACGACCTCCGGGGTGGCCAGAGCCTTGTGGGTCACGTCAAGCCCGACCATGACCACGTGCCACGGCGCGTTGAAGACGATATGGGCCGACTCCGGGTCGACCGCGATGTTGAACTCGGCGACCGGGCTCCAGTTGCCCTCGTGGTACCCCCCGCCCATCAGCACGACCTCCTTGACCCGCTCGGCCAGGGCCGGCTCCTTGCGCACCGCCATGGCGATGTTCGTGAGGGCACCGGTCGGCACCAGGGTCACGGTTCCCGGCTCGCGGCTCATGACGGCCTCGATGATGAGGTCGACCGCGTGCTGCGACTCCACCTGGTGCACCGGCTCCGGCAGCTCGGGCCCGTCCAGCCCGGACTCGCCGTGGACGTCGTCGGCGACCTGGGCCGCGCGCACGAGGGGGCGGTCACAGCCGGCGGCGATGGGGACGTCGGTGAACCCGGCGACCCGTGCCACGGACAGGGCATTGCGCGTGACCTTCTCCAGGGTCTGGTTCCCGGCCACGGTGGTCACGGCCAGCAGGTCGACGTCGGGGTGGCCGTAGGCCAGCAGCAGGGCGAAGACGTCGTCGTGTCCGGGATCGCAGTCGAGGATGAGGGCAGTGGACATAGGCGGTTCCGATCGTCGTTGACCAGCAGGGCTACCCGCCGCACTCTTTCATCGGTACCTCGGCAGGGCAACGCCGGAGGCTCGGCGGCTGGTGTCGCGCCCGCTGCGGACGACCGTCGCGGACCTCAGGTCGCTCGCCCGTGCCGGGAGTGACCTAGGAGTCGTTGTCGATGGTCTCGCTGTTGGCCCAGCGCTCGCCGGGGTCGCCGCCCCAGGCGTCCCACGCCACCCGCCCGGGTGAGGGGAACCCCTCGCCCGGCGAGGTGAAGCCCTCGGCCTGCTTGTCCGGGGCGTGTCGGGAGAAGTACTGCCGCATCCGTTCGATGACCTCATCGCTCACGGCGTCCCCGCGGGCCAGCTGCTGGGCGCGGGTACGGCCGGTGTCGCTGAACCCGCGGCCGGCCCTTCCCTCCTCGATCCAACCCAGGGCCCGCTGGGCCGCCTCCTGCACGTCTTTCGGTGGGGTGTGCGATGTCATCTCCGGCCTTCCGTCGTGCCCTGCTCGCGCGGCGGTCCGCCACGAGTCAGTCTTCAGCATGGCCGACGTCCCGTGCCTCGTGATGGCCGGGGGACAGGAGGGTCACAGCAGCAGCCGGTGCTCCCGCAGCATCTCGTACAGGGGGCGGCAGGACTCGGCGACCCAGGCGTGGTGCCCCTCGAGCCGCACCTCGCGCGGCGCGTACCGCCCGAAGCCGGTGGACGCCCGCACCGCCTGGTACCAATGACCGCCCCACACCCCGTCGGTGTCCCGCGGGCCCGAGGGCCAGCGCAGCATCTGCGGGGCGAAGTCGATGCCGAGCCAGGCGCACAGCCACCGCAGGTAGGACTCGGGGTCGCGCAGGAAGTCGGCGGCGTCGATGACCGGCACCTCGATGCCCGCGGCCTGCCACTCCTGCCACAGCCGGACCTGCTGGGGCACACCGATGTCCGCAGGCTCGCAGGACTGCCGCGACCGGGTGTAGGAAGCCACGACCTCACCGGGGTCCCGGAGCAACAGCACGTTGTGGAAGTCGAGGGTCCAGCTCACGTCGTCCGTGGGCAGCATGTGGTGACTCATGTGCTTGGCGTAGGCCACGGTTGCCCCTGAGTCGGGCAGAGCACGCAGCTGCCGCACGATGACCGAGGGATCGACCGGCTGGGAGGCGAGGGTCTCCTCCCGGCCGGGATGGTCCAGGCCTGTGCGATGCAGGTACGCGGCGTAGAACGGCTCGTCGACCACGACCGTGTCCGGGCGGTTCTCCCAGGAGCGCATCATCGCGGTGCTGATGTTGCGTGGGCCTGACCACATCCCCACCCGGGTGATGCCCTCGCCGTCAGGGCTCATGCCCGGTCCTGGCGCGCCATGTCGGCCGCCGCGTGATCGGCGTACAGGTCCTGCAGCCGGCGCACCATCGGGCCGCGGGTGCCGTCGCCGATGGTGCGCCCGTCGACCGAGGTCACCGGCACCACGCCCGCGAACGTGCCGGTGACGAAGGCCTCGCTCGCGCTGTAGACCTCGGTGAGGGAGAAGGTCGTCTCGCGGGCCGGGATGCCGGCTGTGGCGCATACGTCGAGCACGGCGCGGCGGGTGATGCCGTGCAGACAGTAGCGACCGTCGGATGTCCATACCGCCGGCCCACCGCCCTGGCCCCGGTCGGCCACGACGATGAAGAAGTGGGTGCTGTTGCACGTGGCCACGAAGCCGTCCGGGTCGAGCATCAGCGCCTCGTCCGCGCCGGCGTTCGCGGCCTGGATGCACGCGTGGATGTCGTTGAGCTTGCTGTGCGCGTTGATCCGCGGGTCGAGCGTGTCCGGATGGGCGCGGCGCACGTGGGTGGTGAACAGGGTGATACCCCGCTCCACGGTCTCCGGCAGGGCCGCCTTGTGCTCGGCGATGATGACCACGGTCGCCGGCCCGGCGCTCGCCCGCGGATCCTGGTACGGCGTCGACTTGGGCCCGCGCGTGACCATCAGGCGTACGTGGACCCCGTCGGTCATCTCGTTGGCCGCGAGGGTTTCGGCAATGGCCTGGCTCATCTGCGCCCGGGTCATGCCGATGTCGAGCATGATGGCGCGCGCGCCTTCCCACAGCCGGTCGAGATGCTGCTCCAGGAACAGGGGTCGGCCGTGGTGGACCCGCAGGCCTTCCCAGACGCCGTCGCCGAGGACGAACCCGGCGTCGAAGACGGAGACGACGGCCTGGGCCCGGGGGAGCAGCCGGCCGTTGACCCAGATCAGGATGTCGGCGTTGCGTGCGTCCTCGGAATGACTGTGTGTCCCGAGCGCCATGCGGTGACTCTAGCGACAGCCCGACGCGGCTCAGGTCCGGCGAACGCCCCAGGCGGAGCCGGGTGGGTCAGTGCACGACCATGACCGGCATCGTGGTCTGATGCAGCACCGAGCGTGCCGTCGAGCCCAGGAGGACGCTGGCCAGCGTCCCGTGTCCGCGCGAGCCCAGCACGAGGAGCGCCGCACCGGGTGCCGCCGTCATCACCGCGTCCTCCGGTCGTGCCTCCGGCACGGTCCCCTCCACCTGCAGGTCGGGGTGCTTCGCGCGGACCCGGTCGAGGGCCTCGACGTTGTGCCCGGTCGCCTTGGCCTCCCGTGCCTTCAAGCAGGCCTCGGTGCTGGTGTAGCCGAAGGGTGGCCGCTCCCAGGGGTCGGGCGGGGGTGGGGTCCAGGAGGTCGTCACCACCAACGGCGCCTTCCACTGCTCGGCCAGGTCGGCGGCGGCCGCGACCGCGCGGTCGGCGCCGACGGAGCCGTCAGCACCCACGACGACGGGGCGGGCCGGGTTCGGCAGGGGCGACTCGGCGTCTCGCACCACGATCACCGGGCACCGGGCGTGACCGCTCACGGCGTACGCGGTCGAGCCCAGGAGCGCGGCGCCGAAGCGTCCCCGACCGTGGCTGCCCACGACGATGAGGGAGGCGGTCGTGGACGCCTCGTCCAGAGCCACGGCGGCGCTGAGGAGGGAGCCGACGGCGTCGACCTTCAGCGACGGGTGCGCGGCGCGCACCTTCTTCGCGCCCTCTTCGGCGATCTGCGTGGCGAACTCGCTCTGCTGCTGCGAGCTGCGCAGGCCGTAGGACACGTCCTGGGCGTAGACGATCGCCTGAGCCGCGTACAGCACCGTGACGTCCCTGCCCGTGGCCTCGGCCAGCTGCCCGGCCCAGGTGAGCGCGACCGACGCGGAGTCAGAGGCGTCGTAGCCGACGACGACGGGACGCGAGCTGGTGGTAGTGGTGTCCATGGTTCTCCTCTGCCTTTCAGACGGTGTGGTGACGCGACGAGTCGGTCATGGTGAAGCGGCGGCCGGTGACGGTGTGGGGCTCGATCCGGATGACGCGCGGCTTGGCTCCGGGCTGCCACGGCGCGAGCGGGAGCTGCAGCGACTCGACCACGTCGGTGAGGTGACGTCCTTCGGTGGCCCACCCCCGGACCACGACGCTCCACGCCTGACCCGTGCCGGCCTCGTGGCCGTCGACCTCGAAGGCCACGTCGTGGTGCAGGGTCGCTCGGAACAACGCTCCGTCCGCAGTGCGGTAGACCAGCGTCCCGTGGTCGACCACGTGGTTGACCGGGAAGATGTCCGGGGCCCCGTCACGGACCACGGCCAACCTGCCGGTGCTGGCCTCGCGCAGCAGGGTCCAGCAGGTGGCCAGGTCGAGATGCTCGACCTGGCTGGAGCCGGGGGTGGGGTCCATGTCACCAGTCTCTTCACGCCGTCGGTTCTCAGCCAGGGCCGAAGGTCCCCGTCCGAGCCGGGCGCTCGCCGGGCCCGACGCTTTGCGGTGCGGGCTAGGCTCACAGTCCTATGGACCCACTGTCGGTGCCCGAGCAGACGCCGGAGGCGCGGATGGCGCTGCTGCTGCGTGCCGTGCGTGAGCTCTCCGCAGCCGACAAGGATCTTGTCGACGTCCTGGGGCGCACGGTCGAGATCGCCTGCGAGCTCACCGGCGCGCGCTACGGAGCCATGGGCGTGCTGGCCGAGGCGGAGCCGCAGCGGCTGAGCCACTTCATCACCCATGGCCTGACCCTGGAGGAGCGCGCGGCCATCGGGGAGCCCCCGATGGGTCGCGGCCTGCTGGGCAGGCTGCTCCGCGACTCCCGCGGCGTGCGGGTGCATGACGTGACCCGGGAACCGGACGCCGTCGGGTACCCCCCGGGCCACCCCCTGATGCGCACCTTCCTCGGGATGCCGATCCGTACGGCCTCGGCTGTGTTCGGCAACCTGTACCTGACCGAGAAGGCCGGGGGCGAGCCGTTCACCGCCCAGGACGAGTCGATGGTGGAGACACTCGCCGCCGTGGTCGGCGTCTCGGTGGATCTGTCTCGCCGGCGTCTCGAGGCGGCCAGCCAGAGCGCGGCGGTGGCCGCGGTGCGCAAGGTGAACCGCTCGCTGGTCACCGAGCACGACCCGTCCTCGGTGGTCGCGACAGTGCTCGCCGAGGCGGTGCGGACCACCGGTGCCCAGGCCGCGATGGTCCTCGCCGAGCCCGCCACCGAGCCGGTCACCAACCCTGCCGCCGACCACGAGGAGGAGTCGGCGAAGCCCGTGCCGTTGGAGGTCGTGGCGGCCGTCGGTGCGAGCGCCGACAGTCTGGTGCCACAGGTCGAGGAGCAGGTGCGCAGCACGCTCGCGGCGGGCGGCCCGACGCACTGGGCCACCAACGCTCCGCGGTTGCTGCTGGACGACCAGGAGGGTCCACGGCATACCAGCATCGTCCCCGTGCGGCTGCGAGACGGAAGCTCGGTCGCCCTGGTCGTGACCGACTGGCGGCCGGCCACGACCCTGGCTCCTCGCCTCACCGAGGGCCTGCTGGAGTCCCTCGGCGACCAGGTCGGTCTGATCCTCGACCGGGTGGCGGCCGTGCACCACCGCGACGAGCTCAACCGGCTGCAGGACCGCGAGCGTATTGCCCGCGACCTGCACGACCTGGTCATCCAGCGCATCTTCGCCGCCGGGCTGACCTTGCAGGGCGCGGCCCGGCTGGACCCTCCGCCGGAGGTGACCGAGCGGGTGGAGCGCACCATCGCCGAGCTGGACGCCACCATCCGGGACATCCGTGCCACCATCTTCGCGCTGACCCCGGCCAGCGGAGTGTCGGCGCGAGCGCAGATCCGTGACCTGGTGCAGAGCTACACCCCGCACCTCGGCTTCGCCCCCACGTTGAGCTGCCCCGGCGAGGTCGACGACCTCCTCGACGAGGAGGGCCGACTGGCGCTGCTGCTCGTGGTGCGCGAAGCCCTGTCGAACGTGGCCCGGCACTCCCGGGCCCGAGCCGTGGAGATCGACGTCCGCGCCGAGGCCGACCGGCTGCTGGTCACAGTGACCGACGACGGCGTCGGGCTGCCCGAGCACGTGGTCGAGAGCGGCCTCAGCAACGCACGAGCCCGGGCGCGACAGCGGGGCGGGTCGATGGACCTGATGGCGCGGACCCCGCGAGGGACCCTGCTGCGCTGGCAGGTGCCGCTGGCCCCCTGAGAGCCACCTGTCTCCGAGGGCCCGGTCCGGGCGGGCCTGGCGTCAGCGCAGGATGGGCACGCGGCGCACCAGCGAGGTGTTCTTCCACCACGTGCCGATCCCCAGCGTCTCGCCTGCGAGAGGGGCGAGCCCGAAGAAGGCGACGATGACCGCACCGGTCAGGTGGTCGTCGACGAAGGGGTTGTTCTCCAGGGGGAAGGCGGCCAGCCACATCATGAGGTAGAGCGCAGCGCCGGTGATCCCGGCGATCCGCATCCCGGCTCCGGAGATGAGCGCGACCCCGATGCCCAGCAGGCCGAGCATGAACAGCCACGTCACCCACTGCTGACCGGCGAGACCGGTGAAGAACGAGGAGAACGTCCCCTCGTTGTTGGCGAGGTAGCCGAACGTGGGATCCCCGCCGTTGAGCCACGAGCCCTCGCTCGGGGTGGCCTTACCCAGTCCGAAGAGCTTGTCGAAGAAGGCCCACAGAAAGATGAAGCCGAACAGGATGCGCAGGACCCCGAGCGCCACACGGGCCGCGGGGCTGAGGTACGCGGCGTCGTCGGTGCTCGGAGCAGGGTTCGTGGTCGCGGTCGAGGTGTTCATGGGTGCCTCCCGTGGGTCGGATCGAACGTCCTGTCCCCACCCTGAGGTGTGACCACGACCTCGACCAGGGGCGTCCGACCCGCTTGCGAGGGGACCTTGGTCCCGCGTTCTCAGCGGTCGTGCGAGGCCAGCCGGGTGCCGAGCACCGCGGCCTGCGTCCGTCGCTCCAGGCCCAGCTTGCTGAGCACGGAGGAGACGTAGTTCTTGATCGTCTTCTCGGCCAGGTTCAGCCGCTCGCCGATCTGGCGGTTGGTCAGGCCCTCGGTGATCAGCCCGAGAACGCGCCGCTCCTGCGGGCTGAGCAGCTCGAGCTGGTGACGTGCCGGGTCCTCCCCCCGCATCCGCTGCAGCACCTGGGCCACCGACGCGGGCTCCAGCAGCGAACGGCCCGCCGCCACCTGGCGGATGCCCTCGACGAGGCCGGAGCCGCTGATCTGCTTCAGCACGAAACCGGCCGCGCCGGCCACGACCGCCGCCAGGAGGGCGTCCTCGTCGTCGTAGGAGGTCAGGATGAGGCCCTTGATGGCGGGGTCAGCCGCCCGCACGTCCCGGCATACCTCGATGCCGGATCCGTCGGGTAGACGGGCGTCGAGCACCGCCACATCGGGCCGCAGGGTGCGGATCTGCGCGCGAGCCTGCTGGGCGGACCCGGACTCACCCACGATCTGCATGTCGGGCTCGGCGGAGAGCAGGTCCCGCAGCCCACGGCGCACCAGCTCGTGGTCGTCGAGCAGGTACACCCGGACGACGCTTACCCCCACCGGGTCCGTCGAGACGTCTGTCGACATGGGCACGACCGTAGCCCGATGCCGCCGTTCCGGCCAGGGACTTTCGTCCCCGGGGTGTGGCCGCCGCGCCCGCACTGACCCTGGATGGGCCGATGCGGGCACGGCGCGCCTCGTCCGCTGGGGTCGAGGCGCGCTCGACCGGTCAGTCGACGATCATGATCGGCGCGGAGGCCTGATGCAGCACCCCGAGACTGGTGGCTCCCAGGATGGAGCCGGCCATGGTGCCGTGCCCTCGCGTGCCGAGCACCAGCAGGCCACCCTCCTCGCCGGCGCGGGAGAGCGCGTCCACGGGGTGACCCTCGAGGACCTTGCCGCCTACCTTGAGGTCCGGCTGGTGCTCGCCCACGTCCGCCAGCATCTGCGCGTTGGCCTCGTGCGCCTTGGCCTCGTAGTCGGCCGACGCCTCGGCGGCTGAGCTGTAGCCGGCCGGCCCGCGGTCCCACGGGTCAGCCGGGGCCGGGGCCCAGGTGGTGGCGAGGACCAGCGGCGAGCCCCAGTCGCGAGCGACGTCAATGGCGGTCTCGACCGCGCGCTGCGAACCGCCGGTGGCGTTGGTGCCGACCACGACCGGAAGGTCGGGGCCGGGCAGCTCGCTCTCCCCGTCGCGCACGATGACCACGGGGCACCGGGAGTAGCCGGCGATCGTGTAGGCCGTCGAGCCCAGCAGGAGCGTCCCGATGCGGCCGCGCCCGTGGCTTCCCAGGACCACCATCGAGGCGTGGGTCGAGACCTCGCCGAGGGCGACCTTGGCGCTGAACAGCGAGGACGTCGTCTCGACCTCCAGGTCCGGAAACGCATCTGCGACCTTGTCCGCGCCGAACTGGGCGACCTCCTTCGCCTCGGCGAGCACGTCCTCCGACTTCCAGAGCCCACTGCCGGCGTCCTGGGTGTAGGTGATCCGCTCGGCAGCGTGCAGGATCGTCAACGGACGCTTCTGATGGTCGGCGGCGCGTGCTGCCCATTGCAGCGCGGCCTCGGATGGCGGTGACCCGTCGTACCCCACCACGATCGGGCGGTTCGGTGAATGAGCGGCCATGGTCGTTCTCCTTTCGTGGGCACGAAGCCCGGAGGGATCCCGGCACACTCTAGTGCGCACGTGGTCGGGCGTCACGCTTCCCGCCGCCGGGGTGGATGAGTCGCGACGGGTGCGCAAGACTGAGACGTATGACGCTTACCGAGCTCCCCGAATGGCAGGCCCTCACCGAGCACTACGAGCAGGTCAAGGGGGTGCATCTCCGGAACCTGTTCTCCGAGGACCCTTCGCGCGGCGAGACGATGGTGGCCCAGGTGGGCCCGGTCTTCATGGACTACTCCAAGCACCGGGTCACCTCCGAGACCATGGGCCTGTTGTTCGACCTCGCACGGGCATGCGGGGTGCAGGACCGGGCGGACGCGATGTTCAGCGGGGAGCACATCAACAGCACGGAGGACCGCGCGGTGCTGCACACCGCGCTGCGTGCCGGCCCGGATGCGGTGGTCGAGGTCGACGGCGAGGACGTCATGCCCGGGGTCCGCGAGGTCCTGGGCCGGATGCGCGAGTTCGCCGACCAGGTGCGCGGCGGGCAGTGGACCGGGCACACCGGCCAGCAGATCAAGACCGTGGTCAACATCGGTATCGGTGGCTCTGACCTCGGGCCGGCGATGGCCTACGGCGCTCTGCGTGACCACAGCGACCGGGACCTGCAGTTCCGCTTCGTCTCCAACGTGGACGGGTCCGACATCGTCGAGGCGACCCGCGACCTCGACCCGGCGACCACGTTGTTCATCGTGGCCTCCAAGACCTTCACGACCGTGGAGACGTTGACCAACGCGACCACCGCCCGCGAGTGGCTCACCGCCTCCCTCGGCGACGACGCGGTGGCCCATCACTTCGTGGCCGTGTCCACGGCGGACGAGAAGGTGGCCGAGTTCGGCATCGACACCGACAACATGTTCGGCTTCTGGGACTGGGTCGGGGGGCGCTACTCCTTCCCCTCGGCGATCGGCCTCTCGCTCATGGTCGCCATCGGCCCGGACGCGTTCGACGACATGCTGGCCGGGTTCCGCGAGGTGGACGAGCACTTCCGCACCGCGGCCCTGGAGGACAACCTCCCGGTGCTGATGGGGCTGCTGGGCATCTGGTACCGCAACTTCCACGGGGCGGACACGCATGCGGTGCTGCCCTACAGCGAGTACCTGCAGCGCTTCCCCGCGTACCTGCAGCAGCTGGACATGGAGAGCAACGGCAAGTCGGTGACGCGCGACGGGACGACCGTCGACGTGCAGACCGGGCCGATCGTCTGGGGTGAGCCCGGCACCAACGGCCAGCACGCCTTCTACCAGCTGATCCATCAGGGCACGACGATGGTCCCCGCCGACTTCATCGGCGTGCTGGCGCCGTTCCACGACGGGTCGGGGTCGCTGGCCACCCACCACGACCTGCTCACGGCCAACCTGTTCGCCCAGACCGAGGCTCTGGCCATGGGCAAGACCGCCGACGAGGTGCGCGAGGAGGGCGTGGAGGAGGAGCTGGTGACCCACAAGTCGTTCGCCGGCAACAGCCCGACCTCCACCCTCCTGGTCGACGAGCTCACCCCGCACACGCTCGGGATGCTGGTGGCGCTCTACGAGCACAAGGTCTTCGTGCAGGGCACCATCTGGGGCATCAACAGCTTCGACCAGTGGGGCGTGGAGCTGGGCAAGCAGCTGGCCAAGGTCATCGAGCCGGAGCTCACGGCGGACGGTGAGCCGGACCTGGATCACGACAGCTCCACCAACGCGCTGATCCGGCGGTACCGGGCGGCACGGGGGCGCTGACCCCCCGGATGGCCGGGGACGAGGACCGCTACCTGGTGGTGCGAGGTCGGCGCTGGCGGCGCGAGGACCCGGCGCTGCCTACCGACGTCGCGGCCCGGCTGCGCTCGCACCTGGGGCGGGGGCGGTCGGGTGTACGCCAGGCCCGGCGTAGCGATGACGACCCGGCCCCGCACCGCGAGCGGGTCGACCTGGCCAAGCGCGGGCTGGGCGAGCGGGGCACGCCGTGGTGGGAGCAGTCGGCCGAGCAACGACGACAGCGGTGGGAGACCGCGCTGCGCTCACTCGACGCGCTGCCGGGCGACCCGAACGGCTGAGCAGCCGGTCAGATCAGCTCAGGCTGCGAGCCCGGGTCGACGGCGGGGCCTTGTGCGTGGGGCAGTGGACCTCGAACGCGGTGAGGTCGTGGGCCAGCGGGGTCGGGACGAGCACCCGCTCGCCCACGGCGACCTTGTGCGTATGGGAGGTGAGGGCGCGCACCGACGGGCCCGCGTCGAGCTGTACGTGGTGCAGCACGTCGCCCCCGCGGAACTCGAGCCGGCGGACGAAGCCGAGGCCGCCGCCGAGGCTGCGCGGGTCGCGGTCGCGGTACAGGTCGGCCTCCCCGACCGCGCGCACCGTGAGATCGTGCGGCCGCGTCATGACTTCGACGTCCCCGTCCTCGCCGGGGTACACCGGCAAGGGCCCGAGGACGGTGTCCGCGCTGGAGCCCTGCCTGACGCCGGAGACGAAGTCGGCCTCACCGAGGAAGGTGGAGACGAACCGGTTCACCGGACGGTGGAAGACCTCCTCCGGCTCGGCCAGCTGCACGATCCGTCCCGCCTGGAGCACGGCCACCCGGTCCCCGACGGCCAGGGCCTCGTCCTGGTCGTGGGTGACCAGCACCACGCTGGCCCCGGCGGCCCGCAGGGCCTGGATGGCCTCGTCGCGCACCCGGGCGGCCAGGCCGCGGTCGAGCTGGCTGAACGGCTCGTCGAGCAGCACCACCTGGGGGTTCAGCGCCAGTGCCCGGGCGATGGCGACTCGTTGCTGCTCACCACCGGACAGCTCGTGCGGGTAGCGCCGCGCGAACCGCGTCAGCCCGACGAGCTCGAGCATGCTCTGCACCCGGCCGGTGGGCTCGGCCCGCTGCGAGCGAGACCACCGGCCGGTGGACCGTCGTAGCCCGAAGGCCACGTTCTCGGCGACGGTGAGGTGCGGAAACAGCGCCAGGTCCTGGAAGACGATGCCGACCCCCCGGCGCTCCGCCGGCACGAACGTGTCCGGCCCGGCTACCTCGCGGCCGCCCACGTGGACCGACCCGCCGTCCAGGCCGGTCAGACCGGCCATCATCCGCAGCAGGGTGGACTTCCCGCAGCCGCTGGGCCCGACCACCGCGACCGTCTCGCCCCGGCCCACGCTCAGGGACAGATCGGCAACCGCCGTCGCGGCGCCGAAGCGCTTGGTGACACGCCGACACTCCAGGACCGGTGAGGTCCCGGCCTCGGCCGCTGCGTCGATGGTCATGGTCAGGAGGCGCTTTCCGTGGGGTCGGCGACGTCGTGGGGGACAACGTCGGGTACGGCCAGGGTATGCCGGAACACCAGTACGATCGGCACCAGGGCCACCGCGACGATGGTCAGGGCCGGCAGCCCCGCGCTTTCCCAGCGTGACTCCGCGGCCAGCTGGAACACCCACACGGCCAGCGTCTCGAAGCCGAAGGGGCGCAGCAGCAGCATGATGGGCAGCTCCTTGAGTGTGTCCACGGCCACCAGCACCAAGGCCACCCCGACCCCCGGCCGCAGCAACGGCAGGTGCACCCGGCGCATCACGCTCAACGGCGCGGTGCCCAGCGTCAGCGCCGCCGCGGTCAGCGACGGCGAGACCTTCTCCAGCCCGGCGTCCAAACTGCTCCAGGCCAGCGCGAGGAACCGGATCACGTAGGCGTAGAGCAGACCGGCCAGCGTTCCGGTGATGAGCACCCCGCCCAAGGCCAGTCCGGCGGCGTCCAGGACGGCGTCCGCCCCGGAGAGCACCAACAGCACTCCGATGGCCACCACCGGACCGGGCACGGCGTACCCGACGGTGGCCGACCGGGCCAGGCGGGCGGTCCAGCGCCCGCCGCCGAGCCGAGAGGCGCTGGCCAGCACCATGCCGACCACGACGCAGCCCACGGCCACCAGGCCGGCGATCGTCGCGCTGTTGCCCACATAGCCCAGGTAGCGGGTGCCCAGCCCCCCACTGCCGAGCACGGGTCCGCTCCAGAGCGCCAGCTGGACGACGGGGACCACGAACGTGACGAGAATGACCGCGGCGCAGCAGGCGGTCGCGGTCATCGCGGCGCGGCCGGTGAGCCGCGCCGGCTCCAGGGTGTGGCCACCCCCGCCCTGCTGGTGGAAGCGCGCCCCACCACGACCGACCCGCTCCAGGGCCAGCACCAGCACCGCGAACATCAGCACCACGCCGGCCAGCTCGCTCGCCGCAGCCCGGTTGTACATGCCCACCCAGACCTGGTGGATACCGACCGAGACGGTCTGGACCCCGAAGTACTGCACGGTCGCGAAGTCGGTCAGGGTCTCCATCGCGACCAGCAGCCCCCCGGCCGCCAGGGAGGGCCGCGCCAACGGGAGCACCACCAGGCGGGCCGCGGTCAGCGGGCCCGCACCGAGGGCTCGGGCCGCGTCGTAGGTGGTCGCGGACTGCTCGCGCAGCGCAGCGCGCGCCAGGATGTACGGGTAGGGGTAGAGCGCGATGACGAGCACCACGGCACACGCCCAGAACGACCGTACGTCCGGAAACCAGACCCCGGGGCCGAACAGGTCGCGCAGCCCGCTCTGCAACGGGCCCGGATGGTCCAGCAGCCCGATGTAGACGAACCCCATCACGTAGGCCGGCAC
>NZ_DATFMA010000050.1:0-85531 GCF_035267225.1 Ornithinimicrobium sp.
TGGAAGCCGAACCAGGTTCCATCAAGGAGTACAGCTCCCTGGAGGGAGTCCCGATCACCGTGGCGGGGAAGAACTTCACCGAGCAGCTCATCCTGGGCAACCTCATGGCCACCGTGCTCAGCACCGCCGGTGCCGACGTGACCAACCAGAGCAACACCCCCGGCAGCAACGGGGTGCGCGAGGCGCTGCTCAACGGCAACGTCGACATGTCGTATGAGTACACCGGCACGGGCTGGTTGAGCTACCTCGGCCACGAGAAGCCGATCAAGGGTGAGCAGGCCCAGTTCGAGGCGGTGCGCGAGGAGGACAAAGAGAACGGTCTGACCTGGCTGCCCCCGGCACCGATGAACAACACCTACGCCTTCGCCATCCGCGAGGAGAAGGCGGAGGAGCTGGGCATCACCAAGCTCTCGCAGCTCACGAGCCTGGACAAGAGCGAGCTGACGTTCTGCGTGGAGAGCGAGTTCGCCAGCCGCAACGACGGGTTCCCGAACATGCTCAAGGCGTACGACCTGAGCAAGTCCGAGCTGGCCAACACGACCATCCTGGACACCGGCGTCGTCTACCAGGCGACCGCGGATGGGAACAAGTGCAACTTCGGTGAGGTCTTCACCACCGATGGACGGATCCTGGCCCTCGACCTGCGGGTGCTCGAGGACGACCGGGGCTTCTTCCCGCTCTACAACGTCACGCCGGTCATCCAGACCGAGCTGCTCGAGGAACAGCCCGAGCTGAAGGAGATCTTCGGTCAGATCAACCCCAAGATCACCAACGACGTCATGCTGGAGCTCAACGCCAAGGTGGACGTCGACGGCAAGGACCCCGCCGTGGTCGCCAAGGAATGGCTGATCTCGGAAGGCTTGCTCTCGGAGTAGCGGCGGGGCCCACGCACCACGCACTGACGTCCGCCGCAAGGTCGATCGTTGACATGTGACTAATTAGTCACCTAATCTCAACGCATGCAGGACGAGGTGTTCAAGGCGCTGGCCGACCCCACGCGGCGGCTGCTCCTGGATGCCCTGTTCGCCCGCGAGGGCCGCAGTCTGGGCGATCTGGAAGCGGTGGTCGCCGAGAACACCGAGATGACCCGCTTCGGGGTGTCCAAGCACCTGCGCCAGCTGGAGGCAGCCGGTCTCGTGCTCACCCGCAAGCAGGGCCGGGAGAAGCTGCACTACCTCAACCCGGTCCCCATCCAGCTGATCCACGACCGTTGGATCGGTAAGTACACCCAGCGCCAGAGCAGTGCGCTGACTGACCTGAAACGTCAGCTCGAGGAGGAGCCATGACCACGATGAACGAAGACCACAACCGGCCGGATGCCGCGCAGGACTCACCGGATCGCGCCCCGGCGGTCCAGATGTTCGCCATCTATATCGACGCCCCGGCCGAGAAGATCTGGGAGGCCATCACCAGCTCGGAGTTCACCAACCGGTTCGGCTACGGAGGTGACATCGAGATGGACCTCACCCCTGGCGGGGCGATGCGGGACCTCACCACGGCGGAGATGAAGGAGATGGGTATGGGCGACGTCGCCGCCACCGGCACCATCCTCGAGGTCGACCCCCCGCGCCGTCTGGTCCAGACGTGGTCGGCGGTCTGGCACGACGAACCGGAGACGACGTTGACCTACGAGATCACTGAGTACCCCGGCAACGCGTGCTGCCTGACCCTGACCCACGACTGCACCGGTGCACCGAACACCGCCCAAGATGTGCGAGGTGGCGGGGACGCCGGGGCGGGTGGGGGCGGCTGGCCCTGGGTGCTCTCGAGCCTCAAGACGCTGCTGGAGACCCACCGCGTGATGTCGGGTGCGGGGGCCTGAGGCGAATCCAGCGCCCCCCGCTCAGGCCCGAGTGATCGGAGGGTTCAGCCTCGCTGACTCGCCGCGACGGTACAGCTGAGCAGGTCGCCCTCCGTCGGTGGTGGTGCGGCCGGTAGGGCGCAGGAACCCCGGAGCCTGAGTCACCTTGCGGTGGAAGTTGCGAGGGTCCACCGGCCGGCCCCACACCGCCTCGTAGACCGCCCTCAGCTGCGCCACCGTGAACTCCGGGGGGCACAGGGTGGCACCCAGCGAGGTGTACTCCAGCTTGGACCGGGCCCGGTCGATCCCGTCGGCCACGATGCGAGCGTGGTCGAACGCCAGCTGTCCCCGGTCCACGTCGCTCACCGAGCGCCAGGACGCACCGGCGGCGTCACTACCGGCCACAGGGTCGCCGAGAGACGCGGCAAGACCGAGGAAGGCCACCGTCACGGTGGGCCCGCGCGGGTCCCTGCCCGGGGTTCCGTAGCTGCCGAGCTGCTCCAGATGCAGCCCCTCACCGATGGCGGTCTCCTCGGCCAGCTCGCGGTGGGCCGCGTCGACGAGGTCTTCGTCGGTCTCGACGAAACCTCCGGGCAGCGCCCACTGGCCCTGGAACGGCTCCGAGCCACGCTGTACCAGCAGGCAGCGCAGCGCCCGGTCGTGGATCGTCAGCACGACGAGGTCCACGGTCACGGCGAAGGCGGAGGGGCCCATGCGATCAGCGTAGGCCGCTTTTCGTCACTATGACACCGAAACGGAGACTATTGCCGCGCCGGCCGTTGGCATACCGTAGGAGAGGTAGTGACAACGGTGTTGCTTCATCTCTCAGGAGCCGACTATGAGCTCGATCGTCTTGGCCCTCATCGGGATCGCCATGATTCTGACGGGTTATCTGCTGTACTCGAGATACCTGGCCAACAAGGTCTACGTCCTGGAGTCGGCTGCGGTCACCCCCGCTCACGCGCTGAACGACGGCGTCGACTACGTGCCGACCAACAAGTACATCCTGTGGGGTCACCACTTCACCAGCGTCGCTGGTGCCGCGCCCATCGTCGGCCCGGCGATCGCGGTGATCTGGGGCTGGCTGCCGGCCTTCCTGTGGGTCACCCTCGGCACCGTCTTCTTCGCCGGAGCGCACGACATGGGTGCGTTGTGGGCCTCCAGCCGCAACAGGGGGCGCTCGATGGGTGCGTTGTCCGGGCGTTACATCGGCGCGCGGGGGAGCAACCTCTTCCTGGTCGTCATCTTCCTGTTGCTGTTGATGGTCAACGCGGCGTTCGCGGTGGTCATCTCCGGTCTGCTGGTCTCGACACCGTCCGCCGTGATCCCGACCTGGGGGGCGATCGCGGTGGCCCTGGTCATCGGCCAAGCGCTCTACCGCGGGTGGGCCAGCCTGCCTGTGGTCTCTGTGGTCGGGGTGGTCGCCCTGTACGCCCTGATCCTGCTCGGGGACCAGGTGCCCGTGTCGCTCCCGGAGACCGTTCTCGGTCTGCCCGCAGCCTCGGCGTGGATCGTCATCCTGTTCGTCTACGCCGGCGTCGCCTCGGTGCTGCCAGTATGGGTGCTGCTGCAGCCGCGCGACTACATCAACGGGCTACAGCTCTTCCTGGCCTTGGGCCTCATCTACGCCTCGGTCATCATCGCCGCGCCGGACATCGTGGCTCCGGCGGTCAACTCCGCGGTGCCCGAGGGAACTCCGGGCATGATCCCGCTGTTGTTCGTCACCATCGCGTGCGGTGCCATCTCTGGCTTCCACGGCATGGTGTCCTCGGGCACGAGCTCGAAACAGCTGGACAAGGAGACCGACGCGAGGTTCGTCGGCTACTTCGGGGCCGTGGGCGAGGGACTGTTGGCGTTGGGGGCCATCGTGGCCACCACGGCGGGGTTCGCCACCGTCAGTGCGTGGCGGGAGACCTACAACGAGTTCGGCGCCGGGAGCGTGGGTGCCTTCGTCAGCGGAGGCGGAGCCATCGTGCAGGAGGGCCTGGGCCTGCCCGAGACTCTCAGCGCCACCATCCTGGCGACCACGGCCATTCTCTTCGCCGCCACCACCATGGACACCGGGGTGCGCCTGCAGCGGTTCGTGGTGCAGGAGATCGGTGAGGTCATGGGCCTGACCCTGGGCAAGGGGCTTGCCACCGTCATTGCACTGGCCGTCGCGCTGGGTCTGACGTTCGGAGCCGGTGCAGACGGGTCCGGAGGGATGCTGATCTGGCCGCTGTTCGGCACCACCAACCAGCTCATGGCCGGGCTTACCTTGTCGATCGTGGCGATCATGTTGTTGCGCCGAGGCCGGAACGCGCTGGTCGTCATGGTGCCGCTGGTGTTCCTCCTCGCGATGACCGTCTACGCCCTCTTCGTACAGCTCGGCACCTTCTTCAGTGACGAGAACTGGCTGCTGTTCGGGCTGGACCTCGTCATCCTGGTCGCCGCCATCTGGGTGATCGTGGAGTCGGTCAGTGCCATGCGCAGCGCCAAGTCCGACGGCCCCGACCACGACTGGGCCACCGAGATCCAGCGTGAGCGCTCGTCGGCGGGGACGGAATCCTCCGGCACCGCCTCGTGACGCGGGAGCCCGAGGGCTGGGTCCCACCCGGGGCTGGGGCGGCGAACGCTGCCGCGCCCTTCCCGGGGGTGCGGGCGTGGCTGCACGAGGTCTTCGCCGGCCGCTACCGGCATACCTTCGCTCGCGCCCAGCAGGATGAAGAAGACGTTGTCCTCATGCTGGTGCTCAGCGAGTCCTTGGGCGTCCCCAACCCCATGAGCTTCTACGCCGTGGAGCTGATGCCCGTGGTCTACGACCGGTTCCACGCCTGGCACCGGCGCATCGGCCTGCACCGCTCACCGCTGGACCGCATCTCGTGCTGCTAGAGCTCATCGGTGGTCGCGAGGTCGTCTTCGTCGGCGGCAAGGGTGGGGTGGGCAAGACGTCCGTGGCGGGGGCTCTGGCCCTGTCCAGCGCGGAGCACGGCAGGCGTGTGCTCCTGGTCTCCACCGATCCCGCTCACAGTCTCGGTCACCTCTTCGGGATGCCGGTGGGCGACGGCTTCACCGAGGTCGTACCCGGCCTCGATGCCTGCGAGCTGGATCCCGAACGCACGATGGACATCCACCTCGACGCCGCTGAGCGCACCATGCGCCGCCTCATGCCCGAGCACCTCGGCGCGGAGGTCACCAAGCACCTCACACTGGCCCGCGAGGCTCCGGGGGCGGCCGAGGCGGCGGTGCTGGAGCGGCTAGCCGACGTCCTGGAGGGGGCACGGCAGGCCTATGACCGCGTCGTCGTCGACACGGCGCCCTCGGGGCACACCGTCCGACTGCTGGGCCTTCCACAGGTGGTGACCGCGTGGACCTCCGGGCTGCTAGGTCGCCAGCAACGCTCGGCCCGCTTCGCCGAAGCCATGTCCAACCTCGACCGCGGGCACACCGACGCCGACCCGGGTGCCGAGCTCGTGCCTCGTCGAGGTCGTCGCGGCGCCCGGGGACGGCCGAGCGGATCGCCCGAGCAGGAGGACCGGCAGGCCCGGGACGCGGAGATCCGCGACATCCTGCTTCGCCGACAGGCCCGCTTCACCCACCTGCGTTCCCTGGTCACCGACCCGAGCCGCTCGGCCTTCGTGGTGGTGCTGGCCGCCGAGCGGCTGCCCGTGCAGGAGACCGTCGAGCTGCACGAGCACCTCAGGCGCCTTGGGGCGAGCGTGGACGGTCTGGTGGTGAACAAGCGCTCGCCCCGCGGTCAGGGCGAGCTGCTGGATCGGCGTCGAGCCCAGGAGGAGGAGCACTTGAGCACCCTGACCGCCGCCCTGCCGCGGCTTCCCCTCACCCAGGTTCCGCTGCTCGCCGACGATGTCCACGGCGTGGCGAGCCTGCGCCGGCTCGGCGACCTGCTCTGAGAAGGCTCAGCCGAGCAGGGCGAGCAGCGCGAGACCGCCCGGTAGCGCCATCGCCATGATCACGACGATCGCCACCATCCGCTGCCGGTGGGCGCGACGCCGGCGCCACTGCTCCTCGGCGAGGTCATCTGTCCAGCTCACGATCGTGTACTCCCGGTGTCGTCCCGTCCCGGGGAACAGAGTACGGCCTGTGGCGGGTTGCCACGGAGGTGTCCCGCTCTCGCGCCCCGGTCCTGCTCCTCGTCGGAGCCGGTCACGCGCATCTGCACCTGCTCGTCCAGGCCGAGCGGCTCGCGCACGCCGGCTACGAGGTGCACCTGCTTGCGCCATCGGAGTTCCGCTACAGCGGGGTGGCCTCCGCCAGCGCCACGGGCGCCCTACCCGCCGACGCCGGCGCGGTCGACATTGCGGCGCTCGTGGCGTCCGGGCAGGTGCGCCATCACCCCGCCCGCCTCGTCGGGCTCGACCTGGCCGCGCGACGGGCCACGGCCAGTGACGGCAGCACGATCACCTGGGACGTGCTGTCGCTGAACGTGGGCAGCGTTGCCGGGGAGTCGGGGCTGGACGTGGCCGACGGCACCGTGCGCGTCAAGCCCCTGACCGAGCTGGCCGGCCTGGGTCGACGGATCGAGGACGCCGCGGTCGACAGCAGACCCGCCCGCGTGAGCGTGGTGGGGGCGGGTCCGTCGGGCTTGGAGCTGGCGGGCCACCTGTCCGCGCGAGGCGACGCGGAGGTCCTCCTCGTGGAGGCGGACCCGCGGACCCGGGCCGGGCTTCCGCACGGCGCCCACGCCGCGGTGGTCGCCCTGCTGAGAGGGCGGGGGGTCGCGGTGCGCACCGGTGTCGAGGTGGGTCGGGTCGAGAGCTTCCGGTTGGCCATGCGAGACGGAAGTGAGCACCGACACGACGTGGCCGTGCTCGCGACCGGGCTCGTCGCGCCGGCCTGGCTCGCTGACCTCGGGCTGAGCGACCCGGAATCCGCGAATGCCGGCGTTCCCGTCCGGGGCACGCTGCAGCACCGTGACCGGACGGACGTCTACGCCACCGGGGACTGCGCGGACTTCATGCCGCGCGCTCTGCCCAAGCTGGGGGTCTACGGCGTGCGGCAGGGCCCCGTGCTGCTGAGGAGTCTGCTCGCCCGGGCGGCGGGCGAACCGCTTCCCCAGTACACACCGCAACCCACGTCGCTGCAGGTGCTCGACCTCGGCGCCGACGTGGGGCTCGCCGTGCGCGGCAACCTGTGGTGGCTGGGGCGCCTCTCGCTCCGGCTCAAGCGGCACATCGACGGCCGGTGGCTGCGCCGGCTCCGCTGAGCCTCACCGGTTGGCGCGTGTCACGAGGTGCCCGACAACACCCGGAATCCAGCCGGTCTCGCCACGCATCCACCGGGCGGCAACCAGGTTCTCCGGGACGACCATGAACGTCGCCTGTGGCCCCTCGACCAGCCCCAGATCGGTGCCGAACAGGTCGGTGACCAGCGCCCAGCGAAGGTCGGTGTTGCGGTTCAGATGCTCGCCGATCCCGACCGCGTACCGCTGCACGATCTGACTGTGGTCCTCCTGGCGCCGGCTCGACCACTGCGCGTACGCCGCGTCGAGGCCTGCGCTCAACGAGCCGAGGTCGTCGATGTCGATCCCCTCCGCCACCAAGGTGTTCAAGTGCTTGGCCAGGTGGCCGTGTTCTTGTTGGCGCAGCGGCTGGACCGGCGTGGTGGGCAGCCCGTGCTCGTCCAGCTCGGCGGTCGGTGCCACGTTCGGCTCGCGAGGGTCCGCAGTGCTCGGGTCGGGCCTCTTACGGCGGAACAGAGCCATCACGCGAGCCTATGCGACGTCGGCCGGTCGAACGCGGCGGCGCAGCGCCGCGCCGATGGCCGATCCCACGAGTAGTCCGAGGGCGATCGCCACCACCACGCCGACCACGTCGACGCCCGCGGCAAGGACGTCGGGCCGCTCGGCAACCAGCTGGGTGACCCCCAGCAGGCCCAGGCTCCCCGGCACCAACAACCAGAAAGCCGGAAGGAAGAGCACCAGGCGGGCGAGCCGGGGGCGGAACAGCTCCACGGCCGTGGCGCCGAGGCTGGCGGCCACCGCTCCGAAGAAGCCTCCCAACGCGGCTGAGCCGAGAAGATGCCCCGCGGACTGGGCCGCGAAGGCGAGCACCAGCACCACCAGCACCCACGGTGCGGTCGGGGCCGGCACGTGCTCCATCAGGCTGATTCCCACGGTGATCAACAGCAGCCCTACCGGCGCAGCGACCCACCCGAGGGCATCCACCCTGACGTTCACCAGCTGCTCGTCCGGCACTCGCAGCACTGTCGTCGCGGCGAGGAGGCCCAGTGCGAAGAGGGCGAGCTCCACGATGCCGTAGACCAGCCTCGAGGCGCCGGCCTGCATGTGCCCTGCCGCGAGCTCGGACATTCCGGTCACGATGAGTGCGCCCGGCAGCAGCGCGGCCAACGGTGGCAGGACAGTCCTCAGGGGGCCCTCGACGAGCCCGGCATCGGCCAGAGCGAAGACGATCACCGTGACCACGAAGGCGGCGACGGTGGGCAGCAGCGTGCCCAGCGTGCGGAAACGCCGGGAAGCCGCCAGGAGGAAGGCGACCACCACGGCACAACCCCCGACGGCAGCCAGGTTGGCCCATCCCGGCTGCAGGATGAGGCCGATGCCCACCGCCACCACCACGTAGGCGGGCTGGGTCAGCCAACCGGGGTAGCGGGCCTGCCGGACGCGCAGACTCTCGAGCTCCTCCAGCGCCTGGTGGATGTCCAGCACCCCGAAAGCCACCTGGTGGCGGATGCGTCGCACATCCACGGCCTTCTCCAGGCTCAGGCCCCCCTCGACCCGTTGGAACGTCGAGGGCCCCCCGCGGGACAGGGAGAACGTCAGGCTGGTCGGGGCAGCGCCCACCTGAAGGTCCGGGTATCCCCACCGGCGGGCGACTTCGCCGAGCTCCTGCTCGATCTCGTGCACGGGCTGGCCCGTGCCCACCATGGCCGATCCGAGGCTCGCAATCAGCGCGCGCACGGCATTGTCGTCCGCTGTCGACTCCACGCGCTGCACCGGCTCAGTCTGGCAAAGGCAGTGCTCGAGCGACGGGACGAGCGAGGCGGCGACGGACCTGGCCGCGCGGGCTCAGGCGCGCTCGCCGAGCGCCACGATGTGCTCGGGCAGCCGCTCGTTGGAGCCGTAGAGGAAGTGGTTCTCCATGTGCTCGGAGAAGCGGCTCGCCTCGGTGGTCAGGCCGACCGCCTCAGCGACCTCCCGGATGAGCATGGGTGAGGCGCCGCAGCAGATGCCGAGATAGTGCACGCCCGCGGCGTAGGCCTCCTTCGCGAAGGCGCCGATCTCGTACCGGTTGGCCAGCAGCGGGTCCAAGGCGGTCGGGAAGGGTCGCCCATGCGGCGAGGGGACGCTGGCGCGCGGGTCGGTGAGGCTGAAGAAGGTCGGCTCGTCCTCGCTGGTGCGGTAGGGAATCGGCAGTGCGGCCACGTGACACTGCACGGCGGCGCGGATCTGGCTCAGGTAGGGCAGCATCGTCGCCGGACCGCGGAAGCAGTTCATGCCGACGACGTCCGCGCCGCCCTGCTCGAGGCGCTGGCAGGTCTCGACCACGCCGACTCCGTCCATCATCTCGTTGGACGCCATCGGAGCCACCGTGATCACGACCGGCAGCCCGCTGCTCTTGGCCACCTCCAACGCCGCCAGCGCTTCCTCGGCGTAGTAGAACGTCTCCCCGATGATGAGGTCCGCACCTTCCTCCACCGCCCAGCCCACCATCTCGGTGAACATGGCCCGCACCTCGTCCTGCCGGGCGGGGTCGCTGGGGTCCCAGACGTTGCTGTTGGAGATGTTGCCGGCCACGAGGTTGCCGGGCTTGCGGTCGGCCACCTCGCGAGCGATCTGCAGGGCCGCGCGGTTCAGCGGCTCCAGCAGCTCCTCCTTGCCGATGACGCGCATCTTCTCGCGGTGACCGTTGTAGGTGAACGCCTCGACGACATCGCAGCCCGCGCGCTGGAAGTCCAGGTGCAGCGCCCGCAGAGCCTCAGGGAACTCCAGGGCCACCTCGGGGACGAACTCGCCAGCGCTCAGGTAGCCACGTCGCTCCAGCTCGAAGAGGAAGCCCTCCGCGCAGATCACCGGGCCGGCGTCGAGCCTGCTGGTGAGGGACTGCCCGTTCGTGCTCATGTCTGTCTCCTTCGGAAGTCTCGGTGGCCGCCACGCTCGGCGTCACGGGACGAGATAGTCGGCGTCCCGCGCGTCGGTGACGAGCATGTGCCCGGGGGAATGGGTGATCGCCACTTCCGGACACGACTCTAGGACCATAGCCTGCGGGGTCACGCCACACGCCCAGAACACCGGCACATCGCCAGGCTGTAGGGCCGGCGCGTCACCGTAGTCGGGCTCGTCCCACGACTCGATGCCCAGTGCGGCAGGGTCACCCACGTGCACCGGCGCACCGTGCACCGCGGGGTAGCGGCTCGAGATGCGCACCGCATCCGCCACCCGGTCGGCCGGGATGCCCCGCATCGACACCACCAGGGGTCCGGCCAGGCGACCGGCCGACCGGCATCGCAGAGCGGTCCGGTACATCGGCACGTTGCGTCCCGCATCGAGGTGGCGCAGTGGGATGCCGGCGGCCAGCAGGGGGTGCTCGAAGGTGAACGAGCATCCGATGACGAAGGTCACCAGGTCCTCTCGCCATACCGGGCGGGCATCGTCCACCTCCTCGGCCAGCGTGCCCCTGCGGTAGACCCGGTAGCGCGGCAGGTCCGTTCGGATGTCGCTGCCGGGCGCGGAGAACACCGCCCCACCGGGGTCGGCCCGCACCTGCCCGGCGTCGATCACCTCCAGGACGGGGCACGGCTTCGGGTTGCGCTGAGCGAAGACCATCATGTCGAAGGCCAGCTCGCGGGGCAGGGCGATGACGTTGGCCTGCGCGTAGCCCTGGCACCACCCGGATGTCGCAGTCGCCCGGCCGCCGGCGAACCGTGCGCGGGCCGCGGCCGGGCTGAGGGTGGCGACGTCCTCGTCGGGGTCGGCCTGCGCACCGTCGGTCGTGCTCATGACCTCCACCTGAGCATGACCTCCTGGCCCGGGGTCAGCTGAGCAACGCGATCCATGTCGCGAGCAGTGACCACCGCGACCACGGGGTAGCCGCCGGTCACCGGGTGGTCGTTGCCGAAGATCACCGGCTGCCCACCGGAAGGCACCTGTACGCAGCCGCGCACCATCCCTTCGCTGGGGAGCTCGTCGTCGACCCGTCCTTCCACCCGCTTCAGAGCCTGCCCTTCCAGTCGCACCCCGATCCGGTTGCTGCGCTCGGAGACGGTCCACACCCGTTCCCGCAGGGCGTCTGCGGCGTCGAACCAGTCGGCGCGCGGCCCTGGAGTCACCTCCACGTCGAGGCGCCCGGTCGTCGGCACCGGCACCGGCGCGACATCGACGTTGGGGAACGGGCCGTCGTAGTCGGCCACCCCCAGCAGGTCACCGTCGTGGACGGGGGCCGGCCCGAGCCCGGACAGGGTGTCGCTCGAACGCGAGCCGAGCTCGGGCTCCACGTCGAAGCCACCGCGCACCGAGAGGTAGGTGCGCAGGCCCGCGGACGGCACACCGAGCCGCAGCTCCTGCCCGTCGTGCAGGTCCAGCGGGGCGGCATGGGGCACGGCCTGACCGTCCAGCGAGGCGGCAGCGTCGGCCCCGGTCAGGGCCAGGGTGAGCGAGCCGTGGACGCGAGCGACGAAGCCGCCCATCGTCACCTCGAGGGCCGCCCGGCCCGGTCCGTGCGCCACCAGGCGCGAACCCAGCTCGTAGGCCGTGACGTCCGACGCGCCGCAGCGGCCCACCCCGAGAGCGGAGTAGCCGAACCGGCCGTGGTCCTGCAGCAGAGACTGCGGGCCCGCCTGCACGACCTCCAGGCCGCTCACCGCTGCTCCTTGGCGACGAAGCGGACCCGACTGCCCTGGTGAAGGCGGGAAGGGGGGTCGGCGGTGGGGTCCCACATGATCTCCTCGGTGCGGCCGAGCAGCTGCCACCCCCCGGGGGACTCGCGCGGATACACCGCGCTGAACTCCCCGGCCAGGCCGACCGAGCCGGGGGGCACCGAGGTGCGCGGCTCGGAACGCCGGGGTACCTGCAGCGCCTCCTGGTTGCCGACCAGGTAGGCGAACCCGGGAGCGAACCCGAAGAAGGCCACGCTCCAGACGGTCTCGGTGTGTGCGGCGACGACCTCGGCCTCCGACAGGCCGGTGGCCTCGGCGATGTCGGCCAGGTCCTCTCCGTCGTAGATGACCTCGATCGTCACGACCTCCTCTGCGCCCTCACCGGCCGCCTGTGCAGCCGACCGCGGCTCCGGAATCTCGGCGGCCAGAGCCTGCGCCGCCTGGCCCAGGGCGACCAGGTCGACGTCCCCGGACGGCGGGCCGTCCTGGCTGGGGGCGGTTCCGGTCCGCAGCAGAATCGTCCGCGCCGCGGGCACCACGTCGCTCACCTGGCTCCAGCCGGGCTCACCTGCGTCCACCTGGTCCTGGATGGCGGCCGCCAACGCGATCACCCCTGCGAGGTCGTCGAGCTCGAGCAGGATCGCCTCCTCGCCCATGGGAAGCACCTGGGTCGAGATCACCGATCTTCCTCCACGAAGGGGACGAACGAGCTCACGGCGACCCCCGCCTCGCTCAGGGCGCGTGAGACGGCCCGCGCCATCTCCACCGCGCCGGGGGAGTCGCCGTGAGTGCAGATGGACTGCGCCCGCACCTCGACCTCCCCGCCTTCGACGTCGGTGACCACTCCCTCGGTGGCCAGACGCACCATCCGCTCAGCCACCTCCTGCGGGTCGTGAAGCAGCGCGCCGTCCTGGCCCCGCGGCACGAGCCGCCCCTGGGAGGTGTACCCGCGATCCGCGAACGCCTCGGTGATGACCCGCAGGCCGGCCTGCTCGGCAAGCCGCAGTGAGACCGCACCGGGCAGCCCCAGGATGGGCAGGTCGGCGTCGTAGGTCACCACGGCGTCCACCAGCGCCCGTGCCTGGTCCTCGTCCTCGTAGACCGCGTGGTAGAGCGCTCCATGAGGCTTCACGTATCGCACCCGGGTGTCCGCCACCCGGCACATGCCCTCCAGCGCGCCCAGCTGGTACAGGATGTCGGCTCGCAGCTCGGTCGGGTCCATCGCGATGTAGCGCCGACCGAAGCCCGCCAGGTCGCGGTAGCTCACCTGCGCGCCCACGACCACCCCCCGGTCCGCGGCCGCGGCACAGGTGCGTTGCAAGGTCAGGGCGTCGCCGGCGTGAAAGCCGCACGCCACGTTGGCGCTGGAGATGACGTCGAGCATCGCCTCGTCGTCGCCCAGTCGCCAGGTTCCGAAGGACTCTCCGAGGTCGGCGTTCAGGTCGACGGCTGCAGCGCTGTTCACCGCGCCAGTCTGGCACTGGCGGCTCGGCACTTCACCTGGAGAGGTAGGCCTGGTGCGATAACCTTCCTCATGGTCCTGCGAAGGTCAGCGTGAGACCACGGGGCCGGTCGGCCGACGCCGTCCGGTCGCCTCGCCGGGCCCCTCCGTCGGCGAGGCCTGAGCCAGGCTCCCGACTGGCTCGTGTCATAGCGAGTCTGGTGGACAGGCTCCGGCCCGACCAGGTGATCGACGACAAGACCAGCCTGCGCACCTACGAGTGCGACGGTCTCACCGGATACCGGGTGGTGCCAGCCCTGGTGGTGTTGCCCGAGAGCACCGAGGAGGTGGCGCTTGCCGTCCGGCTCTGTGCCGGCCAGGGGGTGCCGTACGTGGCCAGGGGAGCGGGCACCGGCTTGTCCGGAGGGGCCTTGCCGGTGGCCGACGGGATCGTGATCTGCCTGGCGAGGATGCGCGCGGTGCTGGAGGTGGACGTGGCGAACCAGCGCATGACGGTCCAGCCAGGGGTGACCAACGCCGAGATCAGCAAGGTTGTGGCCCAGCACCGGCTCTACTTCGCTCCCGACCCCTCTAGCCAGAGCGTATGCACGATCGGCGGCAACATCGCCGAGAACTCGGGCGGAGCCCACTGCCTGAAGTACGGCTTCACCACCCAGCACGTCTACGCCATGACCGTGGTCCTGCCCGACGGCTCGGTCGTCGAGGTGGGCGGGGGCTTCGCCGAGGGGGTGGGCCCTGACCTGCGGGGCGTGATCATCGGTTCCGAGGGCACGTTGGCGATCGCCACCGCCGTCACCGTCCGGTTGCTGCGCACCCCTGAGGCCGTGCGGACGCTCGTCGCCGACTTCGACAGCGCCGACAAAGCCGGGGAGGCGGTCAGCGCCATCATCGCCGCCGGCATCGTCCCGGCCGCGGCCGAGATGCTCGACGCCCT
Source organism: Ornithinimicrobium sp. (assembly GCF_035267225.1). Lineage (GTDB taxonomy): Bacteria > Actinomycetota > Actinomycetes > Actinomycetales > Dermatophilaceae > Ornithinicoccus. The sequence goes on from NZ_DATFMA010000050.1 coordinate 14,032, forward strand.
GTCCATCCAAGCCTGCGAGGCAGCAGTGGGTGCCGGCTTCTCCACCGATGCCGCCGCAGCTCTCCTGGTCGAGCTGGACGGCCCCGAAGCGGACTGTGAGGACGGCTACACCCAGGTGCAGCGCCGGTGCCGGGAGGCCGGCGCCACGCACGTGCGACTGGCCGACACCCCGCACGAGCGGGCCCGGGTCTGGGCAGGACGCAAGGCGGCCTTCGCGGCGATGGGCCGGATCAGCCCGGACTACTTCGTCCAGGACGGGGTGGTTCCCCGGACCCGTCTGGGCGAGATGCTGCGTCGGATGCAGCAGATGGCCGACGATGCGGGGCTGCGTGTGGCCAACGTCTTCCACGCCGGCGACGGGAACCTGCACCCGTTGGTGCTCTACAGCGCCGCGGCCCCCGGCGAGGCCGAACGAGGTGAGCAGCTGTCCACCGCGATCGCGGAGCTCTGCGTCGAGATGGGAGGCTCGATCACCGGGGAGCACGGCGTCGGCACCGACAAGGCGTGCTCGATGCCGAGCATGTTCTCCGAGGAGGACCTTCGCGTCATGCTCCGCGTCCGCACCGCCCTCGACCCCGACGGCATCAGCAACCCCGGCAAGATCTTCCCGACCCCTCGGCTGTGCGGTGAGAAGCCGGGCCCGTACCGACCCCACGCGCTGGAGACCGCCGGCGTCATCGAGAGGGTGTGAGCAGCCGGTGCGGCGTGTCGTGGTGCCGAGCACGCAGGCTCACGATCGTGGCGATCGGGTCGTACGACCGGCCGGCCTCGCCGAGACGGTCGACGCCGTGCGCACGAGCGCTGGATCGGTGCTGGTCCGCGGGGCGGGCACCAAGCAGGACTGGGGTGGCCGCGTCCGCGACCCGGAGCTGGTCCTCGACACCACCGGGATGGACCAGGTGCTCACCCACAACCCCGCAGACATGACGGTGTCCGTCCAGGCCGGCATCCCGCTGCGCCGTCTGCAAGAAGGGGTCGGGGCGCACGGGCAGTGGGTCGCGCTGGACCCAGCGTCGGCCAGAGACGGGGCCACCGTCGGCGGGCTGCTCGCTGCCGGTGACAGTGGGCCGTCGCGACAGCGGTACGGCGGTCTGCGCGACCTTGTCATCGGCGTCACGCTCGTCCTCGCGGACGGCTCCGTGGGGCGCTCGGGTGGCCACGTCATCAAGAATGTCGCCGGCTATGACCTGGCCAAGCTCGTGCACGGCTCGCTCGGGTCACTGGCCGTCATCGGTGAGGTCGTGCTGCGCCTGCACCCGATCGCGCCGAGCCTGATCACCGTGCAGGCGCCGGCTGAGGCGCGCGCGGCCACGGCCGCCGTGCTCGCCCTGGCGGCGGGGCCGTGCGAGCCCTCCCGGGTGGCCTGGGCCGGGGGCAGCGCGGAGGAGGGAAGACTCATGGTCGCAGTGGAGGGCACAGCCGCCGGAGCACCGGCCGCCGCCGAACGGGTCCGCTCGACCTTGGCCGACGCGCGTCTGGACGCAGAGGCTCTGTCGCCGGAGCAGGCCGCCCGCGCCTGGTCCGCACACGACGCCGACCGCAACGGCACCGAGGGCGAGACGGTGCTCGCCGTCAACGGCCTCCCCAGCGAGCTGGCCACGGTCGCGGAGAAGGTGCACCACAATGCCGACCAGGCCGGGGTCAGCGGCGCGCTGGTGTCCTGGGCCGGGGTGGGGATGCATGTGGTCCGGTTCGGCGGTGGCGAGCCAGACCAGCACGTCCGAGCGGTGCGCGCGATGCGTCAGTATGCCGACCGCGCCGGGTGCAGCACCATGCTGCGTCGGCGCCCGAGGCAGGTTGACGACCTCCTCGAGGTGATGGGCACCCCACCACCGTCGGTGGGCATGCTGCGGGCGCTGAAGAACCAGTTCGACCCCGAGCACCGCCTGGCGCCGGGTCGCTTCGGCGGCTGGCTGGGGCGGGACGGTACGCAGCCCCACGGGTCGGGAGGCGGGTCGTGAGCGGCCTCGGCTCCGCCCCCGAAGGCGAGACCGCCGGCGGGGCGGACAGTGGTCCTGTGACGGCAGGCCTGGCTGTCACGGGGGGCGCAGCCGGCCCCTACGCGCCCTTCGACGAGCGCCGGCCTCCTTCACCTGACCTGGTGGCGGACTGCGTGCACTGCGGGTTCTGCCTGCCGACCTGCCCGACGTACGTGCTGCACGGCAACGAGACGAACTCGCCGCGCGGCCGCCTCTACCTGATGAAGATGGCGGACGCCGGTGAGGTGCCCATGGACGAGGAGTTCGTCGCCAGCTTCGACGCCTGCCTGGGCTGCATGGCCTGCGTCTCCGCCTGTCCTTCCGGGGTCAAGTACGACCAGCTGATCGCGGCGGTCCGGCCTCAGATCGAACGCAACTGGGGGCGCAGTCCTGCCGACCGGGCCTTCCGCGCGATCCTGTTCCGTCTCTTCCCTCATCCGAACCGCCTCCGGCTGGTGGCTCTGGCCGCCGCCCTCTACCAGCAGTCCGGTGTGCAGCAGCTGCTGGCCCGCACGGGGCTGATGCGCCTGCTACCTGCCCGTGTGCAGGCGCTGGAGGCGCTCCTACCGCCGGTGGGGCTGAGGAGCGTGGCTGCGCGCCAGCCGGCCTTCACCGCCGCTCTCGGTGCGCGTCGGGCTCGGGTCGGGCTGGTGTCCGGGTGCGTCCAGCGCGTCTTCTTCGGCGACGTCAACGCGGCCACCACCCGGGTGCTCGCGGCCGAGGGCTGCGAGGTGGTGGCTCCGGTGGACCAGCGGTGTTGCGGTGCCCTGTCGAGCCACGCCGGCCGCGAGGACGAGGCCATCCGGGCGGCGCGCCGGCTCATCGATGTCTTCGACGCCGCGGCCGTGGACTACGTCGTCTCGAATGTCGCGGGCTGTGGGTCGGCGATGAAGGAGTACGCCGAGCTGCTGCGCGACGACCCGGCCTACGCCGCGCGGGCGTCGGCTCTCGCGGCCAGGACCCGCGATGTCTGTGAGCTTCTGGTCGAGCTCGGTCCGCGCGCGGAGCGCCAGCCACTTCCGGCGCGCGTCGCCTACCACGACGCCTGTCATCTGCGTCATGCCCAGGGCGTGGTGACCCAGCCTCGTGCGGTGCTCAGCCGGATCCCGCTGCTGGAGGTGAGGGACATCCCGGAGGCGGAGATCTGCTGCGGCTCTGCCGGCATCTACAACCTGGTGCAGCCTGAAGAGGCCCGGGAGCTCGGCAGGCGCAAGGTCGAGCACATCACCACCACGAGGCCAGACATCGTCGTGACCGCCAACGCCGGATGCCTGCTGCAGATCCGGCGCTACCTGACTGACGGTGTGCCTGTGATGCACCCCGTGCAGCTGGTGGACGCCTCCCTTCGCGGCGTCGCGCCGTGACCCGGGGTCATCGCCGGCACAGGATTGCGCGGCGAGAAGGTCAGGGGAGAATGCGGAGGTGACCATGCCCAGGGTGCTCATCGCGCCCGACAAGTTCAAGGGCTCGCTGTCGGGAGCCGAGGTGGCCGCGGCGATCGGGCGAGGACTCAGCCGCCATGGCGCGGCGAGGACCGTCGCTCTGCCGGTCGCCGACGGTGGCGACGGCACCGTTGCCGCGGCCGTCGCGTCGGGGTACCTCGAGGTCCCGGTCGAGGCCACCGGACCCACCGGGCAGCCGGTGGCCACGCACTACGCGCGCCGGGGTGACGTGGCGGTGGTCGAGATGGCTGCGGTCTCGGGTCTGGCACAGCTGCCCGGAGGCCGGCTCGCGCCCATGACGGCCACCAGCCGGGGCACGGGCGAGATCCTGCTGGCCGCCGTCGAGGACGGGTGTCGGGAGATCGTGCTCGGCATCGGAGGCAGCGCCACGACGGATGGTGGTGCGGGGATGGTCCGCGCGCTCGGGGCAGTGTTCACCGACGCGCACGAGCAGCCGCTGACCGACGGGGGCCAGGCCCTGGCGGGCCTGCACCACCTGGACGTCTCGGCGGTACGCGAGCGCATGGACGGTGTCTGCCTCGTCGTCGCCTGCGACGTGGACAACCCGTTGACCGGCCCCCACGGTGCTGCCGCCGTGTACGGGCCGCAGAAGGGAGCGGACGATCTCCAGGTGGCCGAGCTCGACGCGGCGCTCGGCCACTACGCCGACCTGGTCGCCGCCCAGGTCGGCCGGGACGAGCGCGAGGCCCCGGGGGCCGGGGCCGCAGGCGGCGTGGGTTTCGCCGGGCTGGCGCTGCTCGGCGCCCAGCTGCGCCCCGGCGTCGACGTCGTCTTCGACCTCATCGGTTTCGAGGAGGCCCTCGAAGGAGCCGACCTCGTCGTCATCGGGGAGGGCTCACTGGACGAGCAGACCCTCAACGGCAAGGCGCCGGCGGGCGTGGCGGCCGCAGCCGCGCTGCGAGGAGTACCCGTGGTGGCGGTGTGCGGCCGGAGCACGCTGAGCGCCGGGGACCTCCGGCGGGCGGGGATCACGGCGACCTACGCCCTGAGCGACCTCGAGCCCGACGTGGAGCGCTCGATGCGCGACGCCACGGCGTTGCTGGAGCACCTCGGGGAGCAGGTGTCGGAGGATCTCTTCGCCTCTGACAATCACTAGTACAATATTGCAGTCTTACTAGATAGTCGGATACTGCGCTCGAACCCGCCGCGACAGGGCCGATCGCCTCTGTCGAACTCCCGGTCTGCGCCGGCCCAGGCATTTGGAATACTGACCCCGTGGACGCACGCCTCATCGTCGCTCTGTCGATCGTCGGAGTCGTCGTGGTCTACGCGGTCCTGTCCCAGTACTGGACCTCGCGTTCGACCCAGTGGTACGCCTCCCTGCCTCGACCCGGCTGGCAGCCTCCGGACCTCGTCTTCGCGCTCATCTGGCCGCTCAACTTCCTGTTGCTCGCGGTTTCGGGCTGGGTGATGGGCTACACCCAGCCCCGGGTCGCCTCGATCACCTTCGGGGTGACGCTGACCGGCTCGGTGGTGTTCGCGCTGTCCTGGGCTTACCTGTTCTACGTGCCGCACCGCCTGGGCCTCGCGACCGCCTCGCTGACAACGGCCGCGGTCCTGGCGTGGGGCCTGGTGTCGGTAGCGTGGGTCACGGTCGTCTGGGCCGGGGTCATGGTGCTGCCGTACGCCCTGTGGATGACGGTGGCCTCGGCGCTGTCCCTCTCCTACGCCCGGACGGTGCCGGAGGAGATGAGGCAACACCGTCGCGCCCGGGTGCGGTAACCGATCTCGTCCGGCACCGTCAGCCTGGTCGCTCACCCTGCTGCCGTCTGTCAGAGGGTGCCTCGCGCTGAAGGACGTGGGTCAGGACCGGGAAGATCAGCACCGTGGTGGCGCCGGCGGCCACCAGGATGGAAGCGGTAGCGTCCGACATGAGCTCGGTGGACACAGCGACCTGGGTCACCGCGACGATCATAGGCAGCCCGGTGGCGGCGAACATCGCCAGCTGTGCCCGCTCCCGAGGTTGCTCGAGACCCGACCCGGTGTCGGTGAAGCGCTCCGCCAGCCATACCGGGACTCCCCGCACCGCAGCGATGAGCACCACGGCCGCCAGCAGGAACTGAGGCTGCTCGACCACGGCGCCGAGGGAGATCTCCATCCCGGAGACCACGAAGAAGAACGGGACGAAGAACCCGTAGGCCAGCGTCTCGAGCTTGTCCTCGAGATGAGTGTCGTAGCGGCCCTCACCGCTCAGCAACCGCAGGACCGCGCCGGCGGCGAAGGCCCCCAGAACCACGTCCAGCTCGAACGTCTCGGCCAGGGCCATGAACCCGATCAGCAGCAGCATCACGGCGCGCAGCACCAGCTGGCCTGTTCCGTGGCTGCGTTCTTGGAGAAGCCGGGCGAGCCACCTGGCCCGCGGCAGGGTGTGACGAGGCACGATGGCCACGGCGGCGATGGTGGCGAGATATACCAGGAGCAGCAGGACCGAGGCCGCGGGCTTGCGGCTGCTCAGCAGCACGACCATGGCCAGTACCGGAAGAAGCTCCCCGCTCGCACCGTGAGCGAGCACCGCTCTGCCGAGCGGTGTGCCCAGCAGCCCACGGTCCTTGAGGATGGGCAGCAAGGTGCCCAGCGCCGTGGAGCTCAACGCGATCGCGACCGCGACGGCCGCAGTGGCGTCTCTCACGGGCAACGCGAACCAGGCCAGGGCGAAGCCCATCCCGGCACAGACCACCCAGACGACCATCGCCGAGCGCCCGGTACGTGAGAAGAGGAGCTTCGGCTCCAGCTCGTAGCCGGCCAGCAGGAACAACAGCCCCAGACCGAGCTCGCTCACCAGCTCCACGCCGTACTCCACGGTGGCCAGGGAGGACAGGCTCGGGCCCAGCACGACCCCGAGCACCAGGAGCAGGACCACCTCGGGCACCAGGCCGCGGGTGAGCCGCGAGAGCAGTGGTGCCACGAAGAGGACCAGGAGGATCCAGAACGTGGAGAGGATCTGGGTGCTCGTCACCGAGTCCTGCAGGCTGGGTTGCAGCATCTGACGATTGTGACCGACCGCAGCCGCGTCGCGAGAGCATCGCGCGAGGGAGACGTCCACGAGGCGGTGTCGCCTCCCCTGCGCGACCGGTTGCTACGAGCGACAAGGCGGACGGCGGGCTGCTACGTTCGATCGCTATGAGCTCTGACGAGTTGAACCTGCGCCCGGACGCGGGCAAGGCTCAGTATCCCGAGGATGCCGCGGCGCCGCAGCAGGTCGTCGAGGCCGAGGCATTCGTGGCCCGTCACGCCGAGGTGCTGGGTTTCGGGTTGGGCGTGGCGGACGACGGTGACCCGTGCATGATCCTGTTCGCCGAGACCTTCGACGACGACAAGGTGCCCGAGACGCTGGACGGTCTGCCGGTTCGGGTGGAGAAGCCCGGGCCGTTCGCCGAAGGTACCTGAGCAGGCGCGGGCTCAGTCGGCTACGGCTTCGATCTCGCGCATCACTCGCAGGATGTTGCCGCTGGCGATCTTGCCGAGGTCCTCGTCGCTGAACCCTCGCCGGGCCAGGGCCTGCAGGAGGTTCGGATAGCCAGACACGTCTTCCAGCCCCTCGGGTTGCACCGCCACCCCGTCGTAGTCACCGCCGAGGCCGATGTGGTCGATCCCCGCCACCTCGCGCAGGTGCTCGATGTGCTGCACGACGTCGTTCAGCGAGGCTGTCGGCGGGGGGTGCTGCTCGGCGTATCCCTGTGTGAAGGGCTCGAAGCGCTCGAGGTCGGTAGCCTCGATGCCCTCCGCCCTCGCCGCCTGCGCGGCCTGCTGTCGCCAGGCCCAACAGGTGGGGGAGACGAATGCGGGCACGAACGTCGCCATGCAGATCCCGCCCCTGTCGGCCAGGCCGCTCAGCACGTCGTCCGGGACGTTGCGCGGCGACTCGCACACGGCCCGAGCGCCGGAGTGACTGAAGATCACCGGTGCGTGTGAGACCTCCAAGGCGTCGCGCATCGTCTCCGCTGAGACGTGAGACAGGTCCACGGCCATGCCGAGTCGGTTCATCTCCCGGACCGCTCGACGACCGAAGTCTGTCAGTCCCCCATGCAGCCGCTCGCCGGTCGCGGAGTCGGCCCACGGCGTGCTCGTGTTGTGGGTCAGCGTGAGGTAACGCACCCCGAGTCGGTGCAGCGTCCGCAGCACCGGCAGTGACTCGGCGATGCTGTGACCGCCCTCGGCGCCCAGCAGCGAAGCGATGCGACCGGCGGCCATCGCGCGCTCGACCTCGTCCGCGGTGTGCGCCAGCTGGAGGTCGGCGGCATAGCGGCGCACCATCGAGTGCACGGCGTCGATCTGCTCCAGGGTCGCGGCCACGATCCGCTCCGGGGGAAGCGTCGCCGGAACGTAGACCGACCAGAACTGTGCCCCCACCCGGCCGGCCCGCAGCCGGGGCAGGTCGGTCTGGGTCTGCGGGCAACCTCGAGCCAGGTCCAGCGTGTCCCAGTCGTAGGCCGCCAGCTGGCGGGCCTGCCAGAGGAGGTCGTTGTGGCCGTCGGCGACCGGATGGGTGGACAGGACCCGGCTCACCCGGTCACCGATCCCCTCACCCATCGGGCCATCATCGCCGAGGACCGTTCGAGATCGGTAAGGCCCGGGCGCAGGGGGCGGGGCTACGCTCGCTGGGGTGGTCACTGTCCTGGTCGCCGACGACGACGAGACGGTGCGCGAGGTCGTTGCGGCGTACCTGCACCGGGCCGGTCTGCCGACGGTCCAGGCCGGCGACGGGCTGGCTGCGGTGGCGGCGGTCCGCGACGCGGAGCCGGACCTCGTGGTGCTCGACATCATGCTCCCGGGCATCGACGGCCTCGAGGCGCTGCGACGGATGCGCGCCGAGCGTCCGGGCCTGCCCGTGCTTCTGCTCACTGCCCGGAGCACCGAGCAGGAGCGGGTCGCCGGGCTCGAGGTGGGGGCGGATGACTACGTCGTCAAGCCGTTCAGCGCCCGCGAGCTGGTGCTGAGGGTGCAGGCGCTGTTGCGCCGGGTCCAGGCTGGGCACTCCGGTGGGTCGCTGACCCCGGGCAGCGCGGTGCTGCGGGATGCCGACCTGGTCGTCGACCGGGCCGCGCGGACGGTGCTGCGCGGCGAGGAGATCCTGCCCCTGACCGGACGCGAGTTCGACCTCCTGGTCTACCTCATGTCGCACCCGGGGGTGGCCCTGAGCCGCGAGACCCTGATGCAGCAGGTGTGGGGGTGGGACTTCGGCGACAACAGCACGGTCACGGTGCACATCCGCCGGCTGCGATCGAAAGTGGAGCTGGACCCCGCGATGCCACGACGGATCACGACTGTGTGGGGGTCGGGCTACCGCTGGGACCGCAGGGCGTCGTGAAACCGGAGATCGAGGCCATCGCCATCGCGGCCGGAACGGCCGGACTGGTCGGTCTGGTCGGGGCCACGGGCACGCTCGCTCTGGCTCGGCGCTCGGTGCCGGCTGCCACCGCCGTCGGCCCCGCCGTCGTGGTGGCGAGCATGGCCGCGGGGGTCTGGGTCGCCGCCCGCGAGATGTTCCTGTCCGAGCAGGACCTCGCGCTCATCTCCTACATCCTCGGCATCTGCGTGCCGATCGCCCTCGTCTGCGGCTTCCTGCTCTACCGGGCGGTCCGCCGGGTGGACATCGAGGCCGGCCGTGCGCACGCCGCGCGAGAACGCGAGCAGTCGCTCGCCGCCAGCCGCCGCGAGATGATCTCGTGGGCCAGCCACGACCTTCGCTCCCCCCTGGCGGGGATCCGGATCATGTCCGAGGCCTTGGAAGACGGGCTGGCCGCCGACCCTGCGGACTACCACCGACGGATCCGACGCGAGAGCGACCGCATGACGCGAATGGTCGATGACCTGCTCGAGATGTCTCGGCTGAACCAGGGAGACGCGCTGGGAGTGCCCAGCCGGGTGGACCTGCTGGCCCTGACCCAGGATGTGGCGCGCAGCCAGCAGGTGGTTGCCGAGCAGCACGGCGTGCAGGTCCACGTGGAACCCGGAGCTCCCGCAGTCGTCGTCGTCGACCCCGCCTTGGTCGAACGTGCCGTCGCCAACGTGGTCCACAACGCCATCCTGTACACCGCAGCCGGCGGCGCCGTCACGGTCAGCGTGGGCAGGTCCGACGCCGGTGCCGACCCGGGGAGCGAGGGGGGCGCGCGCGCCGTCCTGGCGGTCGAGGACGAATGTGGCGGGGTCTCACCCGAGGAGCTCGAGCGCATGTTCGACCCCGGCTGGCGCGGAAGTACCCACCGCACCCCTCAGAGTACGGCCGGGATCGGGCTCGGGCTGACCATCGCCCGTGCGATCGTCGAGGAGGCGGGCGGCTCTGCCCGGTGCCAGCCTCTCGAGCAGGGGTGCCGCATCACCCTGGAGCTACCCCGAGCCGCAGCAGCGGGGAGCTAGCCGTCGGCCGAGGCTGTTCCATTCTCCGCGGCGCGAGCGATGGCCTCGGCGATCGGGGTGTCGCCGTCGTTGAAGCAGATCGTCCTGCCGGACGTGCGGTCGTCGCGCAGCACGGCGGCGATGGTCGCCGCCACATCGGCGCGAGAGACCTGCCCAGCCTCCTGCGCGCTGGTATCGATGGTGCCGGTTCCTTCGTCATCCGTCAGCGCACTCGGGCCCACGATGGTCCAGGACAAGCCCGGGCTGCCACGCAGGTACTCGTCGGCCGCAGCCTTGGCCTCGGCGTAGGGGAAGAAGGAGCTGTCGCTGGGCACCCCGTGGTCGGGGCCGGCACCGAAGTAGGACAGAAGGACGAACCGGCTCGCTCCGCTGGTACGCGCCGCGTCCGCGCAGGCGATGGCCGCGTCCCGGTCCACGGCGTAGGTGCGATCAGGATCGCCGCCGCCCGCACCCGCGGCGAAGACCACGGCCTGGTGGCCCGTGAACAGCTCGGCGACCTCCTCGGCGCTCATCGCCTCTACGTCGGCCATCTCAGGGGTGGCTCCCGCCGAGCGCACCTCGCTCTCGTGGTCGGGGTTGCGGATGAGAGCAGTCACGGCGTCGCCGCGCTCGGTGAGCAGGCGGGTCAGCTGGAGGGCGATCTTGCCGTGGCCGCCCACGACGGCCACGCGAAGGTTGGTCTCAGTCATCACTGCACCCTACGTGCCCGGGTCCTGCGCCGTGCGGTCAGCGCCGTCGGGACGAAGCGAGTCCAGGAGATCGGGACCCGCCTCGATGACCTGGATGTCGTCGGCCAGCGCGACACCTGCATCGGTGAACGCGGTGACCACCGCCGTGATGACCGCGTGTTGCGCCTCGCGCGTCTCGAGCTGGCGTGCGCCGGACCAGAACCGCAGCTCCAGGGTCAGCTCGCCCTTGTCGACGGTGGTCAGCAACGCCTGGGGCCCCGGATCGTCGGAGACATCGGGGACCGCGGACATGGCCTCGATCGCGACTCGCTGGGCACGGGCCGGGTCAGCGGCCGGGGCGACGCGCACCTCGACGCTGGTGCGCACCGTCTCGTAGCCGGTCTGCACGGTCACGAGGTCGGAGTGCATCACCTGGTTGGGGATGAGCACCTGCCTGCCGTCGAACGTGCGCACGATCGTGCTGTTGAGCGTGATGCCGGTCACCGTTCCCCGGATCTCCCGCACGCCGATCTGGTCTCCGACCCGGAAGCGGCCCTTGGACAGGATCATGATCCCGGCGAACATGTTGCCCAGCACGGTCTGGAAGGCGATGCCGGCAGCGATGGAGACGACGCCCAGCCCGCCGAGGATGTCCACCGGGCGGACGCTGGGAAAGACGACGGTCAGCGCCATCACCACCCCCAGTACGATGAACACCCACTGGAACAGCTGGCTGAAGACCGCGACCGCACTGGGTCCGCGGCCCCGCCAGCTCAGGTACCACGCGACGAGGACCCGCACCGCGAACCCGGCCAGGACGAACCCGGCGAGCAGGCCGAGGCCCACGCCGAGGCCGGTCCAGGACAGGTCGGCCAGGCCGAAGCGGTTGGAGACCTCAGCAGCCTCGTTGGCGGAGGGGGAGACCATCTGGCCGATGCTAGGTCACTCGGTAGAATCAGCGGGTGGTCGGCTCGAGGAGGAAGCCGTGGACCTGACGTGGCTCGTGTGGCTCATCTGCCCTGCCGTGCCCGCGGTCTTCTTCAGCGTGCGGCGTGTTGCTCGCTGGGTCGATGGGCGCCGGCCAGCGGCGCCACGGCCGCGAGCGCACCGGATGACCTCGGGTCTGCCCATGCTCACGCGCGACCAGCCGAGCCTCGAGCGGCTCGTCGGCGACCTGGCCCGGTTGGAGCGGGACTTCCGGCGCATCGAAGCCACGAACCCGCCGCACAAGATGCAGCGCCTGCAGATGGTCAGCCTCGCCTACGACGACGTGCTGTGCGAGTGCTGCCGCACCCTCGGACTACCCGAGCCCACCACGCGCCCGCTGGCCCCGGTGGACCGGATCCAGACCCAGTGCGAGCTCGCTCGACACGGCCTCACGTGGTGATCCGCCCTGTGATACCCATGAGGGATGAGTGATCACACACACCCGAGTCATGACGACTACGACCACGAAGGGCTGGACAAGGTCCGGTCGCTGATGGAGGACATGCCGTTGTGCATGCTGACCTCGGTCGACGCCGACGGCGGGCTGGTCAGCCGCCCGATGGTCGCCCAGGAGGTCGAGTTCGACGGCGACCTCTGGTTCTTCAGCGAGGGCAGCGCCCCGAAGGTCGCCAACGTCACGGCGAACCCGCACGTCAACGTGGCCTTCACCGGTGAGTCCATGTGGCTCTCGCTGAAGGGGCAGGCCGACATCGTACGGAACGTGGCGAAGAAGAAGGCCCTGTGGAGCGGTGGCGTGGCCGCGTGGTTCACCGACGGTCCCGAGGACGACAACATCGTGCTCATCCGGGTCCACGCTGAGTCGGCCGAGTACTGGGACTCCCCCGGCAAGGCCGTCACGGCCATTTCCATGCTGAAGAACCGGGTGACCGGGAGCACCCCGGACGTGGGAGAGAACAAGCTGGTCGACCTGGACTGAGCAGGATGGTCGACCCCGGCCCTCGGCGCGCCGAGCCGCAACCCGAGGCGGTCGATGCCCTCGTGCTGGCCGGCGGGCGTGGTCGCCGCCTCGGTGGTCAGGACAAGGCCGCGATCAGGATCGAGGGGCGCAGCCTGCTCGACCATGTGCTCGCTGGTGTGGCGCGGACGCCGGCCGTGACCCGAACGGTCGTGGTCGGCGACGTCGAGCTCCCGGCCGGAACGCCGGGTGCCGTGCGACAGCTGGTGGAGGACCCACCCGGCTCGGGGCCGGTGGCGGCGATCGACGCCGGGGTGCGCTGGCTCCGCGGTGCCGACTGTGCACCCTGGACGTTGGTACTGGCGGTGGACCAGCCCGGTGCCGGTGCTGTGGTGCCCGCTTTGATCCAGGCGACACGGACCTACGACACCGTGCCGCCGACCGTGGACGCTCTCGTGCCGCGGGACGACGCCGGGCGATGGCAGTGGCTCCTCGCGGTCTACCGCACGGAGTCGCTACGGCGGGCTCTCGACGGGTTGCCTCGCGCGCAGGACGCCGCGATGCGGCGGGTGTTCGGAGCCCTGCGGGTCGGGGACGTGAGCGTCGACACCTCACTCCTCGGGGACATCGACACCCCCGAGGACCTCGCCCGATGGAGCTCACAACCTCCCGCACCCCCAGCCCCGAAACCTGACTGACAGCCGCGAACTCGCGGCTGCCAGTCAGGTTCGGGGCTGGGGGTAGCGATCAGTGGTCGTAGCCGCGCAGCTGCGACAGCATGTGTGGCAGGACCGGCAGCAGGACGTCCATCCCCTCCTGCACCCCCGCCGGACGGCCGGGCAGGTTGACCAGCAGTGTGCCTCCCCGTCCGTCCTGATGGTCGATCACCCCCACCATTCCCCGCGATACGGCGGCATAGGGCGTCTGCTTCGCGCCCTCCCGGCGCAGCATCTCGGCCATCCCCGGAATGTCCCGGGTGATCAGCGTCCGGCTGGCCTCGGGCGTGAGGTCGTGTGGCGCGATGCCCGTCCCTCCGGTGGTCACCACCAGCAGCACCCCGTCGTCCACGGCGTTCTGCACCGCACCAGCCACGGTGTCGACGCCGTCGGGCACCACGACCGGGCCGGAGACCTCGAAGCCCGCTTGGGTGAGCAGCCGCGCCAAGAGCTCACCGGAGGTGTCCTCACGGGAGCCGTCCGAGGCGCGCTGGGAGACGGTGATGGCGCGGGCGCGGCCCATGTTCTGCACGGCAACGTCGGCCTCGCTCTGGTGGTGGTGCTCGTGCTCACCGTGCCCAGCGTGGTGCGCGCCGGTGCGGCCAGTATGGGCCCCCTCAGCCACGACGCATCACGCGCTCGCGTTCGGACCGGCGCAAGCGGGCGGCCCGCTCGGCAGACGGCCACGGTGTTCGGCGACCCACGCGTAGGCCGCGCCGGCCAAAGCGTCGAGCTGGGAGCACAACAACACCCGTCCCAGCGGCCGCCAGAGCGGCAACGAGTGCCGCAGTGCCTGGCCGATGGAGCGGTGCCCGGAGTAGACCGCGCCCGAGGCGGTGACGAACTGGGCCGCTGCGTCGCAGTCCGCTTCGGTCAACCCGTAGGCATGCAGGTCCAGGCGCTGGTACGGGGCGATCGCGTAGGTGACCTTCGGGTCGAACCAGCGGCGCAGCGCCCCGGCACTGCTGGTGCAGAAACCGCAGGCGCCGTCGAAGATGAAGACGGGGCGAGGGGCGCTGGAGCGGTCCGGCACGGCTCCACTGTCTCATGTGCAGGACGTACCCCAGCGGGCACCTAGGCCGGCGTCAGGCGGTGCCGCAGCACGGCGTACGCCGCCCGTACGCCGGTGGTGAGAGTGGGCTCGAGCACCGGGGCGTATCTCGGCGAGTGGTTGGAGGGCACCGGCCCTGCACTGTCCATCACCTCGTCGGCGGTTCCGCCGAAGTGCCAGTAGACCCCCGGAGCGTCGATGGCCTGCGGAAGGTGACCGAAGTCCTCGCTGCCCATCGAAGCGGGCACATACCCCACGCGGCCCTCTCCCAGCTCTGCCGTGAGCACCTCGACCGCCTGCGCCGTCAGTGCCTCGTCGTTGGCCAGCAGCGGGAAGACGTACAGCTCCTCGATGTCGGGCTCCGGCGCGCCGGAGGCCTCCGCTTCGGCGCGGATCACGCGTCGCAGCGCGGCCAGCACACGGTCTCGCACGTCGTCGTCGAGGGTGCGTACGTTGATCGTGAACTCCGCCGTGCCCGGGATGATGTTCTCCTTCAGGCCCGCTCGGACGGTGGCGACGGTGATCACGGCCGGGCTCTGTGCGGCGACCTCCCGGGACACGATCGACTGGATGCGCACGATCATGTACGCGGTGAGCACGACAGGGTCGATCGTGGTCTCGGGTCGGGACCCGTGGCCGCCCCGCCCGTGCACAGTGACCTTCCACGCGTCGGCGCGGGACATGGCCGGGCCGGGAGCGATGTCGATGGTGCCCGCACGGGCGGGCCAGACGTGCTGGCCGTACACCACCTCGGGCCGTCGACCGTCGGGCAGGGCCTTGTCCCAGACGCCGTCCTTCACCATCGCGGCCGCCCCCGCCGCGGTCTCCTCGGCCGGCTGGAAGAGGAAGACCACGCTGCCCCTCCATCCGTCGGTGTCCAGCGCGAGGAGGGTGGCCGCACCGATGGCACAGGTGATGTGCGTGTCGTGGCCGCAGGCATGCATGACCGGCACGTCGCTGCCGTCAGGCAGGGTCCCACGGTCGGTGCTCGCGTACGGCAGGCCGGTCTCCTCCGGTAGCGGCAGGGCGTCGATGTCGGCGCGGAAGGCCACCGCCGGCCCGTCGCCGCGCGTGAGGGTCGCGACCACCCCGGTGCCAGCGCAGGTGCGCACCGTGTAACCCAGGGCCCGCATCCGCTCGCTGACCAGCGCGGCCGTGGCGTACTCGCTGCCGGAGAGCTCCGGGTGGGCGTGCAGATGGCGGTACAGGTCGTGGAGGTCCTCGCGCAGGTCGTCGGGAAGCGGGTCCGGTGTGGTCATGCCCGCATTGTGCCGTCCGATGCCCACCGGGCGGCGGACGCCCAGGGCGGTTGGGCAGGATGGCTCCATGTTGCTCGGCCAGGTCATCGAGACTTCGGCCGCCGTGGCCGCGACTCGCTCGCGCACGGCCAAGGTGACGTTGCTGGCGCAGACGCTGCTGCACGCTGCGCGGGAGCCGGACGTGAGCGCTCGCACGGTCGAGGTGGTGGCGGACTACCTGGCGGGGACGCTGCCCCAGCGCAGGCTGGGGGTGAGCTGGCGCGGTCTGCAGGAGCTGCCGCCGGCCAGCGACGAAGCGCGCCTGACGGTCGAGCACACGGACGCGGCGTTCACGGCTCTGGCGGGCCTCTCCGGCGACGGCGTCGCCGCCCGCCGCCGCCACGCGGTGCACGACCTGTTCGCCCGCGCCACCGCTCAGGAGCAGCGATGGCTCAGCGGCGTGGTCACCGGCGAGCTGCGCCAGGGGGCCAGCGACGGAGTCCTGCTGCAGGCGGTCGCCCGGGCCGCCGAGGTGGACGAGGCCTCGGTGCGGGCGGCCGTGATGCGGGCCGGTGACACCGGCGTCGTCGCTCGGGTTGCGCTGTCGGCGGTTCACCCTCAGGAGGCCAAGGCGGCGCTGAGCGCGGTGTCGCTGCAGGTGGGGCGTCCGCTGCGGCCCATGCTCGCCGGCTCCAGCCCTACCGTGCCGGAGGCGATGAGAGCCGGGCAGAGCGTGGCCGTGGAGCGCAAGCTGGACGGCATCCGCGTCCAGGCGCACCTGTGGGGCGACGGTGAGGAGCGCCAGGTACGCCTCTACACCCGGACGCTGGAGGACATCACCGACCGGGTCCCCGAGGTCACCGAGGAGCTGGCTGCTCTGCCCGTGCGCACGGCGGTGCTCGACGGAGAGCTCATCGCGCTGCGCGCGGATGGCCGCCCGGAGCCCTTTCAGGTGACCGGTGCGCGGACCGCGAGCAGCGCCGACCCCGAGCACCTGCGAGCCACGGTGCCGTTGACCACGGTGCTGTTCGACGTCATGCACCGTGACGGTGAGGACCTGCTGGAGCGGCCCGCGGGCGAGCGCTGGGAGGCACTGATCTCGATCGCTGCGCACCTGACCGTGCCGAGGCTGGTCACGGCCGATCCTGGGGCTGCTCAGGCGTTCTTCGCCGCACAGGTCGCCGGCGGTCACGAGGGCGTGGTCGTCAAGTCCGTGCAGGCCCCGTATGCGGCAGGCCGCCGCGGTGAGGGGTGGGTGAAGGTCAAGCCCCGGCACACCTTCGACCTGGTGGTCCTCGCCGTGGAGTGGGGCAGCGGCCGGCGCACCGGGCTGTTGTCGAACATCCACCTCGCGGCGCGTGACGAGCGCAGTGGGGATCTGGTCATGCTGGGCAAGACGTTCAAGGGGATGACCGACGAGGTGCTGCGCTGGCAGACCGAGCGATTCCTCGCTCTACAGACCCACCGCAGCGGGCACGTCGTGCACGTGCGCCCGGAGCAGGTGGTCGAGGTCGCGGTCGATGGCATCCAGCGCTCGCGGCGCTATCCCGGCGGGATCGCGCTGCGCTTCGCCCGCGTGGTGGGCTACCGCGACGACAAGGGTGTGCAGGAGGCCGACAGTCTGCAGCACGTGATCGCGACCTGCGGGTCCGGGCTGTAGCCACCCGAGCGCTTCGCCGGGCCCACCTACGCTGGGACTCACCCCACGGGCAAGGAGTCCACGATGACCAACCTGGCGCACCACCTCGCCGACACCGCCGCCGCCGACCCGGACCAGCCGGCGGTGGTGCTCGACGAGCACACTGTGACCTACGCCGACCTCGCGCGGTCCGCGGCGCAGATGGCCACCTGGCTGACCGAGGCCGGGGTGGGTGAGGGCGACCGGGTGGCGCTCATGCTGCCCAACCTGCCCGCGTTCCCGGTGATCTACTACGGCGCCCTGCGGTGTGGGGCGGTCGTCGTGCCGATGAACCCGCTGTTCAAGCGCCGGGAGATCGAGCACTACCTCAGCGACTCGGGGGCTCGGCTGATCTTCGCCATGCCCGGAGAGGAGGTGCAGGCGGCTGCCGAAGCCACCGGAGCGACCGTGGTACCGGTCGGCCCTAAGGGCCTCGGCGCCCTGCTGGCCGAGGTCACCGAGCAGGGGGAGATCGTCGCGCGGGAGGATGACGACAGTGCCGTCATCCTGTACACCTCCGGCACCACCGGCCGCCCCAAGGGTGCCGCCCTCACCCACCGCAACCTGGACAGCAACCAGCGCACCACGGTCGAGACGTTGCTGCACCTGGACAGCCAGGACGTGGTGATGGGCTGTCTGCCGCTGTTCCACGTCTTCGGGATGACCTGTGGGATGAACGCCGCGGTAGCAACGGGAGCGACGCTGACCCTCGTTCCGCGCTTCGACCCCGCCACGGCGTTGCAGGTGATCGAGCGCGACCGGGTCACCGTGTTCGAGGGGGTGCCCACCATGTACGGCGCCATGCTCACGGCGGCGCGTCGAGCCGAGAGCCTGCCGGACCTGTCCAGTCTCCGCACGGCGGTCAGCGGTGGCTCCTCGATGCCGGTGGAGGTGCTGCGGACCTTCGAGGAGACGTTCTCGTGCGTGATCTTGGAGGGCTACGGCCTGTCCGAGACCAGCCCGGTCGCCTCGTTCAACCACCCGGACGCCGAGCGCAAGGCCGGCTCGATCGGCACGCCCATCCGCGGTGTGGAGATGATGCTCGTCTCCTCGGACGGAACCCCGACGGCGGAGGGAGAGATCGGTGAGATCGCCATCCGCGGGGAGAACATCATGGCGGGCTACTGGAACAACTCCCAGGCCACCGGCGAGGCGATCGTGGACGGGTGGTTCCGCTCCGGTGACCTGGCCACCCGCGACGAAGAGGGCTACTACACGATCGTGGACCGCAAGAAGGACATGATCATCCGTGGCGGGCTGAACATCTACCCGCGCGAGGTCGAGGAGGTGTTGTACGAGCACGAAGCCGTGGCCGAGGCGGCCGTGGTCGGCGTGCCGCATCGGCAGTACGGGGAGGAGGTGGCTGCCTACGTCGTCCTGCACGAGGGCGCCACCGCCACCGAGGACGAGCTGCGCCAGCATGTCAAGGCGCAGGTGGCGGCCTACAAGTACCCCCGCGAGGTGCACCTGGTGGCCGAGCTGCCCAAGGGCGCGACGGGCAAGATCCTCAAGCGCGAGCTCGGCCCCTCCTGACCCGCACCCCCAGCCACTTCTCTCTACTTCCAGCGTCGAACTTCGCGCTGGAGGTGAGTTTCGAGGCTGGGGGTCACCAGAGGTGTGTGTCGAGGCTCAGGTGGAGCAGATCGACGGGGTCGAGCAGAACGTCACAAACACATCATTCGTCACATCAGCCACACCTTGGGCCGCTCATGATCGGCAAATGATCTGGGCAAGGTAAAGGTTTTCCCTTCAACTAGGCCGCCTCGTGATTTCCCCTTTAGAGTCACCTCCTGTCCCAGCATTACCAAGGAGTTCAGTGTGACCGTAGGGGGTCACGGCATTCGCCGTGCATGTGGTCTGGCCCTAGCTTTGTCTCTGGTCGTCGCGCCATCTGCGCATGCCCAGAACGACGGAGAGCAACCGCCCGACGATCGCGGGTCCACGGGCTCGGCCGGCTCTGGCTCGGCGGGCTCCGCCGGCGAGAGCGGGCAGCCACAGGGCCCCTCGGGCGGTGGCACCACGGGGGACTCGGACAGCAGCGACGCGACGTCCGGCTCCAGCAAGCCGCCGAGGAGTGGCTACGGCGGGCGAGCCACGGGCCCATCGCCGTTACCCCTGCTGCCCGATGACCCCGCATACCCGGTGCCGGCGCCGCCGAAGTCCACTACTCTGCCGGACGAGGTCGACGCGGAGACGCCCTACCAGCGCAACGCCGTGTGCGACCCGGTGGACAAGCCCGGCCTCGAGGCCTTCGCCAACCTGATCGGTGAGCACTACAACCGTCCGGCCTACTCGACCTCCCGGGCGTGCATCGACCAGAAGTCCGACCACTACGACGGACGGGCTATCGACTGGACCCTGGACGCGGGCAACCCCGCGGACCGGCGCATCGGCGACGCGGTCGTGACCTGGCTGACCGACAACGACGGCGAGATGGCCCGGCGGTTCGGGATCCAGTCGATCATCTGGAACGCCCACTCCTGGCGACCCGGTGGTGGTGGATGGCAGGGGTATGTCGGTCAGTCCGCCCACACCGACCACGTGCACTTCTCCTTCACCTGGGACGGTGCCATGATGCGCACGTCCTGGTGGACCGGCGTGGCCGTGGAGGAGATCGACCACGGTCCCTGCTCGGTGGTCGCGGGGCAGTACGCCGCGGTACCCGTGGCGCCCAACCGTGAGCCTTGCCCCGCCACGGTGGTCTCGGCTCCGCAGACGGACTACGCCTCGGTGCGACCCGAGGAGTCCGGTCGGGGTGTCGGGCTGGTCCAACCGCTGCTGGAGGTGCCCCAGACCGGAACCCTCGACCATTCGACTCGCGAGGCGCTGATGCGGTGGCAGACCCAGGCAGGCATCCCGCAGACGGGAGTGCTCGACCAGCTGACCTACGCCGCCGCCCAGGGCCGGGAGCTGCCAGAGATCCCGCAGGCCGCCTTGGCGGTGCCGCGGGAGGACCACATGAGGACCGCCTACTCGCGGCACCACCGCGCGGTCCTGGCCGCCGGGAGCAGTGGGCCCGCCGTCGAAGTGCTTCAGCGGGGGCTCGGCATCGAGCCGGATGGGCAGTTCGGCCCTCAGACAGAGCAAGCGCTGAAGGATTTCACCACGGACCACCCGCTGCTCACCGAGAACACGGAGACCACGGCGCTGCTCTGGCACGTGCTGGAGCTCCGGGACCATCCGACGCTGGCCTACCGGCACCTCACGCTACGTACAGGCGACTCCGGTGCGCCGGTGGCGATGGTCCAGGAGCTGGTCGGCGCCGAGCCCGACGGGGAGTTCGGCAGCCAGACCGAGCAAGCGGTGCGACAGGCCCAGAGCGAGGCCGGGCTCGAGCCGACCGGCGTCGTCAACGGTCCGACGTGGGCGGCACTCGACCCGGGCCGCGAGAAGGTGGCCGCCATCCAGGACCTGCGCGGCGGCCGGATCGCCCCCTCGTCCGTGCGCGACTGACCCGCTCGTACGCGGCCCCCGTCTCGCGCGCTCTGAGCCACCCCTAGGCTGTCCGCCATGGCCCGCCCGCATTTCTCCGCCACCGTGGAGAACGCCTTCTACGCCCATGTCGAGGACGTGTTGCGAGCCCGGGGCTGGCAGGAGCGCCTGATCGGCTACACCGGCTACGGGACCAGCGGTCAGGCACGGGTCCTGGCCCGGGTGCTGCTGAGCCAGGAGCGCAGGGAGCCCGAGGACGCCGAGGCGAGCCCGGCCGCTGCCGCGATGTCGCGGCAGGAGCTGGAGGAGGCCGACCTGACCCGCCGGGGGTGGCGCGCCTTCGTGACGGCGCCGGCAATGAACACGCCGGTGCGGATCCAGGTCGGCGACGCCTCGGTCGTCGCCCGGACCGACCGCGGTGGGTACATCGACACGATGGTGCCCGGGCACGGGCTCGACCCCGGCTGGCACCACGCGGAGTTGAGCACCATCAACGGAGACCGCGTCCACGTCAGCTGTCACATCGTCGACCCCGAGGCCAGGCTCGGCGTGATCAGCGACATCGACGACACGGTGATGATCACCCACCTGCCGCGACCGCTGATCGCCGCCTGGAACACCTTCGTTCGCTCTGAGCAGCGCCGGGAGGAGGTGCCGGGGATGGCGAGCTTCTACCGCTCGCTGCTGGCCCAGGCGCCCGGCACCCCGATCTTCTACGTCTCCACGGGCGCCTGGAACACGGCACCGACCCTGACCAGGTTCCTGCGGCGTCACGACTTCCCCATGGGTCCGCTGCTGCTCACCGACTGGGGTCCGACGAACACGGGATGGTTCCGTAGCGGGCAGATGCACAAGAGCAGCCAGCTGCATCGGCTGGCCAGGGAGTTTCCGCAATGCCGGTGGATCATGGTCGGTGACGACGGCCAGCACGACCCGACACTGTACGGCGACTTCGCCCAAGCGCTCCCGGAGGCCGTCGAGGTCATCGCCATCCGCAAGCTCACGCCGGCTCAGCAGATCCTCTCGCACGGCCTGCCGGTGGCCACCGACGAGCTCGTCCCGAGCCGGTCCCCCACCCCGGTGCCGATGTTGCGGGCGGCGGACGGCTTCACGCTGCATACTCTGGTGCAGAGTGCACGCCAGCGGCTGGGACGCCTCAAGCCGTCTGCGTGGGTGCCTTCGTCCGGACACTGAGGAGGCCGCGATGCCGGAGCTGCCCGAGGTGCAGGCGTTGGTGGGCTTCCTGGCTCAACGGGCGGTGGAGCGTGTGGTCACCGACGTCGAGCTCGGCTCCGTCGCGGTGCTCAAGACCTTCGACCCACCGCCCGACGCGCTCGTGGGCCGACCCCTGGACGGGGTGCGGCGCCACGGAAAGTTCATCGACCTGGACGTCGACGGCACTCATCTGGTCTTCCACCTCGCCCGAGCCGGCTGGCTGCGCTGGTCGGAGGCGCTGTCGACGACGCGCATCCGGCCTGGACGCTCGCCGATCGCCCTGCGGGTGCGGCTCGACGACGGCTCCGGATTCGACCTGACCGAAGCCGGAACGCGCAAGG
The DNA here is from genome assembly GCF_035267225.1 of Ornithinimicrobium sp. Lineage (GTDB taxonomy): Bacteria > Actinomycetota > Actinomycetes > Actinomycetales > Dermatophilaceae > Ornithinicoccus. Next base: position 36,073 of record NZ_DATFMA010000050.1, read on the forward strand.
GGCTTGCCGCCTATCTGGTCGCCGAGCCGACGGAGGTTCCCGGGATCGCGTCGCTCGGCCCGGACCCACTGGCGCCGGGCTTCTCCCGCCAGGTGTTCGCGCAGCTGCTCGAGGGTCGGCGGACGCAGATCAAGGGCCTGCTTCGGGACCAGAAGGTCCTGGCCGGTGTGGGCAACGCCTACTCCGACGAGATCCTGCACGCGGCGAGGCTGTCGCCGTTCGCGCTGGCGACTGCCCTGAGCCCCCAGCAGGTCGACGAGCTGTACCAGGCGATGCAGCAGACCCTGGCCGAGGCGATCGATGTCGCCAGTGGCAAACCGGCGGCTGAGCTCAAGGACGCCAAGCGCTCGGGGATGCGGGTGCACGGGCGCACCGGCGAGCCGTGCCCGGTGTGCGCTGACCGTGTCCGGGAGGTGCGGTTCGCCGACTCGACGTTGCAGTACTGCGCCCGCTGTCAGACCAAGGGCAAGCCGCTGGCGGACCGGGGGATGTCTCGTTTGCTGAAATGAGGACCCCGGTTGCGCGAGGCCGCTCAACTGCCAGGATGGGCAGATGAGTGACGAAGAGAACAACACCCACGACTCCGACCGCAGCGACGACCACGACTCGCACGAGAGTTCAGAGCATGACTCCGGCGAGCGGGCCGAGCACCACGATGAGTCTGACGGCGGGCGGACCGAGCACCACGACAGTGAGCGCTCCGAGCACCACGATGAGTCTGACGGCGAGCGCTCCGAGCACCACGACGACTCCGACGACCACGACTCCGGTGATGAGGTGCCCACCGTCTCGGTCTCCGACCTCGACGACGACGCTCGCATGATCGACGTCCGGGAGCGCCACGAGTGGGAAGCCGGTCACGCACCCGGAGCACGTCTGTCGCCGCTGAAGGACCTCGGGACCAGCCTCGGCAACATTGACATCAACGAGAACATCCCGGTCATCTGCGCGAGCGGCGGACGTTCCAGCCAGGCGGTGGAGTTCCTGCGCAAGGAAGGGTATGACGCGGTGAGCGTGGAGGGCGGAATGAAGGCCTGGGCCGAGGCGGACAAGCCGATGGTCTCCGAGACCGACGAGGAGCCCCGCGTCGTCTGACCCTTCCCCGCGCCACCCCCAGCCACTCCCCGGCACCTCCAGCGCAGAGTTCGCGGCTGGAGGACGATCAGGGGGCTGGGGGTCAGCGGTGGCGGCGAGGAGGCGGAGGCGGAACCGGTTTGCCGGCGACGATCTTGCCTATCGGTATCGCGACCGATGAGCGAGCGGTCAGCACCGTGATCGTGGTCGCCGTTCGCGCTGTGAGCGTCCCGACAACGTCCGTGGCCCGGGCTCCGTCCTCGATGAGGTAGCGCACGACCACTCTGCTGCCCACGGCAGTGTGCGCCAGCCTCTCGAGGGTCACGCCTGCACTCTAGGCGGGTTCTTGGTCGTCCCGGTCAGGGTTGACTCGTCGGATCCCAACCGGTCCTCGTCCGGTGTCCCGGGCTCAGCGCCGGCACCAACCGGCCGCACCAGGGATGATGCGACCTCGGGATGCCGAGGGGCCGCGACGCCCACCACCACTGCGCTGACGGCGAGCGTCACGGCGGCGATGAGGAAGGCCAGGCCGATGGCGTCGACGAAGGACTGCTGGGCGGCGACGATGAGCTGCTCACCCGCGGGCCCCATGCGGCTCAGCTGCTGGGAACCCGCCTCGGTGAAAGCGATGGAGGACTGCACGCGCTCCGCCAGCTCCGGGCTCAGGCCCGCCACGGCCGGCTCCATGCCCTCGCGATAGCCGGCGGAGAGGGCGCTGCCCAGGACGGCGATGCCGAGGGCGCTGCCGAGCTCGCGGGAGACGTCGTTCATCGCCGAAGCCACGCCCTGCTTGTCCCGCGGCAGGGAGCCGGTGATCGCCGAGGTCGCCGGGGTTCCGGCTAGGCCCATCCCGGCGGCGAAGAGCACCAAGGCCGCCGCGAACTGCCAGTAAGCGAAGTCCACCCCGAGGAACGACATTCCCAGCAGGCCGGTGGCGCTCAACGTCAGCCCGAGAGCAGTGACACGGTTGGTGCCGAAGCGGTCGGCGATCCGTGGGGCATTGCGCGCCAACGGGATGAGGGTGAACGGCATCGGCAACATCGCGCAAGCCGCGAGCAACGGGCTGAGCCCGACGACGTACTGCAGGTACTGCAGGGCGATGAAGAAGAAGCCGAAGGCGCCGAAGAACTGCGCGGTCAGGGTCAGCGACCCCATCCCGAACCCGCGTACCCCGAACAGCCGAGGGTCCAACAGCGGCTCAGAGCGGCTCATCTCCCACAGCACGAACCCGACAAGGCCGGCTGCGGACAGCCCGAAGGCCACGACCGTCACCTGGTCGCTCCACCCTCGCTCGGCCCCCTCGATGATGCCCAGGACGAGCCCGACCAGGCCCACCATGGCGAGCAGGGCACCCACCACGTCGAGCCGCGGGGCCTGGTCGTCTCGCGAGGCCGGGACGACGGCCATGGTGCCGATCAGGGCCAGCGTCGCCAGCACCACGTTGAGCGCGAAGAAGGAGTTCCAGGCGAAGAACTCCAACAGGATGCCGGAGGCGAACAGGCCCAGAACGGCACCGCCACCGGCCACCCCGACCCAGACGCCCACGGCACGCCCTCGCTCCTCCTCGGGGAACGAGGTGGTGATGATGGACAGGGTCACCGGCATGACGGCCGCGGCTCCGACGCCCATGACGGCCCGGGTCGCGATGAGCGTGGTGGGGTCCGAGACGAACAGCGCGACCGCGGCGGCGCCGCCGAAGACCACAAGCCCTGCCATCAGGACGCCCTTGCGGCCGAACCGGTCGCCGATCGCCCCGGCGGGGAGCAACAGGGCCACGAAGGCCAGGGTGTAGGCGTCGACGATCCACGTGACCTGAGTCTGCGTGGCGCCCGTGTCGACGGCGAGGTCGGGCAGCGCGACGTTGAGGCCGCTGACCGCCGAGACCACCATCATCAGCGCGAGCGCGATGACTCCCAGCAGCAGCGGACGCTTCGAAGCGGGGCTGACGTCGTTCATGGCTCCTCCTGTATTTCAACGAGCGTGGAATAAGTAATTCTGCACACGTTGAGTTCTTGGTGTCAAGGGACTAGATTGAGGGCGAGGCGCGAAGGCCGTGCCGACGAGGAGGGTGGGTGAGCACATCACCTCGGCGACGCCCGGGTCGGCCAACGGGGTCGGATGGCAGCGCCCGCGCCGCGATCGCGTCCGCCGCCCGCCGGCAGTTCTCGGCGCACGGCTTCGACGGCCCGAGCCTGCGCGGCATCGCGGTCGAGGCGGGCGTCGACCCCTCGCTGGTCAAGCACCATTTCGGTGACAAGCAGCGGCTCTTCCTCACCGTCGTCGACCTCCCGGTCGACTACGAGGTGCTTCTCCCGCGGCTGCTCGATGGGCCCGACTCCGGCATCGGGGCTCGTCTGGCGAGCACGGTGGCCGGCCTGTTCAGCGACGAAGAGACGCGCAGCAGACTGCTGGGACTCCTGCGAGCGGCGTCCTCGCACGCTGAAGCGGCTGCGGTGCTGCGGGAACGCATCACGGACGGCCTGCTCGAGCCCTTGGCGGCTTCACTCGGGCGCGACGAGCCGCGCCTGCGTGCGGCGATGGTGATGTCACAGGTGGTCGGGATGGCGGTGGCGCGACACATCGTGGAGCTCGAGCCGCTGGCGGAGGCGGACGCCGAGGAGGTCGCTCGCCTGCTCGCGCCGGTGCTGCAGCACTACCTGACGGCCGACCTCTTCGCCGGGGCTGCCCCCACGGTCGCGAAACCGTAGGGGCAGCCGCGCTCGGATCCGCCGACACGCTGACCGTTTCTGGCGAGATATGCGACGAGCGCTAGAGAGGCACATACAGTGACATCGTGGATCCTGTGATGAACCCGTATGCGCCTGGCGCGGGGCAGCGGCCGCCCGAGCTGGCCGGACGCGACGAGCAGCTGAAGGCGTTCTCGGTCGTCCTGGAGCGTATCGCCCGCGGGCGCCCGGAGCGCTCGATGGTGCTGACCGGGCTGCGTGGGGTCGGCAAGACCGTCCTGCTCAACGCGCTGCGCTCGGCGGCCGTCCGGGCGAAGTGGGGCACCGGCAAGCTGGAGGCGCGGCCCGACCAACGGCTGCGCAGGCCGATGGCCGCCGCGCTGCACATGGCGGTGCGCGAGCTGGGCCACCCGCGCGGCGAGGAGCTCGACCACGTGCTCGGCGTGATCAAGGCCTTCGCCCAGCGCGAGGCGCCGGGGGCGAGGCTGCGCGACCGGTGGAACCCCGGCATCGACGCTCCCGCGGTGTCCGGCCGCGCGGACTCCGGCGACATCGAGATCGACCTGGTGGAGCTGCTCACCGACGTCGCCGGGTTGGCCGCCGATGTGGGCAAGGGCGTGGCCGTCTTCGTCGACGAGATGCAGGATCTCGGCACCGAGGATGTCTCCGCCTTGTGCGCCGCCTGCCACGAGCTGAGCCAGTCTGCCCAGCCGCTGATCGTGGTGGGTGCGGGCCTTCCGCACGTGCCAGCCGTGCTCTCGGCAAGCAAGTCGTACTCCGAACGCCTGTTCCGGTACTCGCGCATCGACCGCTTGGACCGGGCGCAGGCCGAGCGGGCGCTGCGGACTCCGGCTCAGGACGAGGGAGCGGATTTCGAGCCCGACGCGCTGGAGGCGATGTACTCCGCGACCGGCGGCTATCCCTACTTCATCCAGGCCTACGGCAAAGCGGTGTGGGACCTGGCCCCGCGCTCTCCCATCACCGCCGACGACGTGCGTGTGGGGGCCCCGGAGGCCGAGATCGAGCTGGCGGTCGGCTTTTTCGGATCACGGTTCGAGCGCGCGACCCCGGGCGAGCGAGAGTACCTGCGAGCGATGGCGCATCTCGGCGCACAGCCGCCGCCCGACGAGCACGAGGGGCGCTCGCGGGGAGGCGAAGCGGGCCACAGCGCCGACTCGGTGACCACGGCGGATGTCGCGGCCCACCTCGACCGCACGCCCCAGTCGCTGTCGCCGGCGCGCGACTCCCTACTGAAGAAGGGGCTGATCTACTCCGCCGAGCGGGGGCGGATCGCCTTTACGGTGCCGCACTTCGGGCGTTACCTGCGCGCTCGCTCGTAGTCGGCGCGGCCGAGGACACCCTTCTGCTCGTGCGGAGAACCATCCCAGTTGCGTTTGAGTCATGCAATATATCAACATCATTCATTTGAAGCATAGGTCGGCGGCGGCAACAATGAAGACATGAACGAAACGCAGAACACCACCCGCACCCACAGAGGCCCGGTGACCCGGATGACCCAGGCCGTCCGGGACCACGGCGGCATCATCAAGTCGCTCGATGCGGTCATCGTGCGCGCGCAGAGCTTGGGCCCGGCGATGTCTTCGGCCAACCACAAGGGCCTCCAGCGGCCCTGGACCGACACGCGCGGCCGCTGAGACAGGAGCGCGCGGTTGCCCTCGACCACGCCGCCCCTGCATCTCTCTCGGCTCTCTCTCGACCGGACTCATTGCGCAGCAACGCACGCCATCCCTTGACAGCCTGGTGAGGGACGACCACAGTTGTCCCATCGCTCACACGGCAGAACTCTTGCTCATCTGAGCGGTACGGTGGGTTTCCTCCCGCCGTGCAGGAGGAGACGGTGTGGTCTGACCATCGTCGCGCCCTGGGCCGCGACGAGGAGGTGCGTCGACGCCGTCTTCCACGGGTGACAGGCGGGAGTTGAGTCGATGCAAACCGTGCGCCGCGTGGTCGCTGCAGGATCGGCGTTGGCCGTTCTGGCGGGCACTGCTTCCTGTGGCGGTGGGGACAGCTCAGGGCAAGGTGACCAGACCCTGACCATCGCCGCGGTCAACAACGCCGACCTCGACCGGCTGCGCGACCTCAACCAGAACTTCCTGGACCAGCACTCGGGGGTGAACATCGAATGGGTGAGCCAGAGCGAGAACGAGCTGCGGGAGACGGTGTCGACCGATGTCGGGACCGAGGGTGGACGGTTCGACGTGGTCACGGTGGGGACCTTCGAGGCGCAGATCTGGGCCGAGGAGGGCCTGCTCGAGCCGCTCACGGACATGCCCGACGGCTTCGAGGCCGGCGCCTTCGTGCCCAGCATCCGCAAAGCCCTGACGCCCGAGGACGAGATGCTGGCCGCGCCCTTCTACGGGGAGTCCTCCTTCACCATGTACCGCACGGACCTCTTCAAGGAGGCCGGGGTGGAGATGCCGGACCAGCCGACGTGGAGCTTCATCATCGATGCGGCGAAGAAGATCTCGGAGGAGACGAGCGCGGACGGCATCTGCCTGCGAGGCAAGCCGGGCTGGGGCGAGAACATGGGCTTCGTCACGGCCATGGCGCACTCGTACAGCGCGCGCTGGTTCGACGAGGACTGGCGAGCGCAGCTGGACAGCGACGCCTGGCTGGAGGCCACGGCCGACTACCTGGAACTGGCCGAGTACGCCCCGTCCACGGTCACCCGCAACGGCTACCAGGAGAACCTCAAGCTCTTCCAGGACGGGGAGTGCGGCATCTGGGTGGACGCGACGATCGCGGCCTCCTCCGTGACGGACTCCGAGGAGTCCAGCGTGGCCGACTCCGTGGACTTCGCTCCCGCGCCCGGAGCAGGTGAGAACGGCTCGAGTAACTGGCTGTGGGCGTGGTCGCTGGCGATCCCCTCCGGATCGGAGCACAAGGACCTGGCCAAGGAGTATGTCGCCTGGGCCACGTCTGCGGAGTACATCGAGCTTGCCGCCTCGGAGTACGGCTGGGCGAACGTCCCCGCTGGAGCGCGATCTGACCTGTACGAGAACTCCAAGTACACCGACGCCGCGCCCTTCGCCGACCTCGTGCAGCAGTCGATCGACAGCGCCGACCCCACGAAGCCGACCTCAGAGCCCGTGCCCTACGAAGGCATCCAGTACGTGAACGTCGCCGCGTTCCAGAGCATCGGGAACGCGGTCGGGCAGCAGATGACCGACGCCATCTCCGGGGAGATCTCGGGGGAGCAGGCGCTCGAGAACTCGCAATGGGTCGCGGACCGCGTGATCGAGCGCGTCCGGTTGCTCGAGGACCAGCAGGGAAGCGACTGAAGGGACGGTCATGGCTAGATCAGTAGAGGAGATCGACCGGGAGATCAAGCAGACAGACGAGGAGCTGCTGCCGGTCGCTGACCACGAGCGTCATGGGGCGAAGCACTTCCTCGGGCTCTATACCGCCGAACACGTCGCCGGCACCGAGTTCGTCTTCGGCGCCACGTTCGTCATCCTGGGCGCCGGAATCTACGACATCCTCATCGGCCTGGTCATCGGCAACACTTTGGCCATTCTGAGTTTCTGGTTGATCACCACGCCGATCGCCCGAGGGGCCCGGGTGAGCCTGTACAGGTATCTGGACATGATCGGTGGAGATGCCGTGTCCAAGCTGTACAACGCCGCCAACACCATCATCTTCGGCGCCATCGCCGCCGCGATGATCACGGTCTCGGCCACCGCAGTTCGCCGGGTGGTCGGCTTCCCGGCGCAGACCGAGGGTTACCCGACCCACATCGGCTTCATCGTCCTGGCCGTCATCTTGGCCGCCGTCACCGTGCTTGTGGTCGCCTTCGGCTTCAACGCCCTCGCGGAGTTCGCCACCATCTGCGGGCCGTGGCTGATGGTCATGTTCACGGCGGGTGGACTCGTGCTGCTGCCCGCCCTCGCAGAGTCGGTCACCGGCGTCACCACCATCGACGGCTGGGGGGAGTTCGTCGACATCGCGGGCGCGACGGTGTTCACCGGCATCACCCCCGAGGGAGAGCCTGGGATCGGCTTGTGGGAGGTCGCGGGCTTCGCCTGGGCGGCGAACGTGTTGACCCACTTCGCCCTCATCGATATGGCGTGGCTGCGCTACGCGAAGAAGAACATCTACGGTCTGTGCACGGCCACCGGCATGATGTTCGGGCACTACGTCGCCTGGATCTCGGCCGGCTTCATGGGCGCCGCGACCGCCGCGATCACGCTGCAGAGCATCACCGTCCTGGCGCCGGGTGATGTGGCCTGGTACGCCCTCGGATGGGCCGGCTACATCACCGTCATCGTGGGTGGCTGGACGACGGCGAACGCCTGCCTGTACCGCGCGGGCCTGGCGGCGCAGGGCGTCTTCCCCTCCATGCCCCGTTGGAAGACCACCCTCATCGTGGGGATCGGGGTCATCGTCGCCGCCTGCTTCCCCTTCGTGTACAGGAACTTCCTGCCACTGGTGACCTACGCCGGGGTGGCCCTCGTGCCGATCGGTGGCGTCATCTTCGCCGAGCACCACCTGTTCCACCGCATGGGGCTCACCAAGTACTGGTCGCGGTTCAAGGGTGTCGTCAACTACCCGGCCATCATCACGTGGGGGCTCTCGTTGGCCTTCGCGGTCGGCATCGACACCCTGGGCTTCCCCTACTACTACCTCTTCCTGCCCACCTGGGCATTCTCCATCGGCGTGTATCTCTTCCTCGCCCGGCGGGCTGGGGCCGGCGGTGACTTCACTGAAGAGCAGAAGGAGGAGGACCTGTGGAACGAGCGGGCACTCTTGGCCAAGGAACGCGCGGCTGAGGAGCGGCCGCCGGTGGAGGTCAGGGATACGACGACACTGAGCCGCGCGCTCCGCGCGATCTGGATCGTGACCTGCTTGGTGATGCTGACCTACTCGTTCATCGTGCTGTTCGACAGCCCGGACATCTTCACGTATCTGCAGCATCGCGAGACCTGGTACACCATCGCCATCACGGGCACGGTGATCTACTTCGGCACTGCCTACTGGGAGCTGCAGCGCGGTAAGCAGATCGCCAAGAGGGCCGAGCGGGAGCACCGCGCGGAGGAGGGTCAGAAGGACGAGGACCAGAGCGAGGACGCGAAGGTGAACGCCTGACCGAGGGCGCTCACTCCTCGCGCAGCCCGCGCACCAGCCGGAGAGCCTCTTCGGCGCGAGAGAACGGCACGAAGAGATGGTCGTGGTGCCGTGCGGCCACGACGTTGGCGCTGATGCCGGCGTCGGCCAGCCGGGTGCTCATGGCCGCCGTCAGCCCGACGGCGTCCAGGGCCGAGTGCACGGTGAGGCTGATCCACGCGGTGACGAGCTCATAAGACAGGCCCTGGGCGTCGGCGTCCTCGCGTCGGACCACCGCGGACAGGCCCTCGCTCTCCTGGAAGGTGGCCAGCGCGGCGATGCCGGTGGGGAGGCCGTCCACGGTGACGAAGACCCACTCACCCTCCTCCAGGCGAGGCTGAAGGGTGCGCAGCAGCGTCGCGAGGTCGCGCTCTCCCCGCCCCCGCGGACTCACCGGTCCCGAGACGGCGGGTCCTCGTCCTCGTCCAGCAGCACCGAGCTGTCCCGTTCCTGGAGCTCCTCGCCGCTCACCTCACCCTTCATGTGCGCAGCGGTCAGCTTCGTGTGGCCTGGGTAGCGGACATCCTCGATCAGCTGCTGCATGACCGGGGAAGGCTTGGTGGTGAACTGGGAGACCACGATGGTGACGGCGAAGTTGATCAGCATGCCGACCGTGCCGAATCCGGTCTCCGGGATGCCGAAGATGCCGTCACTGTTGCCGTAGATGTCGATGGTCCAGATCTGGTAGGCCAGCGTGGTGCCCAGCCCGGCGACCATGCCCGCCGTGGCCCCGGCCGCGGTGCAGTTCTTCCAGAAGATGCCGAGCACGAGGATGGGGAAGAAGCTCGCCGCCGCCAACCCGAACGCCAGCGCCACCACCTGGGCCACGAACCCCGGCGGGTTGATGCCCAGGTAGCCGGCCAGCAGGATCGCGCCGGCCATGGCGATGCGCCCGACGAGCAGCTGCTCCTTGTCCGAGGCCCGAGGGTTGATCTTCTTGTAGTACACGTCGTTGGCGACCGAGGACGAGATCACCAGCAGCAGCCCCGAGGCGGTGGACAAGGCGGCGGCGAGGCCACCCGCGGCGACCAGGCCCACGATCGGAGCCGGCAGCCCGGCGATCTCGGGCGCGGCCAGCACCACGATGTCGTTGTTGATCACCAGCTCGTTGGCGGCGCTCCCGGCGGCGGCGATGTCGATGATGCCGTCACCGTTGGCATCGGTGAACTCGATCAAGCCCACGTCGCGCCATGTGGAGTACCAGCCCGGCGCCTGGGACTCCGGTGTACCGGAGAGCTGGTTGAGCACGTTGAACTTGCTGAACGCCCCGATGGCGGGGGCCGTGGTGTACAGCAGCGAGATGAAGAACAGCGCCCACAGCGCCGAGTAGCGCGCTGCCCGCACCGACTTCGCCGTGTAGAAGCGCACGATCACGTGCGGTAGCCCAGCGGTGCCGAACATGAGGGCGCCGGTGATGAGCACCATGTTCAGCCGGCTGGTCTGGGTGAAGGCCTCGGTGTAGGCCGCGATGCCGAGGTCGCGCTGCAGGCCGTCGAGCTGGTCCAGGATCTCGCCGAAGCCGATCTGGGGGAACGGGTTGCCGGTGAGCTGGTTGGAGATCGCCACCGCCGGGATGATGTAGGCGATGATCAGCACCGTGTACTGCGCCACCTGCGTCCAGGTGATCCCCTTCATCCCGCCGAGCACCGCGTAGAAGAACACGATCGTCATCCCGATGAGGATGCCGACCGTGTTGTTCACCTCGAGGAACCGCTGGAACACCACGCCGGCTCCGGCCATCTGGCCGGCGACGTAGACGAACGAGACGACGATGGCACACACCACGGCCACCATGCGCGCGCTCTCGGAGTACCGGTCGCCCACGAAGTCGGGCACCGTGTACTTGCCGAACTTGCGGAGGTACGGGGCCAGCAGCAGGGCCAGGAGCACGTAGCCGCCCGTCCACCCCATGAGGTAGACCGACCCTGCGTACCCGTTCTGGGAGAAGGCGACGATGCCGGCGAGGGAGATGAACGACGCGGCGCTCATCCAGTCGGCCGCGACCGCCGCCCCGTTGGCCGGGGCCGGGATGCCGCCGCTGGCCACGTAGAAGCCGGCGGTGTCGCTGACCCGGCTGGCGTAGGCGATGTAGATGTAGAGGGCGAAGGTGATGACGACGAAAACGGTGGTCCAGAGCTGGATGTCACTCATCAGTGGCGCACCTCGCTCTCGTACTCCTCGATGCCGTACTCCTTGTCCAGCCGGTCCATCCGCCACACGTACACCGCGATGAGCACCACGAAGGTGATGATCGAGCCCTGCTGGGCGAACCAGAAGCCGAGCGGGACTCCGAGGAACGAGACCTGGTTGAGCACGTCGACGAGGAGGATGCCGCACCCGAAGGAGACCAGTGCCCAGATGGTGAGCAGGACGGCCATGAGCCGCAGGTTCCGCCGCCAGTACTGCTGCCGTTGCTGGGAGTCCATCTGCTTGTCCTCCTGAGAGTTCGGGCTTTGCCTGTCGCGAACCTGAGTGTCTCCTGAATATGCCAGAAGCAGCGGGGACAGCAAAGAGTAGGGTCGCGTGTCGTGGGTAAGCGGGCGAGCGGCCAGCGCCGCCTGCTCGTGGCGTCCCTGCTGCTCGTCTTCGGAGGTTGGCTTCCGTGGCTGTATACCGGGGTCGGCACGGTCAGCGGAGCCCGGGGGGCCGGGCTCTGGGTCTTCTACGCCGGTCTGCTGGCCTTGGCCGGGGCTCTGCTGCCCCCACGCTTCTCGACCGCCTCGCTGGTCCAGGCGCTCGTCGTCGCCGCGGCGGGTATGGCGCTGCCGGCGTGGCAGGTGGCTCGGATGCTGGCTCTGGTCGGGATGCAGGGCTGGCTGCCGGGACCGGGTCTGGTGATGAGCTTCTTCGGCGGGGTGCTGTGCGCGCTCGCGGCCCGAGACCTGATGGAGGGTCGCTCGGCCCAGCGCGCCGGTCCCCCGTGAGCGCGGCCGAGCACACGACGGCGACCCCGGCGTGCGGTCGCCCCTGCCTACGATGACCTGGTGCACGAGTCAGCAACCGGCTCCGACAGCCGCCCGGCGATCATCCTCGTCTCCGAGCATCGCGGGGACTTCCTGCGCGACGAGTTCGACCGTTACGCCCGCGACTACTACCTGCGCACCGCCCGGACCTGCGCCGAGACGTGTGTCGTGCTGCGCGGGCTGCTGGAGGCCGACCGTCCGGTCGCGTTGTTCGTGACCGAGAGCCGGCTGCCCGACGCGAAGGTGCTGGACGCGTTGACCACCTGGCGTCAGCTGGTGCCCACGGCTCGCGGAATGATCGCCGCCCACCACGAGCACTTCCTGCGCGACGCCTCGGACCTCCGCGAGGGGATGGCCCTGGGCACCTACGACGCGTACCTGCTCATGCCGCGAGGCGTGCGCGACGAGGAGTTCCACACGGCCGTCGCCGAGCTGCTCTCGGACTGGGGGTCGACGGTCGCGGCCCCGGTGGTGGAGAGCGTGCGGATCGTCACCCCGGAGCCGGACGGGCTGGTGATGCAGATCCGGGACTTCCTCGACCGGATGGGCCTGCCGAACGGGGTCTACCCGCCCGACAGCGAGATCGGTGCCGAGATCCTGGCCCGCTGCACCGTCGCGAACAGGTTCCCGGTCGTGGACCCGGTGCGGGGCGACCCCTTCGTTCCGGCCACGGTCCGCGAGCTGGCAGCCACCGTGTTCGGCACTCCCGACCGCGTGAAGCTGGACCGCGTGCTCGACGTCGCCGTGGTGGGTGCCGGGCCGGCGGGCCTGGCCACGGCGGTCTACGCCGCCTCCGAAGGGCTGAGCACCGTCGTCGTCGAGGCCGAGGCCGTGGGTGGCCAGGCCGGAACGAGCTCGATGATCCGCAACTACCTCGGGTTTCCCCGGGGGGTCTCCGGCATGCGGCTGGCCCAGCGCGCCCGCAACCAGTCCCTACGGTTCGGCACCGAGTTCGTGACCGGGTGGGAGGTCACCTCGGTAGACGTCGGCGACGGCGACCAGCCGCACGTGCTGCATACCGACGGCGGTGACCTGCGCGCCCGGTCAGTGGTCATCGCGACGGGCGTGGCCTACCGCCGGCTGGGTGTATCCGCCCTCGAGGCGCTGATCGGCAACGGCGTCTACTACGGGGCGGCGATGACCGCGGCGCGAGAGATGGAAGGAGGCGACGTGTACGTCGTCGGCGGGGGCAACTCGGCCGGGCAGGCGGCGGTCCACGTCGCGAGGTTCGCCAGCACGGTGACCATCGTGGTCCGCCGGGACGGCCTGGCCGACACCATGTCGCAGTACTTGGTCGACGAGATCGAAGCCAACCCGAAGGTCACCGTCCTGCCTCACACGGTGGTGGCCGACGGTGGGGGAGAGGGCCGACTGGAATGGCTGGAGCTGCGCGACCGCGTCCATGGCTCTCCTTCGCGAGTGCCGGCTCGGGGGCTGTTCCTGCTCCTGGGAGCAGAGCCCCACTGCGAGTGGCTGCCGCCCGAGGTCAGGAACGACGATCGCGGGTTCGTGCTGACCGGACGGGACGTACCGCGAGAGGACTGGTCCGACGATGTGCCGCCGGCCAACCTGGAGACCAGCGCGCCCGGGGTGTTCGCCGTGGGCGACATCCGGTCCGGTTCGATGAAACGAGTCGCCGCGGCCACCGGCGAGGGAGCCTCGGTCGTGCCCCTCATCCACACGCACCTGGCTGGGCTGACCATGGGCCAGTGAGGCCTCAGGCGTGGGTGGCGGGCTCGTGCTCGGCGTGGCTGGGGGTCTCCAGCTGGAAGGTGCAGTGGGCCACGTCGAAGTGTCCATCCAGGCACGCGCGCAACCGGTCCAGGGTGGCGCACTCGACCTCCCAGTCGATGCGGTCGACGTCGAGGACGATGTGCGCCGAGAGCACGGGCACTCCGCTGGTGATCGTCCAGGCGTGCAGGTCGTGCACGCCGATGACGCCGGGGACAGCGAGCACGTGCCGCCGGACGGTCGGCAGGTCCACCCCCTGGGGTACGCCCTCCAGCAGCACGTGTACGACGTCACGCAGCAGCGAGACCGCACGCGGCAGGATCATCAGCCCGATGGCCAGTGACGCCAACGCGTCGGCCCGCACCCAGCCGGTGGTCAGGACGACCACCGCGGCCACGATGACGGCCAGGGAGCCCAGCAGGTCCCCCAGCACCTCCAGGTAGGCCCCCCGCATGTTCAGGCTCTCACCGCCGGCGCGGAAGAGGATCACCAGCGACACCCCGTTGGCCACGGCACCGACCACCGCGACCCAGAGCATCAGCCCACCGTCGATCTCGGGCTCCGAGCCCCACCGCGCCACACCCTCGCGCAGGACGAGCACCCCGACACACGCCAGGATGAGGGCGTTGACCAGCGCGGCCAGCACCTCTGCGCGCTGCCACCCGAAGGTCCGCTCGTCCGTGCTCGGCCGCATCGCCAGAGTCGCTGCCACGAGCGCGATCAACAGCCCGGCGGCGTCGGTCAGCATGTGGCCGGCGTCTGCGAGCAGAGCCAGCGACCCCGAGACCCAGGCCCCGACGGCTTGGAACACCATCACGCAGGCGGTGAGGGCGAGGACGAACACCAGACGCCGCCGATGGCGCCCGGTCGCCGTCTGGCCGGCCCCGTGGCTGTGTCCTCCACCTTTCCCGCGTCGGTGCCGCTCAGGGGTTCCGGGCAGGTGATCGTGAGGCTCGTGGGTCCCCCCGTGGCCGCCGTCCTGCGAGTCCATGCCTCCACCGTATGCCGAACCTCGGCGCCGGACGGGGCCACCTGACTGGCGCTGCAGCACGCGCAGCCCTCGGCCTGTGGCCGGATCGGTACTAGGTTTCGTGGTACATGCCCATCGACAGGAGGCGTTCATGCCGTTGACCCCCGGCCCGGAGCACAAGTTCTCCTTCGGCCTGTGGACCGTGGGTTGGACCGGCCAGGACCCCTTCGGCCCGCCGAGCCGGCCGGCGCTCGAGCCGGCCGAGTACGTGCAGGGGCTGGCGGACGCCGGCGCCTGGGGCGTCACCTTCCACGACGACGACGTCGTGCCGTTCGGCACGGGCGATGAGGACCGCGCGGCACGCATCCGCCGGCTCAGCGAGGCGGTGCAGCGCTGCGGTCTCGTCGTGGAGATGGTCACCACGAACACCTTCTCCCACCCTGTCTTCAAGGACGGGGCCCTCACCGCGAACGACCGTGGGGTGCGCCGCTTCGCGCTGCGCAAGGTGCTGCGCAACGTCGACCTCGCGGCCGAGCTCGGCGCCCGGATCTTCGTGATGTGGGGTGGACGCGAAGGGACCGAGTTCGACGGGTCCAAGGACCTGCACGCTGCGATGAGCCGCTACGCCGAGGGCATCGACACGGTGGCGAGCCACATCAAGGAACAGGGGTATGACCTGAGGATCGCGCTGGAACCGAAGCCGAACGAGCCTCGCGGCGACATCTTCCTGCCCACCGTGGGCCATGCGCTCGGGTTCATCGCCATGCTCGAGCACCAGGACATCGTGGGTCTCAACCCGGAGACGGGCCACGAGCAGATGGCCGGGCTCAACTTCACCCACGGCCTCGCCCAGGCGTTGTGGGCAGGGAAGCTCTTCCACATCGACCTGAACGGGCAGCGCTCCATCAAGTACGACCAGGACCTCGTGTTCGGCCACGGCGACCTCACCTCGGCGTTCTTCACCGTCGACCTGCTCGAGCACGGGTTCCCGGGGGGCGGCCCGCGCTACGAGGGGGCGCGGCACTTCGACTACAAGCCGGCCCGCACCGAGACGCTGAAGGGCGTGTGGGAGTCGGCGCGGGCGAACATGGAGTCCTACCTGATGCTCGCCGAGGCCAGTGCGTCCTACCGCAGTGACCCCGACGTGGCCGAGGCCTTCGCCCGTGCAGGCGTGTTGAGCCTGGGTGAGCCTACGCTGGGGCCACACGAGCGGGTGGGTGACCTGCTGGCCGACCGGTCCGCCTACGAGGACTACGACCCGGACGCGGCGGCCGAGCGCGATCCCGGCCTGGTCCATCTCAACCAACTGGCGTTACGCCACCTGATCGGAGGACGCAGATGAGCACACTGGTCGCCGGTATCGACTCCTCGACCCAGTCC
Source organism: Ornithinimicrobium sp. (assembly GCF_035267225.1). Classification (GTDB taxonomy): domain Bacteria; phylum Actinomycetota; class Actinomycetes; order Actinomycetales; family Dermatophilaceae; genus Ornithinicoccus. The sequence continues at coordinate 52,002 of NZ_DATFMA010000050.1, forward strand.
TGCAAGGTCGTGATCCGCGACGCCGAGACCGGCGAGCTCGTGCGATCCGGGCAGGCATCACACCCCAACGGCACCGAAGTGCACCCGGACCACTGGTGGGACGCCTTGCGGGAAGCCGCCGAGAAGGCCGGCGGCCTGGGCGACGTCGAGGCGGTGGCGGTGGGCGGGCAGCAGCACGGCCTGGTCGCGTTGGACTCCTCCGGCGAGGTGATCCGCCCCGCGCTGCTGTGGAACGACACCCGCAGCGCCTCGGCAGCCGCACAGCTCACCGAGGAGCTCGAGGGCTCCGACGAGGAGGGGCGCTCGGTGTCCTGGGCCTCGGAGACGGGCTCGCTGTTGGTGCCCTCGATCACCGTGACCAAGCTGCGCTGGCTCGCGGACGAAGAGCCCGACCACGCCGCCGCCGTCGCCGCCGTGGCCCTGCCGCATGACTGGCTCACCTGGAAACTGCTCGGTGCCGGGAGCCTGGACGCCCTGGTGACGGACCGGTCCGACGCCTCCGGCACCGGGTACTTCGACCCCGCGGGCGGCGACTACCGCCGAGACCTGCTGGCCATGGCGCTGCGGCGCGACGATGCCAGCGACATCGTGCTGCCCAGGGTGCTCGGTCCGGCGGAGTCCGCCGGTCAGGCTGCCGCGGCCGGGCTGCCCTCCTCCGCGCTGGTCGGTCCCGGCGCCGGCGACAACGCCGCTGCCGCACTGGGGCTGGGGATGAAAGCTGGCGATCTCACGCTGTCGATCGGGACCTCGGCGGTGGTCTCCGCGGTGGCGGCCGAACCCGTGCAGGACCCCCAGGGCACCATCAACGGCTTCGCTGACGCCACCGGTCAGTTCCTCCCCTTGGTGGTCATGCTCAACGGCTCACGCGTGCTCGACGCCACGGCCGCAGCTCTGCAGGTCGGACACGAGGAGCTCGCCGACCTGGCCCTGAAGGCCGAGCCGGGAGCGGGCGGGCTGACGCTGGTGCCCTACCTCGACGGCGAACGCGTCCCCGACCTGCCCGAGGCCAGCGGCTCGCTGTGGGGTATCACCCGGGACAACCTCACCCCCGAGAATCTGGCTCGGGCCGCGGTGGAGGGCATCCTGTGTGGGCTCTCCCGCGGGATCGAGGCCCTGTCCGAGCACGGGGTGCCGGTGCAGACCCTGCACCTCGTCGGCGGCGGCGCCCGCTCCCGCGCCGTGCAGGAGGTCGCTCCGGTGGTGTTCGGCCGGCCGGTCAGCGTGCCACCGGCCGGCGAGTACGTCGCCGACGGTATGGCCCGTCAGTCGGCGTGGGTGCTGGCCGGGACGGACTCCCCTCCGCAGTGGTCGGAGCAGGAGCCGGCGCGCCACGTCGAGGGGGAGCACCATGAGCACATCCGCCAGACCTACGATGCGCGCGCTGCCGTGGTCGCCTCTGCGTGGTGAGCCGTCGCGGCGCCGGGGGCCGGTCGCAGCGGTGAAGGCCGAGGCGACGGGGTGGGTGACGTGTCGTACCTGCAGCTGAACCACGGCCGGTACACCGCCCGCGTCTCACCGAGCGGCGCCGCGTTGGCCGCGCTCACCTACGACGGCGCCGATATCGTGCTGCCCGTTCCGGACGGTGAGGTTGCGACCGGCTTTCAGGGCAAGACGCTGGCACCGTGGCCGAACCGCATCCACGGTGCCAGCTATCGCGTCTACGGCAGACGTGAGCGACTGGCCGTGACCGAACCCGAGACCGGCCACGCGCTGCACGGCCTGGTGTGCTGGCAGGAGTTCACGGTCATCGCGCACTCCCCTTCCCAGGCGCGGCTGGTCACCCGCATCCTCCCCCAGCCGGGCTACCCCTTCACGATGCGTCTGCTGGTCAGCTACACGCTGAACGACCGGGGCCTGCACGCCTCCGCATCTGTGATCAACCAGGGTGACCGCAGTACGCCGTACGGTATCGGCGCCCATCCCTACCTGCGGTGCGGACCGGCGCCCCCGGACCGCTGCCATCTCGAGCTGCCGGCCGGGGCACGGGTGCGCCTGGGCGCGGTCGAGGACGAGCTCGACGTGGCCTCGCTCGTGAGGGCCGAGGGCACGCCGGTGCTCCTGGACCGGAGTCGGGTGGACCACGCCTTCACGGGCATGGACCAGCACTGGAGCGTGCGGCTGCATGATCGACGGGCGGGGCTGTGGTCGCGACTGTCCGCCAACAGCAGGTGGATGCAGATCTACACCGGAGACCGACTGGGACGGGCCGGTGTGGCCGTGGAACCGATGACGTGCCCACCCAACGCCTTCAACACCGGTGTCGACCTGCTCTGGCTGCGCCCCTCCGGCTCGCACGTGTTCACCTGGAAGCTGGACGCCGGCTACAGCAAACGGGGATGAGCGGGAGAATGCCGCACATGGCTGGTCCGTCCCCGATCGTCCGCGACGCCGACCCGGTGTCCGACGCCGCGGCGTGCGCGCAGATCTACGCTCCGTACGTGCGCGAGACCGTCGTCACGTTCGAGGAGGTCGAACCGGAGGCCACCGACTTCACCACCCGCATCCGCACCGCCCAGCGCCAGCACGCCTGGCTGGTGGCCGAGCTCTCGGGCCGCGTCGTCGGATACACCTACGCCGGCCCCTACCGGCCCCGGGTCGCCTACCGGTTCTCCTGCGAGACCAGCGTCTACCTCGACCGTGCGGAACGAGGGAAGGGGCTCGGTCTCACGTTGTACGGGGCCCTGCTCGAGCGGCTCACCGCGATGGGCTACCGCACCGCCGTGGCCGGGGCCACGCTGCCCAACGCCGCCAGCGAGCGGCTGCACGAGACTCTGGGCTTCCAGCGGGTCGGCGTGTTCAACCGGGTGGGGTACAAGTTCGGCCGGTGGTGCGACGTGGCCTGGGTGCAGTGCGACCTCGGCGGGGACGTCGGCGCAGGCTCTGCATGATGTGAGCCGCCGGACCGTGCATGCGCCAGGTCCAGCCGGGTGCGCATGTGGGGCGCCACCGGTGAGGATGTCGCCGTCACTCCGGTCCGGTCTCCGGGCCGCAGCGGGGCTACGTACCTGACCCTGGCTCCGACCCAGGGCTGGCGAGGGTATCGGGGCGAGAAGAACGCCGGGGTGTGATGGACTACCCTGCGTGACGGCGCTCGGAGAGCACGACCTGCATCCCCCGGAGGTGCCCGGTCAGGCGGTCGAGACGGTGCGCGAGGTGCTGGCCGACCTTCCGGCGCACCGCCGACGGACCTTCTGGCTTCGCGTGCAGCGCTGGTGGCCCGAGCTTCTCGAGCCGCTCGACCTCTACCCCGACGCGCGTCAGGTGGCCGGGCGGGCCCTGGTGCTCGCCGCCACCGCCTTCGCCGGGCGCTCCGAGGACCTGCACCTGCTGGACGAGCGACGGACGTTGGAGCCGGACTGGCTGCAGCGGCCCTCGATGACCGGCTACGCCGCCTACGCTGAACGGTTCGCCGAGCCGGGGACCGGGCTGGCCGGAGTCGCCCAGCGGGTGGGGCACCTGCGTCACCTGGGTGTCACCTACCTGCATCTGATGCCGCTGTTGCTGCCCCGGCCCGCGCCCAACGACGGAGGGTACGCGGTCGCCGACTACCGTACGGTCCGGCCGGACCTGGGTACCGCCGAGGACCTGGGGGACCTGGCCACCGTGCTGCGCGACAACGGGGTCAGCCTGTGCCTGGACCTGGTGCTGAACCACGTGGCCCGCGAGCACCCGTGGGCCAGCGCCGCCCGAGCGGGGGACTCGCACTACCGGGACTACTTCCACGTCTTCGCCGACCGTCGCGAGCCCGATGCCTACGAGGAGACCCTGCCGGAGGTCTTCCCGACGTTCGCGCCGGGCAACTTCACCTACGACGAGGAGCTGTCGGGCTGGGTCTGGACGACCTTCAACGCCTGGCAGTGGGACCTGAACTGGGCCAACCCGGACGTGTTCTGCGAGATGGCCGACGTGATCCTCTACCTGGCGAACCTCGGCGTGGAGATCCTGCGCCTGGACGCCATCGCGTTCACCTGGAAACGCCAGGGCACCAACTGTCAGAACCAGCCGGAGGTGCACGCCCTCACCCAGGCCCTGCGCGCCGTGGCCCGCATCGCGGCCCCCGCGCTCGCCTTCAAGGCCGAGGCCATCGTGGGCCCGGACGACCTGGTCTCCTACCTCGGTCGTGGGGTGCGCCACGGAAAGGTCAGCGACCTGGCCTACCACAACGGGCTCATGGTGCACATCTGGTCGATGCTGGCCAGCCGGGACGTGGCCCTGGCCGCGCATGCCCTGTCCCGCATCCCGGCGATCCCGAGCTCGACGGCGTGGATCACCTACCTGCGGTGTCACGACGACATCGGCTGGGCGATCGACGACCGGGACGCGGCAGCGGTGCAGCTCAACGGTTTCGAGCACCGCAGCTTCCTGTCCGAGTTCTACGCCGGTGAGTTCGAGGGTTCCTTCGCCGACGGTCTGGTCTTCCAGCACAACCCCGACACCGGCGACCGGCGGATCAGCGGCTCGGCGGCCAGTCTGGCGGGTGTGGGCGCGGCAGCGCAGTCCGGGGAGTCCGTGCGGCTCAGCGACGCGGTCGGACGAGTCCTCGTCGGCTATGCGCTCATCCTGGGTTGGGGCGGCATCCCGGTGATCTGGTCCGGGGACGAGATCGCGACGCTCAACGACTCGGACTGGCAGCGGGTGCCTCAGCACGCCGACGACAACCGCTGGGCCCACCGGCCGGCGCTGGACTGGGACGTGGTCGCCTCGCTGGATGGCGCGCCCACCTCAGCGGCGGCGCGGGTCTTCGACGGGCTGCGCTCGATGATCCGGATCCGCTCCGGGCTGGTCCATTTCCACGCCGCGGTGCGGGCGCGGCCTCTGCCGACGTCCGCCCCGGGTGTGCTGGGCGTGACACGACGACATCCGGTCGGCCCCCTGGTCGGTCTGTACAACATGACCGAGTACGAGCGCTACGTGCCCGGCTGGTGGCTGCGCGAGCAGGGGCTGGACCCGTACCAGGTGACCGACCATCTCGGTGGGGGATCGCCGGTGGTCACCGAGCACGAGGACATCCTCCTCACCGCCTACCAGGCGGCCTGGCTGACCGCTCGCTGACATTCGGAGCGCCGACCGCCGGACTAGCCTGTCCGTATGCCCAAGCACCTGTTCTCCCAAGTGGACGTCTTCTGCGGAGAGCGGCTGCGGGGCAACCCGGTCGCGGTGGTCCACGACGCGTTGGACGACGACGGTGCCGAGATCGATGCCGGACTCATGCAGGCGTTCGCCCGGTGGACGAACCTGTCGGAGACGACGTTCCTGCTGCCGCCCACCGATCCCGGCGCCGACTACCGGCTGCGTATCTTCACCCCCGCCCACGAGCTGCCGTTCGCCGGGCACCCCACGCTGGGCAGTGCCCGAGCGTGGCTCGCCACCGGGGGTGTCCCGAGGACGGCAGGCGTGGTGGTGCAACAGTGCGGCGCCGGCCTGGTGCGGGTCCGCCGTCGCGAGGGGGCCCTGGCCTTCGCCGCGCCCGCCCTTCTACGCAGTGGGCCACCCGAGAACGCGCTGCGCCGCGCGGTGACCGCAGCCCTGCGGGTCGAGCCGTCCGCGGTCGTGGACTCCTCGTGGCTGGTGAACGGGCCGCGGTGGCTGGGACTCCTGCTCCGCGATGCCGCCACCGTCCTCGCGTTGCGTCCCGACTTCGGGGCGATCGAGGCCATCGGTGAGGTCGAGGTCGGTGTCATCGGCCCGCACGGCCCGGAGGCCGAGGCCGACTACGAGGTGCGTGCGTTCTGCCCCGGGGCGGGAGTGGACGAGGACCCGGTCACTGGAAGCCTCCAGGCCGGGCTGGCTCAGTGGCTCACCGCTTCGGGACGGGCGCCCGACCGCTACGTCGCGGCTCAAGGAAGCGTCGTCGGGCGAGCGGGCCGGGTGAGCGTCGAGCTCGACCGGGACCCTGGTCAGGGCCGGGATGTCGTGTGGGTCGGTGGGGAGACGGTCCTGCGCGTCGCCGGAGCCGTGGACCTCACCTGAGCTGGGTTCAGGTGCCGTCGCGCAGCGCCTCGATGAGGTCGCCCTTGTTCATCCGCGACCGGCCCCGGACGTTCAGCTCGGCAGCCCGGCGGCGCAGCTCCTGCACGGTCCAGTCTTCGTAGGACCCGGCCTTGCCGCCCCGCTTGCCGACCTGCTCGCGCGAGTCACGAGCCGAGGCGTTCGCGATCGCGGCCGCCTTGGCCTTGCTCGCGCCGTCCTCGCGCACCGCGTCGTAGACCTCACGGTCCTTGATCGAGGGCTCCTGGCCCCTCTCGTCGTTCCCAGCCATGGTCCCAGTGTGCCAAGGATGTCGGCCCACGCGCCCGCTGGCGCCTTCAGGAGGCTGTGAGACGGTCGTACCTATGGACTCCGCCGCCTGGGATGAGAGGTATGCCGCCAGCGACGCCCTGTGGTCGCGAGCACCCAACCGCTGGGTCGAGCAGATCGTCTCGGAGATGGAGCCCGGCTCCGCGCTCGACATCGCCGCAGGGGAGGGCCGGAACTCGCTGTGGTTGGTGGAGCAGGGATGGACGGTGCGGGCCACCGACTTCTCGCCGGTCGCGCTCTCCCGCCTCCGCGAGCGAGCAGAGAGCCTCTCGCCGGAGCAGCAACGGCGGCTGAGCTGGGAGGTCGCCGACGCCACGGGGTGGATCATGCGCTCGGAGCGCGACGCCTACGACCTGGTGCTGCTCTGCTACCTGCACCTGCCCCCGGTCGGGTGGGCGAAGGCTCTGCGAGGCGCCGTCGCCCGGACCCGTCCCGGCGGGCACACGCTCATCGTCGGCCACGCCGGGATGAACCTGACCCTCGGCGTCGGCGGCCCGCAGCGGCGGGACCTGCTCTACGACCCGAGCGAGATCCTGGCCATCGTGGACGACCTGCCGGCGCATGCTGTCGTCGCAGACATCTGGAAACGCGAGGTGCCGGACGAGATCCGCGCGGCGCTGGACACCGTGGCTCTTCTGCAGCGGACACCGCCGCAGGGCCGGGCCGGACGCTGGTGGGGCGCAGGGTAGGCCACCGTCACAGCGGACCGACTCCCGCCGCCCTCCCGCGCTTCGCTAATCTGGCGTCAGAAGTTCCATGCGGCACGACGAGACAGCAAGGCCCCACGTGACTGACACGACGCACGTTCCTCACGACGACGGCTCCGCTGGCGTCGCGTCCTCGCGGCAGGTGCTCAGCTCGTTGCGCGCGGTGGTGAGCGCCATGCAGATGTACGCCGACGGTGTCGGGCACGATCTCGGGCTGCACCGCAGCGACCTCATGGCGATGAACCTCATGTCGCAGGCCGCCGCCCGGGGAACCTCGATGACGCCCTCCCAGGTGGCTCGGAGCATGAGCATGTCGGCCGCGGCCGTGACCGCGCTGGTGGACCGCTTGGAGCGCGTCGGTCACCTCGAGCGGCACCCCGACCCCACGGATCGCCGACGAGTCAAGCTCGACGTCAGCCGCCAGGCCGAAGACGTCAGCCGCACCATGTTCCGACCGATGAACGACGAGCTCGTCGAGGTGATGAGCCACTACACCGAGGACGAGCTCGAGGTGGTGGACCGGATGCTGACCGAGTTCACCCGCGCGGTGATGCGTGCGCGCGAGCACAACCCGGCAGAGGACGGGGACTCGGGTCTGGCCGCCCGTCCGCCTACGCTGGGCCACCATGCGACTGGGTGAACTGACCGCCGAGCTGGAGGCTGCGACGACCTCCGCCGCAGCTCCAGACGACCCCGAGGTCACCTACGTGACCCACCAGGCGGACTGGGTCCGGCCGGGGGAGGTCTTCGTCGCCGTCGCGGGAGCCCGTTTCGACGGGCACGACTTCATCGCGGACGCGGTCGAGCGCGGGGCCGTGGCCGTCCTGGGTGAAGGACTGCCGGCACGGACGCCGTGCCCGGTGCCCTACGTGCAGGTGCCGTGCGCCCGCGCCGCCCTGGCCGACGCGGCCGCCGCCCTGGCCGGACACCCCAGTCGCTCGATGACGGTCCTCGGCGTCACGGGGACGGACGGGAAGACGACCGTGTCCTGCCTGACGCGTCACCTCCTGCGGGGGGCCGGACGATCGGTCGGCTTGCTGTCGACCATCGGCTACGAGCTCAGCGATGGAGTGCTGCGGCAGCCGCCGACGCACTTCACCACCCCCGAGGCGCCACAGGTGCAGCAGATCCTGGCTGACATGCGCGCCGACGGCGTCGAGATCGTCGTGGTGGAGACCTCCAGCCACGCGTTGGCCTTGGACCGTGTTCGCGGTGTCGACTTCGACGTCGCCGTGTGGACCAACCTGACCGCCGAGCATCTCGACTTCCACGGGACCATGCAGGGCTACTTCGAGCACAAGTCACTCCTGGTCTCCCGCGCGCGCGCATCCGTGCTCAACGCGCAGGACCCCTGGACCCCTCAGCTCGTCCCGCTGGCCTCCTCACCGGTCTTCTACGCCGCCGAGGAGGGGGAGGAGGTGATCGCCGGGATCGAACCTGGATGGTGGGTCACCGATGTCGTGGAGGGCCCGCGGGACCTCCGCTTCACCGTGCACAGCCCGGATGGCGACCATCCTGCCCTGCTGCCCATGATCGGGCGGTTCAACGTGGCGAACGCGGTCGCCGCGCTGGCCGCGGGCACCCGCGCAGGTGCACCGATCGACAGCCTCTTGGCGGCGCTGTCCCGCTTCCCCGGCGTCGCGGGCCGAATGCAGATGACGACCCGCCAGCCGGGGCAGCCGCGGGTCATCGTCGACTTCGCCCACACTCCACCGAGCCTGGGCAAGGCGCTGCAGACAGTGCGGGTCACCACACAGGGCCGGCTCTGGGTGGTCCTCGGCTCCGCCGGCGGGCCTCGGGACCCGGGCAAGCGAGCGCCGTTGGGTGAGGTGGCCTCGGCCTACGCCGACCATGTGGTCCTCACCGAGGAGGACCACCGGGACACCCCGCTGTGGGACATCCTGGGCGAGATGAAGCGGGGCGCGCGCGACGCGGGCCGGGACAACGTGGTCTGCGTGCCCGACCGGAGGGAGGCGATCCGGTATGCGGTCTCGGGTGCCGGTGAACACGACACGGTGCTGCTTGCCGGCAAAGGCCCCGAGGAGACGCTGGAGCGGGACACCGAGACCATCCCCTGGAACGAGATGGCTGAGGCCGAGGCGGCTCTGACGGCGTGTCACCCCGCGGCGGCAGCCCACTCCGGCTGAGTCTCGTCGCGGCGACTTCCTCGCCGCGGAGCGCCCCTGGCCTCACTCGAACGCGGCGTGGACCTCCTCCGCGCTGACCTCGCTGACCTGACCGTGCGACCATTGCGGCGCTCGGTCCTTGTCGACCAGCTGGGCGCGCACCCCTTCGGCGAAGTCCGGGTGGGCGATGATCCTGGCGGCGAGGGTCAGGTCCTGGGCGAGCACCTGCTCCAGGCTCATCGTGCGGGCGCGTCGCACTGCCTCGAGCGTCACCGCGACCGAGTACGGCGAACGGGTCTCGATCTGGTGCGCCGCCTCGGCGGCAGCCGGGTCGCCGTGCCCGCGCAGCCGCTGCAGGATCGTGGGCGCATCCCGCCCGGCGTAGCACTCGTCGACCCAGGTTCGTTGCGCGGCCAGGCCTGACTGCTGACCGGACACCGCGTGCTCCGGGCCGGGCACGCACCAGGAGAACGGGTGAGCGTCGGCCTCGCGTGCCTGACGCCGGAGGTCCGCGAACACCTCGTCGCGGTCGGCCGAGGAGACCAGCGCGTCGGCGAGCCCGACGGCGACCGCGTCCGCGCCGTCGATCGTGACGCCGGTGAGCGCCAGGTGCGTGCCCAGCTCGCCCGGTGCGCGAGCCAGCAGCCACCGGACCCCGACGTCCGGAAAGAACCCGATGATGGTCTCCGGCATCGCCACCCGGGTGGCCTCGGTGACCAGCCGGTGCGAGCCGTGTCCCGAGATGCCGAGCCCGCCGCCCATCACCACCCCGTCCATCCACGCCACGTACGGCTTCGGGTAGCTCGCGACCAGCGCGTTGAGGGCATACTCCTCGCCGAAGAACTGCAGCGCTGAGTCGGGGTCACCGGCGCACACGGCCTCCCGCACCGCTCGGATGTCCCCTCCCGCGCAGAGCCCCTTGTCGCCGGCGCCGCAGAGCCAGACCGCCTTCACCGAGTCCTGCTCGGCCCACTCCTCCAGCGACCGATGCAGGCTGCGGATCATGTCCTGGTCCAGGGCGTTGAGGGCCCGTGGGCGGTTCAGCATGATGACCCCCAGGCCATCGGAGGTCCAGGACCGCAGGGTGGGCTCGACCGAAGGGCTCATGACGCGAGGCTAGCGGGACGGGTGCCGCGAGGTCCGGACGTAGACTGCGGCGCCATGGGCAAGGCATCCCGACGCAAGCGCGAGCATCGCAGCCCCGGACCTCGGGCCGAGCCGGGCCGCGGACCCGCCCCACACGTTGCGCGACCCTTCGAGGGGCTGGCCGACGAGACCGAGTGGGTGGCGATGCGCGAGATCGTGCCCAGCGCGACGGCCGTCGTCACCGCCGCCCTGCCCGGTGCGGGCCCCCGAGAGGTGACCGTGGCCACCGTGCTTCCGGGCGGGATGCCGGCTCTGCACCGCGCGGACGGGGAGCTGCTCGTCGCGCTGCAGTCGCGCACCTCCAGTGGCGACGCCAGCCGGGACCTGGCTCAGGCCCTGGTCGCCGCGAGCAACCTCGAGCCCGGCTCACCGTTGCCCAGCGTGCGCCCGGCCACCCTGGGTAGTCCCCGGCTGCAGGACCTGCTGGCGGACCAGCCACTGAGCGTGCGTGTCCACGAGGACTTCTCGTTCTGGGCCGGTGGGGAGGAGGGGAAGGACGACGCGGCCCGCGCTCTGGAGCAGGCTCACGAGACCGCCGTGCCGACGGTCAAGCTCGAGGAGCTGCCCTCGGCCTACTGGTGTCAGATGGGCGAACGTGCCTACATCCGCTGGGTGCTGGCTCAGGACGAGGACGAGGCCACCATGGCCCTGGCCCGGCTGCAGGCCGCCGACGAGCACACGCTCGGAAGCGGAACCACGCTGCTGGGGGCGTTCCGGGCGGCCGGGCTGCTCGTCCCCGTCTTCGAGGTGGACCCGGCTGCTCGCCCCGAGGAGCACACGGTGTCACTGGTGGCGATGGCCGGCCGTTATGCCGATGCGCTCGCGGTCTCCGACACCTTGACTCCGCAGGAGCGACGAGCCCGGGACGGCCTGGTCAGCCGGCAGGTGACGCTGCGCTGACCCGTGCCGTGCGGCCCCTGGCGGTGACGCACAGTACCGCCCCGGCCGCGAGCGTGAGCCCGGCGGCGACCAGCGGTACCCCGGGGCGGTTCGCCAGGCCGCCGAGCACCCAGGCGGCAACCAGCGCCGACGCGCACGCGTGCATCACGGGGTAGTCCCACAGGGCCTTCAGGGCGTGGTGCAGTGCGGAGCGCCGAGCCAGCACTGCGTACGACCACAGTGCCAGGCCCAGCAGCACCACCCAGGGCGCCGGGCCCTGCGTCATGACCTCCACGGCGGCGCTGACCCGGTCCATGAACCCGTCCCAAGCCTTGCCGTCCAGCGCCTGCTGCACCATGCGGCCGAGGGTCGTGCGCTCGCCTGCCGGGCGCATCCAGTCCGCCACCATGACCACGCCCACCACCGCGCCCACGACGAGCAGCGACAAGAACACCGACGAGGCAGCGACGCGGCGTCCCGCTGTCGCGGTGGCGAGCAGGAACGTGGCGACCAGCAGGGCGGGGGCCCCACCCACGTCGGCGCCGGCGTCCGGCGCCGCCACGACGAAGGTGGCCGCAAGACCGATGAGGACGGCGGCGATCACCGGCAGCCCGCGTGGCCGTCCTCGACGGATGAGCAGGGAGGCCAGGCAGGCGCTGAGCAGGATCGCGGCTGAGGCGAGGAAGCCGAAGGTCAGCGTACTGAGGCCGTAGAAGCGTCCTGTCGCCAAGGGCCTCAGGCCGAAGGCGGAGACCAGGCCCAAGCTGGCGCCACGCATCACGTCCACCCCGATGACCAGCACGGTGAGCGACGTCACCACTCCGACGGGTGCCAGCCGATGCCGGACCCACCAGACCCAGGGCGCCCATGCCGCCGCCAGCACCACCGCCCCGGCCAGCACGGTGGCCACCAGGAGGGCCAGGAGCGGGAGGCCGAGCCCGACGGTCCGCGGGTCGGTCGTGGGGTCCGTACCCACCCGCCACCACGGCAGCCACGCGGCGGCATAGCCGGCGACGCCCAGAGCGGCCAGCGCCGACCCGGCCAGCGAGACCAGCGCCCGGCTGCTCGCGGCAGCGGAGGGCCGGCCGGGCCAGCGCGCCCACGCGGCTAACCCGAGGAGCGCGATCCCGAACACCGAGCCCAGGGCGACCAGGTAGCCGGTGGTGACGCGCGGGACCAGGGTGAGGGCCATGGCCAGGTCCCGGTTCATCTCGGAGGGGTCGGCACCGTCGCTGGAGACCTGCGTCATCTCGGCTCCGCCCAGGCTCGTCGGTGCGGCGGCCCCGGTTATGGCCACGGCGGTAGCGACCAGGTCGGCCGGCCGCACCAGACCCGGCTGCCGTGTCGAGGCCGACCGCACGAACGTTCCCGCGCCGGTCGCCTCCGTCGAGGCCCGACCCCCCTGCGTGACCAGGACCGGGTGAACCTGAGCCATCTCGCCTGCGCGGGAGTATCCGGTCAGGACCAGCAGGGTTCCCTCGGGCAGAGAGCCGGCGAGGCGGGCGGCGCCCTGCTCGAGCCCGGCCACATCCAGGCCTTGCGCGCGGACCAGGTGGACCGGGCACGGGTCACCGCGGACCGACGCGGCAGCCCGAGCAGGGCGGGCAACCTCGGTCACGCAGGAGCCTTGGGACTCCAGAGTGCGGCGGAGCACTCTCATCTGGCTCAGGAAGGACCCGCCGGCGGGGTCGGCGCCGTCGACGGTCGTCCCACCCCGGTCGACCGTCGATCCCGACACTGCGGTGTCCGCCAGCCTCCGCAGAGTCGGGGTGGACTCGTCGACGTCGGCCCAAGACCAGCCCGGCACCCCGACGATCACCATGCGTTGGACGCCGCGCCCGTCCAGGCCGCCCGCTACCGGGGCACCGGCGGTCTCCTTCGGGGTGGCCCAAGAGGTCAACGCCACGACGCCCAGCGTGAGGAAAAGCAGTGCGTTGGCCAGGATGCCCGCCCGGTCCAGCCTCATCCGGCACACCCTAGAGGGCGCGGCGCGGATCACCACGGAGCACACGGCATAGGCTCCAGACGTGAGCTCACCTGGAGTCTGGGGCCTGGTCGCCGTGGTCGCGGCCGTGCTGGCGCTCGTCGCGCTCGCCCTGACGTTGCGGGTCCACCGGAGCGTCAGGGCCATGCAGCGCAGGCAGCGCGCGGTCCTCCTCGGCGACGACGCAGATGCGTCCGCGGCGCTGCTCGGTCTGAGCGAGGCGCTCGCGGCCGAGCGCGCCCGAGTCTCGACGCTCGAGGAGACTCTGTCCACGGTGCGGAGCGGGCTGGAGCAGAGCCTGCAGCACGTCGCCGTGGTGCGCTACGACGCGTTCGGCGACATGGGCGGGCGAATGTCCTTCAGTGCGGCCATCGTGGACGACCGGGGTGACGGGATGGTCTTCAGCTCGATCCACGCCCGCAGCGAGAGCCGGACCTACGCCAAGGGCGTCGTGGACGGGCGAAGCGACGTCACCTTGAGCCCCGAGGAGCGTCACGCGCTCGACGCCGCCCGGTCGGGGCGGGCCGAGTAGCCCTAGCGCTGCCCGCTCTGCTCCTGGGGGAGCCGCACGACGAGGCTTCCCGGGTTGGCCTGCACGTCCATGGTGACCGCGCTGCCCACGGGGTCTCCGTCGACCTGGACCTCCACCGGCTTCGAGGAGCGCACCCGGATGCGACGGGAGGACAGGTGCTTCAGCCGGGGCTGCGGCCCGGGGAAGTCGCGTTTGGTGACCAGGCGCCGAGCGATGGAGGCCCACCCGAACAGCCCTCGGGGGTAGAGCAGCAGCGCGGTGACGAGCCCGTCGTCCGAGCGGGCCTCGGGCAACAGCTCGAAGCCCCCTTGCAGCTTCCCGACGTTGCCACAGATCACCGACCGCACGCGGCGGTGTTCGTGGTGTCCCTCGGCGAGGCGAACGTCGACATCGAACTGGGGGCCCTGCAGGTGCTGTGCGCCCGCCAGGACGTAGGCCCCCCAGCCGATCTGCGCCTTGAGGTCCTCCGGGGCGGTGGCCATCACCTCGGCGTCGAAGCCCAGCCCGGCCATGACCAGGAACACGTACCGTTGCTCGCTCGGCACTTCGGGAGGAGTGTCCGTGGCGTCGGCGAAGTCCACGTTGCGGGCTCGGTCCCCCGGGTCCTCCCGGCGCTCCTCGAGATCCTGGCTGTCCGGACGGGTCAGGGTCACCGTGCACGTGTCGATAGGGGCGTCGCGGCCGGACAGGACCACCGCCATCGAGCGGCGCAGCGAGTCCACGGGCAGCTCGAGGTTGCGAGCCAGGAGGTTCCCGGTGCCCCCGGGCAGCAGTCCGATCGGCACCCCTGTCTCGACCAGCGCCGAGGCGACCGCACGCACGGTGCCGTCCCCACCCAGCGGGCACACGACATCGACCCCCGCCTCGAGCGCCTGCCGGGCCTGACCGCCACCCGGATCCTCGACCGTGGTCTGCAGCCACAGCGGGTCGGCCCACCCTTCGGTCGCGCACATCCGGCGCAGCATCGCCCGCACCTCGTCGATGTCCTCGAACTTCGTCGGGTTGACGATCACCGCCGCGCGGGGCCGCTCCTGCTCACCGCGGTGACCGGTCCGGTGCTGGCGCCGACGGTCGGCCCGGTGCTGGCCGCTCTTCGACGCCCCGCCGGCCAGACCTGTGGCTTCCACGGCTTCGGCTTCGGTGCGCGCGAAGTACCAGACGAGGGCGATCAGCAGCACCACCACCAAGGCCGAGACGGTCAGGTAGACCCAGCTGAGATCGGACGGCATGCCCACACGCTAGGGGATGGGGTGCAGGGCGGCGCGGCATGGCACCACCAGGCCCGACCGTCTGACGTCGGGCTAGGGGCTGTCGCCGGCGGACTGGTCCAGCGTGGTCGCGGCGAGATCCGCCGGCACCCGCGTGTACCGCAGGACCTCACCGCGCGAGTCACGAACCGCCGCCACGAAGCGCGCGGCCCAGGTGTTCTCGAACGCGATGATCAGAGCGGAGCTGTGGGCCGGCAGGTCGTCGCTGATCTCCGCAGTGTCCTCGATGCCCAGAGCGCCCGGCTGCAGCACCTCGAGCTCCGGAAGCCCGGACGGTCCGTCGTGGCCGAGCTCGGCCGCGGTCACGGCCGCGACACTGCCGTCGGCCTCCTTGCGCACGAAGACCAGGTCGACCACCCGCACCGTGCCCGCCTCGGACAGGCGCGCGATCTCGGGCGCGATGTCGCCGGAGAACTCGTTGCCCTCGAAACCGATGACCAGGATGTCCAGTGGAGCAGGTCCAGCGTGTGATGCCTCCATGACGGCACGGTAGCAAGACGAGCGCGGGTCCGGCGGGCTCGACTGCGACGGATGCGGCCCTGCTGAGCCGGCCCGCACACCCCCTAGGCTGGCCGGGTGATCGATCTACGGTTGTTGCGCGACGACCCCGATCGGGTGCGCGCCTCGCAGCGCGCCCGGGGTGAGGACGAGTCGGTCGTCGACGCGGCGCTGCTGGCGGACGAGACCCACCGCGCCTCACTCTCGGAGTACGAGCGCCTGCGTGCCGAGCAGAAGTCCATCGGTCGGCAGGTGGCGGCGGCCAGCGGCGACGAGAGATCTGCGCTCTTGGGCCAGGTCAAGCAGACCGCGGCGCGGGTCAAGGATCTGGACCGTCAGGCCTCGGCCGCCGAAGCGGAGCGGGACCGGCTGGTGCGCACCATCGGAAACGTCATCGTCGATGGTGTGCCCGCCGGTGGCGAGGACGACTACACGCTGATGGAGCAGGTGGGCACGCCCCGCGACTTCATCCGTGAAGGCTTCGAGCCCCGTGACCACCTCGACCTGGCCAGTGCGCTCGGTGCGGTGGACATGGCCCGTGGTGCCAAGGTCAGCGGTGCCCGCTTCTACTACCTCGCCGGAGTCGGCGCCCGGCTGGAGACGGCACTGCTGCTGCTCGCCCTGGAGCGGGCCCGCGAAGCCGGCTTCACCCAGCTCAAGGTGCCGACCCTGGTGACGCCCGAGATCATGGCCGGAGCCGGCTTCCTGGACGCGCACGCCGACGAGGTGTACCGGTTGGAGGCCGACGACCTCTACCTCACCGGAACCTCCGAGGTCGCTCTGGCGGGCTACCATGCCGACGAGATCCTCGACCTCACCCACGGGCCCAGGCGGTACACAGCCCTGTCGACCTGCTTCCGTCGTGAGGCCGGGAGCCACGGCAAGGACACGCGGGGCATCATTCGGGTGCACGAGTTCCAGAAGGTGGAGATGTTCGCCTACTGCCGCCTCGAGGACGCCGAGGCCGAGCACGAGCGCATGCTCGGGCTGGAGCGGTCGATGCTCGACAGCATGCAGATCCCCTACCGGATCATCGACACCGCTGCCGGCGACCTTGGCGGACCAGCAGCGCGCAAGTACGACTGCGAGGCCTGGATCCCCACGCAAGGGCGATACCGCGAGCTCACCTCGACCTCGAACTGCACGACCTTCCAGGCGCGCCGCCTGCACACGAGGGAGCGTGATCCCGGGGGGACGGGCACCCGCACGGTAGCCACCCTCAACGGCACCATGGCTACCACGCGCTGGCTTGTCGCGATCCTGGAGAACCACCAGCAGGCCGACGGGTCGGTGGTGGTGCCTGAGGCGCTGCGCGACCACGTCGGCGAGTCCGTCCTGCGACCGGCCTGAGCGCGGACTCGCGGCGCTCGGGTCGCGCCAGCGCGACTCGAGAGACGCGAAGAGGCGACAGGACCAGGCAGGCCGCCCTCGGGGGCCGGGCGGAGCCTCACAGCCGGGGCGCGCACACTGGACAGGGTGAGCGAGCCGGAGCCCGAGCCGCGCAGCTACCGCAGCCGCGTGGTGACCGAGCTCGCGATCTACGCGATGTCGATCGTGGTCGTGTGCTACGTCCTCGCGGCCGGCTGGTGGATGAACGCGTCGTTGACCGGGCAGGTCTCCCCGACCCAGGCGGCTTGCGGAGTCATCGTCCTCGGCCTCGCGGCCCCGGTCTGCCCGTGGGCCCTGCGGCACGCGGTGCGGCTGCAGGCCAAGCAGTCGAGGCGCACCACGGAGGGGGCCTTCGGTGCCCTCGCGTGGAGGTCGGGCCCGGCGCTTCGGCGTACGCGTGACGCGCTCTCAGTCCCCTGGAGCGGCTTGAGACCTCGCATCTCGCCGGAGCGTGCCCGCGACGTGGCCATCGCGGCCTTGAGCATCGCGGCGTTCTGGGCCTTCTTCACCGGGTCGCTGGTGGCGGCCGCGATCGTCCCGGTCACCGTGCACTGGCTTCGCCGTCGGCGAGAGTGAGAGGCCACCGTTCGGCGGAGGTCGTCACCGCCCCGAACTCCTCCGAACGACGGAGTCGCACGCGGCAGGACCACCCCTAACCTGGAGGAGTGCTGGTGCTGTCGCGTCTCGAGCAGCTGCTCGGCGTGGAAGAGGACTGGGAACGGCCCGGGCCCTCCCGTCCGGAGCGCGTGGCGGATGTGTGGATCGCGGCGGCGTTCTTCGCGCTGGCGGCCCTGGGCAGCGAGCTGTTGCGCTCGGTCGGAGCCTTCGCCGAGTCCTCGGCCGGGGTCGCCGAACAGTACGCAGCAGTGGGCAGCGCCGCCGTCCTGCTCGTCTGGCGACGTTCGCATCCGGTGGCGGTGGCACTTGCGGCCACCGCCCACCTGCTCATCGTGGGATCAATGGTCCCGCCGGTGGTCTCCAGCCTGCCGATGCAGGTCATCTACTTCTTCGCCATCTACACCGGGGTGGCCTGGGCCAAGGACCGGCGGGTCGCCGCATACGTGGTGATCGGCTTGACGGTCGCGCTCTTCGCATGGCTGACCTGGTTCTTCGCGCTGAGCACCGGTATCTCCGAGCTCACCGGGGAGGCGGCCGAGGAGGGTGAGGGGCCCGTGCCCGCGGTGGTCGGCGTGGCCGGCTGGGTCATCGTGAACAACCTGCTCTACTTCGGTGGCGCCGTGCTGCTCGGCCAGGTCGCGTGGCGCGCCGCGCGGCGGACCGCCGAGGTCGTGGACCAGGCCCGCACCATCTCCGCACAGACGCAGCGTCTGCGAGACCAGGCCATCGTCGCGGAGCGGCTGCGCATCGCGCGCGAGCTGCACGATGTCGTCGCTCATCACATCTCGGTGATGGGCGTGCAGGCGACCGCCGCGCGCCGGGTCCTCGACACCGACCATGAGTCCGCAGCAGAGGCCCTGCAGGCCATCGAGGGCTCGTCGCGGGACGCGGTCGCCCAGATGCGGGACCTGCTGGGCACGTTGCGCACCGGGGAGGTCGAGGCCGACGGGCCACGAGAGCCCGGGGCGGGTGGGACCGCAGGCGAGCTTCCCGGGCCCGGCCTCGAGGAGCGGGTGGACCGCTCACCGCAGCCGGGCCTGGCCGACCTGCCCGACCTGGTTGCCCAGGCGAGCACGCCGGCGTGCGTAGCCACCGTGCGGCTGCTGCCCGACGACCAGCATGCCGTGAGCGGCGTCGCCGCCCCGGTGCAGCTCTCGGCCTACCGCATCGTGCAGGAGGCGCTGGCCAACGTCCGCAGACACTCCACGGCGGGCGCCGTGCGCGTCGTGGTGCGACTGGATCCCGAGGCCAACCGGTTGGAGGTGGAGGTCGTCGACTCCGGCTCTCCCCGCCGCGGCACCAGCGGCACAGGGCTGGGCCAGCTCGGGATGGCAGAACGAGCGCGTCACCTGGGAGGTGGCCTGGAGGTGGGGGTGCGCCCCGGCGGGGGCTACCGGGTCCGGGCCTGGTTTCCCATGGACGGCGTGGTCCCGCAGCCGGTGGCCCGCACGTGAGCGCGCCGCGCCCGACGGTCAGCGTGGTGCTGGTCGACGACCAGCCGTTGCTGCGGTCGGGATTCTCGATGATCCTGTCCACCGAGCCCGGTATCGAGGTGGTCGGCACGGCCGCCGACGGAGCGCAGGGGCTGTCGGTGGTGCGGCAGCGGCGACCTGACGTGGTGCTGATGGACATCCAGATGCCGGTCCTCGACGGCATCGAAGCCACCCGGGAGATCCTCTCCCAGGCGGCGGCGGATCGTGTCGCCCCACCCCGGGTGGTCATGCTGACGACCTTCGACCGCGACGACTACCTCTTCGACGCGCTCGCCGCCGGGGCCAGCGGGTTCCTGCTGAAGAACGCGGACGCCGAGGAGCTCGTGCAGGCCATCCGCACCGTTCGTGACGGCCACGCGCTGCTGGCTCCCGAGGTGACACGGCGGGTCATCGGGGCCGCCACCCAGCAGGCCGGGGAGCAAGAGCGGGTGCCGAGCGAGGAGGCCAGACGCGTCGGTGACCTGACCGCCCGGGAGCGGGAGGTCCTGGCCCATCTGGCCGGCGGCCAGTCGAACGCCGAGATCGCCAGGACGCTGTACCTGTCGGAGGCCACGGTCAAGACCCACGTGTCGAACGTGCTGTCCAAGCTCGGCGTGCGCGACCGCGTGCAGGCGGTGGTCGTGGCCTACCGCAGCGGCCTGGTTCCCCCGCACGGATGAGCTCGGCGCGCATCGAAGATCCGCCGCGGGGCCGATGACCCCTGGATGCCGGGTTCCTAGCCTGGGTGGTGACCGGCACGCCCTCCACGAAGGAGCCACCATGCTCGAGATCGATGCGGTGACCCGCACCTACGCAGACATCACGGCGGTGGACTCGGTGTCTTTCGCGGTGCCCGCCGGGGCCATGGTCGGTTTCGTCGGCGGCAACGGTGCCGGCAAGACGACCACGATGCGGATCATCATGGGCATCCTCGCCCCCGACAGTGGGAGCGTCCGATGGCGAGGTCAGCAGCTGAACCCGGCGATCCGCAGCCGCATCGGATACATGCCCGAGGAGCGCGGCCTGTACCCCAAGCAGCCGCTGCTGGAGCAGCTGGTCTACCTGGCTCGCCTGCACGGCATGTCGCAGCGGCAGGCGCGCGAGCGCATCACCGCACTGCTGCAGCGCTTCGGTCTGGGCGACCGGCGCGCCGACAAGGTCGAGACGCTGTCGCTGGGGAACCAGCAGCGAGGGCAGATCATCGCGGCCGTGCTCGGCGAGCCGGTCGCGCTCGTGCTGGACGAGCCGTTCTCCGGCCTGGACCCCGCCGCCGTGGACCAGATGTCCGCGCTGCTGCGCGAGTACACGGCGGCCGGAGTGCCGGTGTTGTTCAGCTCGCACCAGCTCGACCTGGTCGACCGCCTCTGTGACTCCATCGTGGTGCTGCACGACGGGAAGGTGGTGGCCAACGGAACCTCGGCCGAGCTGCGCGAGACCGGGCAGATGCGCTACCGCCTCACCGTCGGGGACGACGCCGGGTGGGTGCGTGGACACGGCGGGGTACGTGTGCTCGACCTCGACGGACCGAGCGCGGTCGTCGAGATCGAGGCCGCCGACGAGGCCATCGCCCAGCAGCTGTTGCGTGAGGCCCTGGGTCGCGGCAGCGTGCAGGAGTTCAGCCCGGTGCGGCCCAGCCTCAGCGAGATCTACCGTGGGGTCGCGGCATGAGCCTGGAGACACGCCCACCTGGAGAGGCCAGCGACGACGCAGCTGCCTCGCAGGCCGGGGCCCTGGCTCCGGACCACCGAGACTGGGCGCTGGTCGCCTCGCGCGAGATCCGGGTGAAGCTGACCGACCGGAACTTCCTCGTCTCCACCGGGATCACTCTGGTCCTCATCATCGGGTTGCTGGGCCTGCAGGCCTTCATCGCCGCGAGGAGCGGCGCTACGGAGTACTCGGTGGTCGTCTCCTCAGCGCAGGGTGAGGCGATCGTCGGGCAGGCGGAGGCGGTGCTGCAAGCCCAGGAGGACGACGCGTCGGTCTCGGTCACCAGGGTGGGAGACGCGGCAGCCGGCGAAGCGCTCGTCACCGAAGGCGACGCCGATGGGGCACTGACGCAGCGGCAGGGCGGCTGGACGCTCCTCAGCGACGGAGGTGGCCCGGCGGAGCTGGAACGAGCCCTGGCCGATGCCGTCCGTCAGGCCGCCCTCACGGCGAACGCCGAGGCGGCCGGAACCTCCGTGCCGGAGCTGCTGTCGGGCGCCGAGCTGACCACCGAGGACGTCTCGGGTGAGGACGCTGCTGAAGAAGTGGTGCAGATCGTCGCCGGCATTCTCTTCGGCGTGCTGTTCTACATGGCCTCGCTGACCTACGGGATCAGCATCGCGAACAGCGTGGTCGAGGAGAAGCAGTCGCGGATCGTGGAGATCCTGGCCGCGGTCATCCCGGTCCGTGCGCTGCTGACCGGGAAGGTCCTCGGCAACACGCTGCTCGCCTTCGGCCAGATGGCGCTGCTCGTCGGCGTCTCCCTGATCGGGTTGAGCTTCACCGAGTTCGACCGGTTCCTGCCGATGATGACCGAGCCGCTGCTGTGGTACCTGCCGTTCTTCGTGGCGGGGTTCGTGGCGCTGGCCTGCATGTGGGCCGCCGCGGGGGCGCTGGCCTCACGCACGGAAGACCTGCAGAGCACCACGTTGCCGTTGACCCTCACGCTGGTCCTCGTCTTCGTGGTGGCGCTCAACCTGGAAGGAGCGGCACGCACGGCAGGCTCCTTCGTCCCGGTGATGTCCACCATCCTCATGCCCATGCGCCTGCTGGAGGGCGGGGTCGGCTGGTGGGAGCCGGTGGCCGCCCTCGCCGCCACGGTGGTGTTCGGCTACCTCACGATCCTCGTGGGCAGCACGCTCTACCGTCGAGCCCTCATGCAGACCCAGGGCCGGGTGACGCTGCGGCAGGCGATGAGGCTGAAGGGGTGAGCTGGGAGGCCGCCCCGTAGGCTGACAAGCGTGCAGCACCAAGCCCGCGTCGGCGAAGACTCATCCCGGATGCCTCACGGGGCTCCCTTGGTGGCGCTGGACATCGACGGCACCATCGTGCACCACGACGGCTGGCTCAGCCCCCGCGTGGCTCGGGCCATCCAGGCGCTGGCAGACTCCCAGGCGACGGTGATGATCGCGACCGGGCGTTCGGTGTTGGCCACGATGCCGCTGCTGCGTGAGCTCGGCCTCGTGCGCGCAGGCTGGTATGCCGTGTGCTCCAACGGAGCCGTGACCCTGGCGCTGGACCCGGGCGCCAAGGACGGGTACCGGCTGCACGAGGTGGTCACCTTCGACCCCAAGCCCGCTGTGCGGATCCTGCAGCGTCTGCTGCCCGAGGCGATCATCGCGGTGGAGGACGTCGGGGTCGGCTTCAAGGTGAACCGGCTCTTTCCCGAGCCCGACCTGGCCGAGCGCCAGACGGTGGTGACCGTGGAGGAGCTGGTCAGCAAGCCGGTGCCACGGGTGACCTTCCGCGACGTCAGCGACCGGCCACAGGACTTCTCCACGATGCTCGACGGCATCGGTCTACACGGCGTCAACTACGCCATCGGATTCAGCTCCTGGCTGGACCTGGCTCCCGAAGGCATCTCCAAGGCGTCCGGGCTGGAAGCCGTGCGCGAGGCCCTCGACGTGGACCATGCGCACACGGTCGCGGTGGGGGACCAGCGCAACGACATCGAGATGCTGCAGTGGGCGGCCCGCGGCGTGGCCATGGGTCAGGCGCCGCCGGAGGTCGTGGCCGCGGCCGACGAGGTGACGGCGGACGTCGCCCGTGACGGCCTGGCGCTGGTGCTGGAGGACCTGCTGACGCGCGTGGACCGGGTGGCGTGAGCGCATCCGGTCAGCCGCCGGTGATCACCTCGCCCGCGAACCCCCGGCTGAAGGCCCTGGCCGCGCTGCGCCGTCGGCGCGTTCGAGACACCGAGGGACTGACCATCGTCGAGGGTTTCGAGGAGCTGCAGCTCGCGTGTCGCTCGGGGGTGGTCCCTCGGTCGCTCTACTTCTGCCCCGAGCTGACCCGTGCCGGTGAGGAAGGGGCGAGCCTGGTGCGGCAGGCGGCCGCGGCCGGCGCGGAGGTCTTCGAGGTGGGTCGGGCCGCCTTCGAGCGGGCGGCGTACCGCGAGGGTCCGGACGGCTTCCTGGCCGTGGTGGCCACCAGCCGTCGTCGATGCACCGACCTCACGCTCCCCGAGAACGCCCTGGTCCTGGTGTGTGAGGGGGTCGAGAAGCCAGGCAACCTCGGTGCCATGCTGCGCAGCGCGGACGCAGCAGGGGTGCACGCGGTCATCGCCTGCGACCCCGTGACCGACTGGGGCAACCCCAACGTCGTGCGCTCTTCCAAGGGCACGGTCTTCACGGTCCCGGTGGCCACCGACCCTGCCCTCGCGACCCTGAGCTGGCTGGCCGACCAGAGCGTCGCCGTCGTGGCCTCCACACCGGACACCGACGTCGCGCACACCGACGTCGACTACACCGGCGCGGTGGCGATCGTGGTGGGTGCCGAGAAGGATGGGCTGACCGCGGGCACGCTCGGTGCGGCCGACCACCGCGTCCGCATCCCCATGGCCGGGCAGGCCAACTCGCTCAACGTCTCGACCTCCGCGGCCGTCCTGCTCTACGAGGTGGTGCGGCAACGCCGGGTGCTCGGCGACTTCTGAGGCCCGGCAACGGCGCCGGGAGGGTGTGGTCATCGGGCCCCGTGATCTGTGTCACGATGAAGGCTATGCGTATCGATCACGTCTGTTATGCAGCCGGACCCGAGGGCATGCGCGAGACCGCCGCCAGACTGGCCGAGCAGCTCGACACCACCGCTTTCGACGGCGGGGTGCATCCGCGGTTCGGAACGCGCAACATGGTGCTTCCCCTGGCCGACGGCCGCTACCTCGAGGTGGTCGAGGTGCTCGACCACCCGGCGTCGGACAAGGCGCCGTTCGGGCAGGCCGTGCGCGCGCGCTCAGAGCAGGGCGGGGGATGGATGGCCTGGGTGGTGGCCGTCGAAGATCTCTCGGACATCGAGGAGCGCCTGGGCCGCCCGGCCGTCCCCGGCAACCGGCACACTCCGGAGGGTGTCGAGCTGACCTGGCAGCAGATCGGGATCAAGTCGCTCATCGCAGACCCGCAGCTGCCGTTCTTCGTGCGCTGGGACTCTCTGGACCATCACCCGTCACGTCTGGGCGACGGCGAGGTCAAGCTGGTCGGCCTGCACATCGCCGGGGACCCGCACAAGATCCGCGAGTGGCTGGGGGTGAGCGAGCCGGCGGGAACCTGGGAGAAGGACATCGACGTCGAGTTCGACGACTCCCACACCCCGGCTCTGGAGTCGGTGGTGTTCGCGACCCCGGCCGGCACGGTGACCATCTAGCGCCGGCTCAGTCCGCGAACCGGCGCAGCCGGAGGCTGTTCAGCACCACCAGCACACTGGACGCCGCCATCGCGGCGCCCGCGATCATGGGGTTGAGCAGCCCGAACGCAGCCAAAGGGATAGCCGCGGTGTTGTATCCGAAGGCCCATCCGAGGTTCTGCTTGATCACCGTCAGGGTTCGACGGGACAGCGCCACCGCGGTGCCCACCGAGTGCAGGTCGGCGCGCATCAGCACGATGTCCGCGGACTCAGCGGCCACGTCGGTGCCCGAGGCCATGGCCAGCCCCAGGTCGGCCTGCGCCAGAGCCGCGGCGTCGTTGACGCCGTCGCCGACCATGGCCACCACCCGGCCCTGCTGCTGCAGCGCGGCGACGTAGGCGTGCTTGTCCGCCGGGAGCACCCCGGCGGCGATCTGCCGGGCCGGGATCCCCACCTCGCCGGCGATGACCTTGGCTGTCTGCTCGTTGTCACCGGTGAGCAGATGTGGTCGCAGCCCCAGGTCGCTCAGCTCCTGGACGGCCGCCGCACTGGAGGGTCGCAGCTGGTCGGTGACGGTCAGCGCGGCACGAGCCCGCCCCGACCAGCCCACGAGCACGGTGCTGCCCGGAGCGGTCAGAGTGGCGCGCAGGGGCTCGGGGACCTCCTCGAACAGCTCCGCCTTGCCCACCACCACCTCGGTGTCCTTGATCCGTGCCCGGACGCCCTGGCCGGGCAGGGCGACGAAGTCCGAAGCCGAGGGCACCGCGAGGGAACGCTCCTGCGCAGCCTGCACGATGGCCCGGGCAAGGGGGTGCTCGGAGCCGCTCTCGACGGCGGCAGCCGCGGTCAGCGCCGCATCCTGCGTGAGCCGGCCGTGCGTCGTGACCTCGGCCAGGCTCGCCTCACCGGTGGTGAGGGTCCCGGTCTTGTCCAGCACGACGGTGTCGACGGCGCGGGTGCTCTCCAGGATCTGCGGGCCCTTGATCAGGATGCCGAGCTGAGCGCCTCGGCCCGTACCGGTCAGCAGTGCGGTCGGGGTGGCCAGCCCGAGCGCACAGGGGCAGGCGATGATGAGCACGGCCACGGCCGGGGCCAGGCTCGTCCCCACGTCGTGCCCGGTCACCAGCCACCCGAGGAAGGTCGCGGCGGCGATGACCAGGACCACCGGGACGAACACCGCGGAGACGCGGTCGGCGAGGCGCTGGACCGGAGCCCGACCGGTCTGTGCGTCCTCGACCAGGCGGGTGATCTGGGCCAGGGTGGTCTCCGACCCCACACGGGTCGCCTGCACCACCAGTCGGCCGTGAGCGTTGACGGTGGCCCCGGTGAGGCTCATGCCCG
Organism: Ornithinimicrobium sp.; assembly: GCF_035267225.1. GTDB lineage: Bacteria > Actinomycetota > Actinomycetes > Actinomycetales > Dermatophilaceae > Ornithinicoccus. The sequence goes on from NZ_DATFMA010000050.1 coordinate 77,578, forward strand.
GCTCCACGTCCACCGGCACGGACTCACCGGTGACCATGCTGGTGTCCACGGCGCTGCGTCCTTCGAGGACCTCCCCGTCGGTGGCGATCTTCTCCCCCGGCCGCACCACGAAGCGGTCCCCGACGGCGAGGTCGGAGGTGGGGATGCGGTCCTCGCGCCAGGCTCCGGTCCGGGGGTCGTGCCGGAGCACGGCGACCTCCGCGGCACCCAGCTCCAGCAGCGAGGTCAGCGCCGAGCGTCCGGCTGCCTTGGCCCGGGACTCGGCGTAGCGCCCGATGAGGAGGAAGGCCGTGACGATGGCCGCGGTCTCGAAGTACAGGTCTGCCGTGAACCCGGTGAGCACCGCCACCACCGACCAGCCGTAGGCGGCCGTGACCCCGATCGAGACCAGGGTGTCCATGGTGGAGGCCAGGTGCCGGGCGTTGACGGCGGCTGCGCGGTGGAACGGCCAGGCGGCCCAGAGGTACACCGGGGTGGTCAGCACCAGCTGCAGCCACGGCCCCGCCGTCCCCACGGCGTTGCGCACCGGCGGCACCATCGCCAGCACCAGGACCACCAGGGCCAGCGCCGAGGCGATCGCGGCCCGGGTGCGCAGGGCTCGGTCACCCATGACCTCGTGGTTCATGTGGTCCGCCGCGCTGTCGTCACCGTCATTCGGGTGACCGTCATCGAAGTGGCCTGTGCCGCCGTGGCGCGAGCCTTGCGCTGGGACGTGGGCCGACGAGGCCGACTGACCTGACCGCCCGCGCCCTGCCAGTGGCTGCGCCGTGTACCCGGTGGTCGCGACGGCGGCCACGAGGTCGTCGACGGTCCGGGGCTCGGCGTAGCTGACGCGCGCCTTCTCGGTCGCGAGGTTGACGGTGGCCTCCACGCCGGGGAGCTTGTTCAGGCTGCCCTCCACGCGGGAGACACACGAGGCGCACGTCATCCCGCTGATGGCGAGGTCGACCTGGTGGGACTGGCTGGTGGGGGTGGACATGGCTCCTTCGCGGATGCTCGGTGGCGGACGGCTGGCTAGCGGCGGACGAGACGGGCGATGGCGGCACTGGCTTCGGCGACCTTCACGTCGGCCGCCTCGTCGGACTCGCGCGCCGCCTCCACGACGCAGTGCCCGATGTGCTCCTCCAACAGCGACAGGCTGACCGCGTTCAGCGCCTGCGTGGCTGCGCTGACCTGGGTGAGCACGTCGATGCAGTAGGCGTCCTCCTCGACCATCCTGGCGATGCCACGGACCTGACCCTCGATCCGGGCCAGGCGGGTGAGCTGGGCCTGTCTGGTGTCGTGGTAGCCGGGCTGCGTCACCGCTCCATCATACCCTGAGGGGGTATGTGCGAGGTCATACGTCGAGATGGTCCACCAGGTCGGGGGCCAGCCCCACGTAGCCGTCGGGAGTGAGCGCGGCCAGCCGCTCCTCGACCTCTGACGGCAGTCCGAGCTGGCGCACGAAGGCACGGAGGTCCGGCCCGGAGACACGGCGGCCCCGCGTCAGCTCCTTCAGCCGGTCATAGGGGTTGGCCATCCCTTCGTGGCCGGCTGCAGCCAGAGCCCGCATCGCGGACTGCACCGGCTCGGCCAGGACCTCCCAGTTCGCCTCGAGGTCGGCGGCCATGGCCTCGGGCGAGGCGTCCAGCCCGTCGAGGCCACGTCGTACGTTGTCCAGCGCCAGCAGGGAGTGGCCCAGTGCCGTGCCCACGTTGCGCTGCATCGAGGAGTCGGTGAGGTCGCGTTGCAGGCGCGAGGTCACCAACGTCGAGGCCAGCACGTCGAGCAGCGAGTTGGACACCTCGAGGTTGGCCTCGGCGTTCTCGAAGCGGATCGGGTTCACCTTGTGCGGCATGGTCGAGGAGCCGACGCTGCCCTGACCGCGGACCTGGGCGAAGTACCCCATCGAGACGTAGGACCACACGTCCGTGCACAGGTTGTGCAGCACGCGGTTGAACCGGGCGAGGTCGGCGTACAGCTCCGCCTGCCAGTCGTGGCTCTCGATCTGCGTGGTCAGGGGGTTCCAGGTCAGACCCAGTCCGGTGACGAACTCGAGGCTGACCCGCTGCCAGTCCGCCTCCGGCACCGCTGCCAGGTGCGCCCCGTAGGTGCCGGTGGCGCCGTTGAACTTGCCGAGATACCCGGCCTGCTCGACCCGGCGCAGCTGACGGGTCAGGCGGTGGGCGGACACCGCGAGCTCTTTGCCCATCGTGGTGGGGGTCGCGGCCTGTCCGTGGGTGTGGGCGAGCATCGGCAGGTCGGCGAGATGGCGAGCCATCTGTGCGACCTGGGCGACCAGCTGCCGGGCGGCAGGCAGCCACACCTGCTGCACGGCGCCGCGGACCATCAGGGCATACGCGAGGTTGTTGATGTCCTCCGAGGTGGCAGCGAAGTGCACCAGCTCGGCCAGATCACCCCGGTCGTCGAGACGGTCGGTCAGACGCCGCCGCAGGAAGTACTCCACGGCCTTGACGTCGTGCACGGTCTCCGCCTCGATGGTCGCGAGCTCGCCGATCGCGGCGGCGTCGAACTCCTCGACCAGGGCGCGCAGGCTCGCCTGCTCCTGCGGGCTCAGGCTCCCGGCCCCGGGGACGACGTGATGCTCGGTCAGGTGGATGAGCCACTCGATCTCGATGTGCAGTCGCTGCCGGTTCAACGCGGGCTCGGACAGGTGCTCGACCAGGGCAGAGACCACTCGCCGGTAGCGACCGTCCAACGCTCCGAGCGCGATCGGCGGGGAGATGTCCTGCAACGACGCCATGGCGCCATCCTCCCAGAGCGGGACGGTGGCGCTGACCGGTCGCGGAGAGGAGGGCTAGCCCTTCTTGTCGGGGTCCTTCTTGTCGGCGTCCTTCAGCGTCTCCATCTGGGCGTCGCGCTTCTCGCGGGCGGCGAGCACCGCCTGCTCGGCGCGCTCCTCCAACGCCCGGGCGCGGCCTTCGGCCCGGTCGGCCTCGTCCTGGAGCCGGTCGGCCTCGGCGCGGGCGTCGGCGGCCTCCTGCTGCAGCTCGGTCGAGGTCTTCTCCCGCTCGCCGATCCGCCCCTCGTCCTGAGAAGCCTGCTTCCGCAGCTCGGCCGCCTTGGCGCGGTTGGCGCGCCGCCGCACCGCCAGCGCGGCGAACACGAGGAGCGCCACCACCACGACGGCGATGACCACCCAGATCCATACGTTGTCGCCCATGTCCCACTCCTCGTGTGCGTGAACCGTCGGCCTCAGGCTAGGCCCAGCGGCACCGTGTTGACCACAACACCCCGTCGCAGCGTGGCCGAGGGTTCGCTCACCGCCCGGTGCGGCCGCTCACCGCGACGGGACAGGCCCCCGACAGGTCGCGCGGCAGCGCCTCGTGACTCACCGTGAGGATGGCACGGGCGGGGTCAGCGGACGTCCGGCTCAGCAGGTCGACCTGGTCGCGGTGACGACGGCGCAGGGCGCGCAGACGTGTGCCGCTCTGCCAGGCCACCAGCGCGGCGCCGGGGCACAGGCGTAGGGAGGTCTGGGGCACCAACAGGCGGGGCGCGACCACGGTCATCAGGACGGCCACGAGGGCGAGTGCAAGCGTGGGCAGGGCGGGCATGTCGGCGCGCGGCTCAGCGGTGGCGTCTCTCGACCTCGGTCAAGGCGTCCCGCAGGTCTGCGAGCTCGCCGGCGTCGGACTGGGCCAGGAAGTGGAGCATCGCGGCGCGACGGTCACCGGTGTCCAGGGTGTCCAGCCCGCTGCGCATCGAGGCCGCGGTGAGCTCCTCCCGGGACGCTGCCGCCGTGTAGCGGAAGGCGCGGCCGTCGCGGCGGCGCCGCGCGAGGTCCTTCTTGGCCAGCCGGTCGAGCACCGTCATCACCGTGGTGTACGCGAGGCTGCGGCCTTCGTTCAGCGCACCCATCACCTCGCGCACGCTCTGGTCCGGGCCGTGGTCCCAGAGGACGGTCATCACGGCCCGTTCGAGATCGCCCAGGTCACGGGACCGGGTGTTCGGCATACCGTGATGGTACGTCCCGGCCCTGCGCAGCCGGTTCCAGAGTGTCGAACGGGAGCTCGCAGGGCGGATGCTGCGGTCGAAGGGCCGGACTGGGCGACCAGGAGAAACCGGGAGTTTCGTGACAGCCTCCACCTCGGGCGCGGCGCTCGTCGGCAACCTCCTTCTCGCTGACCTCCCGGTGGCAGCGCTGGGACTCGTGCGTTGCTTCACCGCCGGTGCCGTCACCGCCTCCCTCGCCATCGAAGTGCTTCCCAAAGCCTTCAAGAAGGTCGAGGAGACGACGGGGATCGCCGTCGCGCTCGGCGTCGTCGTGGCCGTCGGACTGAACCAGCTGGGGTGAGCCGAGGATGAGCCGGCTGGCCTGGGGCGCTCACGCCACGGCACGCGGCTGGACGCCCTCTGGGTCTCAGGAGTCCGGGTAGCCGTGCGGGTTGGCCTGCTGCCATCGCCAGGTGTCCGCGCACATGTCCTCGACCGAATGCTTCGCCCGCCAGTCGAGCTCGGACTGTGCCTTGGCGGGGTCGGCGTAGGAAGCCGCGATATCGCCAGGACGTCGCGGGCCCACCGCATACGGGATCTCCCGGCCGCTCGCCCGGGCGAAGGCCTCGACGATCTCCAGCACGCTCGTGCCCCGCCCGGTGCCCAGGTTCCAGGTCGAGACAGCCCGGTCGTGCTCGCGGATCCACGCCAACGCGGCCAGGTGACCGGCGGCCAGGTCCTCGACGTGGATGTAGTCGCGCACCCCGGTCCCGTCGTCGGTGTCGTAGTCGCCGCCGAAGACCGACAGCTTCTCGCGACGACCCACGGCCACCTGGGCGACGAAGGGCATGAGGTTGTTCGGGATGTCACTGGGGTCCTCGCCGATCCGCCCCGACCGGTGGGCACCCACGGGGTTGAAGTAGCGCAGCAGCGCGATCCGCCAGTCGGGCTCGGCAGTGGCGAGGTCGGTGAGGATCTGCTCGATCATCACCTTGGTCCAGCCGTAGGGGTTGGTGGCTGAGGTCGGCAGGTCCTCGGTCATCGGCACCGGGGCGTCGGGACCGTAGACGGTGGCCGAGGAGGAGAAGACCAGGTGCCGGACGTCGTGTCGGCGCATCGCCTCGACCAGGGTCAGAGTCGCACCGATGTTGTTGCGGTAGTAAAGGATCGGCTTTGCCACCGACTCACCCACCGCCTTCGACCCGGCGAAGTGGACGACCGCGTCGAGCTGCTCGGAGCCGAAGACCTCGTCCACCGCAACGGGGTCGGTGAGATCGAGCTCGCGCAGGGTGGGGGCGGCTCCGCCCAGGTCGGCGATCCGTGGCAGGACCGAGGGCTTGGAGTTGCTGAAGTTGTCGGCGATGACCACGTCGTGCCCGGCCGCCAGCAGCTGCACGCTCGTATGGGACCCGATGTACCCGGCGCCTCCGGTGACCAAGACTCGCATGACAGGCAGTCTGCCCGGGTCCGGTGCTCCCGGCCAGAGTCCGGGAGGGGAACCGCTAGGTTGCCCCTGGCTTCCGGCCGCCGGAGTCTTGTGGGCTGGAAGTCCGGACCCAGAGCCGGGCCCAGGTCCGCCGCACCGGCCGCTGTGTCGCCAGCACGGTCGTGCCCACGACGCAGGCGAGGGCCACCAGCACCAGCATCTGCGAGCGTCCGACGACGGGGATGAGTGCTCCCATTCCGGCCGGCATGACGATGGAGGTGATGGCGCCGATCACCAGGGCGACCGTGAAGGCCTCCCCGGGGCGATCGGGGACGACCTGAGCCGTCCAGATCGCCAACAGCGAGGATCCGACCATGAACCCCATCCCGGACAGGACCGCCGAGAGGAGGATCAGCGTGAGCGAGGAACCCGCGGAGGCGAGCACCACCAGCGAGGTGCTGACCAGGGACACACTGCTGATTCCGAGCCAGGTGGGGCCCAACCGGTAGGTCAGGCTCCCGGTGCCGACCGCGACCAGTCCACCGAGGCCGAGCATCGCGAACAGCAGGGATGCGCTGGCCGGGGGCAGCCCGCCTCCGCGCCCGACCTCTCCGGCGTAGGTGAAGTACACGGTGGTGGCGGTGAAGTACAGCACCGCATAGACCAGCGGCGGGACCATCCGGCGGCGCCACGGAGAGCGTGGGCTCCCTTTCGAGGTCGCCCGCCGAGCCGCCAGGCGTGGCACCTCGCGAAGGTTCAACATGGTGGCCACCACGGCGAACACCGCGATCCCGATCCAGGTGAGTCGCCACGACTCGAACACGGCGAGCAACCCGAGCGCGGCGAGTCCCATCAGGCCGACACTGGTGCCCGTGGTGATGATCGCCAGCACGGTCGCCTGATGTCGTTGGGGAACGACCCTGGTCACGATGTCGGAGTACGGGGCCCACACCCAGCCGGCCGCGCTGCCGCTAACGACGGCACCCGCGGCCAGGACGGCGGCGTTGGGCGCCAGCGCCACGGTCGCGGCACCCAGAACCCCGCACACCCCGCCCACGGTGGTGGGGGCGCGCAGACCGAAGCGGGACTCCAGCACGGGCACGCACAACAGGCCGAGGAGGTATCCCGCGAAGGTGCTGCTGGCGATCACCCCGAGCAGGAGCTCCGAGAGCCCGAACTCCTCGCGCACGTCCGGCAGGGTGAGCCCGTAGGCGTAGCGGCTCATACCGAAGGCGACGCTGACCACGGCCGTGCCGCCCAGACCCACCCCGATCGTCTGCTTGTCCACGATGGAAGGATGCCACCTCCCCCGGCCACCCGGAGGGGTGGTGCTCCGCCTTCGTTCTCGCAACGCCACCTGCTCTCGGCCCCTCACCAGCAGGTGCGGTGAGTGACCCGCCGGGGCTATGACAACCTGGGCCGATGGGCCCGTGGAGGATCGAACCGACCGGAGTGGGTCTGGCCACGTTGACCTGGGACGACCGCGAGAAGTGGTGGACGCAGGCCCAGGCCCCGGCCGCGCTGCGCGAGCTGCTCCACGCCCAGTTCGCGGCGGGGGTGCAGCGCGTGCAGGCAGAAGCGCCCCGGGGGGAGGTCGAGCTCCGCCGCGCGCTGCAACGGGCTGGCCTGCGACCGGAGGGCATCGCCCGCGGTGCCCAGGTCGACTCCGAAGGGTCGCGAGTCGACGTCATCCGCCTGGCTCGGCTGGCCGACGACCCCGCGCCCGACACCCGCGAGGGCTTCCTGGCCATGCTCAACGCCACCCTGCCGACGAAGCGGGTGATCGCTCAGGGCCTGATCCGCAACGAGGCCGACGAGGTGCTGATGTGCCAGCTCACCTACAAGAAGGAGTGGGACCTGCCCGGTGGGGTGGTCGACCCGCACGAGTCCCCCGCCGCGGCGTTGGCGCGAGAGGTGACCGAGGAGCTCGGCGTCGAGGTGAGCGTCGGAGCGCTGCTGGCCATCGACTGGCTCCCGCCCTACCGTCAGTGGGACGATGCGGTGCTGCTCGTCTTCGATCTGGGCCGACACCCGGAGCTGGCGGCCCAGGCTGACCTCCAAGCCACGGAGATCGCCGCCGTCACCTGGTGCGACCGGGCCCTCGCCGGCGAGCGGTGCGCTCCGTACGTCGTGCGTCTGCTGCAGCATCTCGGTGATGCCCAGCGGACCGCGTACCTCGAGGACGGAGTGCCCCTGGCTGCGACCTAGGAGAGGACCGGCATGAGCCCGCACGTCCATCACCACGCCGGAGCGTGCGGCGGTCCGGACCACCACGACGGCACCTACACCCCGTCCCAGCAACGCGACCTGGACCTGGTGCTGGCCTTCAACCGGCGGATGAGCGAAGCCATCAACCAGGGGCTCGACGTGTCCGACACCGAGGCGGCCCTGGACCCCGACCCGCTGCGCTACATGTGGGTGGACGAGGGACAGGGCCGTATCGAGGCTCAGCTGGCCGCAGCACAGACCGTGCTGGACGCCGCACCCCGTCTGCCCGGCGACCCGCGCGACGGCGTGCAGTGGGTGGAGGAGTCGGCCCGAGCCGCCCGTCCGTCGGTGGCCACCGGTGCGGACGGGGTGAGCCTGAACGTA
>NZ_DATFMA010000051.1:0-9413 GCF_035267225.1 Ornithinimicrobium sp.
CGCACCGGGGTCCACACCCTGGACGACTGGGCCGCCGATTACCTCGACGGGCTGTTCGGTGCTAGCACCGCGCACGCACGCGAACATCACACCCCCGTCCCGGCCCTGACCTGAGACGTCACAACCACCGCCCCGCAGGAGACGACCATGACCACCTCGCCCTTCACCGGCCTCGGAGTCGCTCTGGCCACCCCGTTCCGTGCGCCCGTCCGCCCGCGCCGCGACGAGGCGCTGCCACGCGTCGCCTCCACGGGAGGTCCGCGGAGCGCGACCCCGGCGGTGGACTTCGACGCGTTCGAGCGGATGATCGAGCACGTCGTCTCCGGAGGCGTCGACTTCCTCGTGGTGCTCGGCTCGACCGGGGAGGCAGCCACGGTCACCGACGCCGAGCGCGCCGAGCTGGTGCATCTTGCCGTCGAGCGGGCCGGATCAGTCCCGGTCGTGGTGGGCGTCGGTCACCAGGACACCGTGCGCACCTGCGAGCTCGCCCTCGCGGCCCGCGACTGCGGAGCGGGCGGCCTGTTGGTGGTGACCCCCTTCTACAACAAGCCGCAGCCGGCCGGCATCGAAGCGCACTTCGCCCAGGTGGCCGCGACCGTACCCGGCATGCCGATCATCGCCTACAACGTGCCCGGCCGGACCGGGACGAACCTCACTCCGGCCACGATGGCCCGCTTGTGGACCATCCCCGAAGTGGTGGCGGTCAAGGAGTCCTCCGGGGACCTGCGCCAGATCACGCAGATGTGCCTCCAGGCCCCGGCGGGCAGGCACGTGCTCGCCGGGGACGACGACCTGGCCCTTCCCGCCATCGCCGTGGGAGCGCGGGGGCTGATCTCGGTCTGCGCCAACGTCGCTCCGGCCCCGACCAGCGCCCTGGTCAGCGCGGCCATGGAAGGCGACATGGGCGCGGCACGCCACCACCTCGCCCGTCTGTCCCCGCTGATGGCGGCGATGTTCGCCGAGACCAACCCGGTGCCGGTCAAGGCCGGTCTGGCCGCGTTGGGCTTCGGCACCGGCATGGTGCGGGCCCCGCTCGCCCCGGCGGAGCCGGACACCTGGTCGGCGGTGCACTCCGCACTCGCCGGGCTGCAGCAGGCCGAGCACCTCGGGGCGGCCTCGTGACCGATAGTGTCCAGACGGTGAGCGAGGGGGTCGAGCGGGCGGACGACACGACACCGGCAACCGGGTTGGAGGCGTTCTTCTCCCGCGGCATGGACGAGGTGCTGCTCGACCCCAGGGTCACCGAGCAGGTGCAGGCCGCCTTGGACGCCCTGGAGTCAGGGACCGCTCGCGCGGCCACCGATGACGGCGCCGGAACGTGGCGAGCGCACCCCTGGGTGAAACAGGCCATCCTGGCGGCGTTCTCACTGAGCGAGCTGACGCCGTACCCGCAGTGGCCGGGTGGGGCTGTGGACAAGTCCCTGGTGCCGGCCCGCGAGATGAGCATGGCCGACGGGGTCCGCGTCGTGCCCGGAGGCACCTCGGTCCGCCGAGGGGCGCACGTCAGCCCGGGTGTGGTGGTGATGCCCCCCAGCTACGTCAACGTGGGGGCCCGGGTCGGCCCCGGCACCATGGTGGACTCCCACGTCCTGGTGGGCTCCTGCGCCCAGGTCGGGCGCGGGGTGCACCTGTCCGCCGCCGTCCAGCTCGGGGGGGTGCTCGAGCCGGTCGGCGCCCGCCCCGTCGTCGTCGAGGACGGCGCCTTCGTGGGGGCGCAGTGTGGGCTCTACGAGGGGGTGGTGGTGCGCGAGGCAGCGGTGCTGGCCCCCGGGGTCACCCTGACCGCCTCGACGACCATCCACGACCTGGTCCGTGAACGCACCCACCGCGGCGAGGTGCCCTCCGGCGCCGTCGTGGTGCCCGGCACGCGGCCCGCCCGAGGCGACTACGCCACCGCGCACGGCCTGTCGCTGTACGCCCCGTGCATCGTCAAGTACCGCGATGCGGACACCACGGCCGCCGTGGCGCTGGAGGACGCCCTGAGATGAGCGCCTCCCCCGGGTCGCCGCGGTGACCGCGACCGCACGGATGAGGGGGCTCGACACCTCGCTCATCCGCAGCTTCGCCCTGGACGCCCCGTCGGCCAACATCTCGCTCGCCCTCGGTGAGCCGGGATGGCCGCTCCCCCTGGTAGCTCGCCTCGCCCTGGGCGACTGGGCACACCGCCCCGGCTCGTGCACCTACGGACCGAACGCCGGCCTCCCCGAGCTGCAGGCAGCGGTGGCCGACCGTGCCGGCTGCCGCACCGACGAGGTCATGCTCACCGCCGGGAGCCAGGCGGCGCTGTACGCGGTGATGACGGCCCACCTCGACCCGGGGGACGTGGTGGCGGTGCCCGACCCCGGCTTCCCCGCCTACCGGACCGTGGCGCGGTTGGCCGGCGCCACCGCGGTGGCCTACCCCATGGGTAGTGCAGGCACCCTCGACCCGGCCGCGCTGGCCGCCACCCTCGAGCAGTGCGGTACGGGCCCGGGCGCGGTGCGGATGGTGGTGCTGAACCATCCCGGCAACCCCACCGGTGCGGGCGCGAGCCGGGCGGCTCTGGAGCAGGTGGCCGAGCTCTGTGAACGTCACGCGGGCCTGCTCCTGGTCTCGGACGAGGTGTACCGCGAGCTCTATCTGGAGCGCCCCCAACCGAGCCTGCGTGAGGTGACCCACGAAGGAATCGTCACCGAGTCGGTCAGCAAGGCGTGGTCGGCGCCAGGCCTGCGGGTCGGCTGGGCGCTCGGGCCCCCCGGGCTCCTGTCCCCCGCGAGACTCGTCCACAACGCCATGAACACCGCGCCCGCCCGACCCAGCCAGGTGGCGGCGACCGCGCTGCTCCGCGCCTCCGACGACGTGCTCCCCGCAGCGCGCGCCGAGCTCCGTGCCCGGTGGCAGACGGTGCGCGACCAGGGCCCCGCGTGGCTGAGCAGCCTGGGCACGCCGGAGGGCGGCTTCTACCTGTGGGCACCCGTGCCCGCGGCGGCTGGGGCCAGCGTCGGCGCTTCCGGATCGGGCCAGGCTTGGGCCCGAGACCTGCGCGACCGTGGCGGGGTGACCGTGGTGCCCGGGTCGGCCTTCGGCCCTGCGGGCGACGGTCACGTCCGGCTCAGCGTCGGCGGCCCCCTCGACGAGCTGGCCGAGGGTCTGCGCCGTATCGCCGCTTTCAGTCAGGAGGCATCGTGAACACGAGCCACTCGCTCTTCGCCCTCGAGGCGAGCCAGGTTCAGTCCGTCTTGGGCGAACCGGCACAGGTGCGCACGCCCTGCTTCGTCTACGACCTCGACCTGGCCCGCCGCCGCTTCGAGACCCTGCGCCGCGCGATGCCCCCACGCGTGCAGCTGGCCTACGCCGTCAAGTCGAACCCCGGCGCACCGCTGCTACAGACCCTGGCCGCGGCCGGAGCCTCGTTCGACTGTGCCTCGGCCGGTGAGGTCGCCAAGGTGCGAGCCGCCGGGCCGGACAGCCCGATCCTCGTGGCCGGCCCCGCCAAGAGCCAGGCCGACCTGCGCGCTGCCCTCTACGCGGGCGCGCGGGTGCAGGTGGACGGCCTCGAGGATGTCGCGAGCCTGCACGCCATGCTGCCTGCTCACGGGCCGGAGCCCCTGCGGGTCAGCGTGCGGGTGAACCCTGCCACTGCGGCGCGTGAGCGCTCGGCGATCATCGGGGGCGGCGGGCCTTCGGCGTTCGGCGTGGACGAGGAGAGGCTGCCGGACTTCCTCCACGCTGCGTCCGCTTACCCCCGGGTACGGATCGACGGCCTGCAGGTCTTCTCGGCCAGCAACGAGCTCGACCCGGCGGCCCTGCTGGACAACCACGCTGCCGCGGTGGCGATCGGGCAGCAGATGACCCAGAAGCACGGCGTCGAGCTGCGGCTCATCGACCTGGGTGGAGGCCTGGGCATCCCGTACGGCGCGCAGGAGCCCGAGCTCGACGTCAGCGCCCTCGGCGAGGGGCTGGATCGGCTGCTCCGTCGACACACCTGGTTCGGTGGCGACCTGCTGCTCGAGCCCGGTCGCTGGCTGTCCGGACCGTGCGGGATCTACGCGGCCCGGGTCATCCGGACCAAGGTCAGCCGCGGAGTGGCGTTCGCGCTGCTCGAGGGCGGCATCAACCACCTCCTCCGTCCGCTGATGACCGGCCAGTCCTTTCCGGTGATGGCCGTGCGACCGGACGGACCTGCCTACCGCGACACCGAAGAGGTCGAGTTCACGCTGGCCGGGCCGCTGTGCACCTCGCTGGACCGGGTCGGCACCGGAGCGCTGCCGGCCGACCTGCGCCCCGGGGACGTCGTCGTCTTCGGCCAGGCCGGTGCCTACGCGTACACCCAGGCCATGACCCATTTCCTGTCCCACCCGGTCCCGGAGCAACACTGGCTGCCCGTCGCCGACCGAGAGGCCGTGCTGAGCTAGCAGCGCCGGTGGCTTATTCTCGAAGGGAGGAAAGGGAGCAGCCATGGACCTCGGACGACCGATTGCCCGCCACTTCGCGCGCCGACCCCACGAGAGCGACGACGCTGCCGTAACCACCACCGACCCGGATCGGCCCGTTGGCCTGGGTCCGACGACCCAGGGGCATCAGGAAAAGCCCGTGGAGGTCACCGCCGAGCCCGAGCCGGGCACACCGCCCTTCGGGCGCGCCGGCACCTAGCCCCGGAACGCGCCCGTGGAGCTTCTCGTCGCCATGCTGGTGCTCCTGCCCCTGCCGCTGGTGGCCCGCAGCATGGCGCGCACCCGCCGCCGCCAGGCGCGGCTAGAGCAATGGACCGACCTGCCCGCACTGGTCACCGACGCCCCGTTCCGCGGCTACAAGCTGGCTCAGCTCGTGGTCAGCGACTCTCGCGCCTGGCTCGTGGGCGTGCTCAGCGTGCGGTACGGCGTGGACGAGCACGCCACCTGCCTGCGGCGAGGCTGCTCGCCGCCGGGCCTGGACTGCCTGTGCGGCTTCTACGCCTTCGCCGAACGCGCGCGAGCCGTCGACCTGCTGAACCGCCTGAGCCGCTCACACCCGCACGAGCACTACGTCCTGCTCACCGCCGACCTGGACGGCGAGGTGCTGGAGTACGAGCACGGCTACCGGGCCGAGCGGCAGCGCATCGTCCGCGTCGAGATCGCTCACCAGTGTGTGGAGTGCCGCGGCAGCGAGGAGCCCCAGCCGGTGGTCGCCTTGCTCACCCACCCCAGGTTCCGCACCGACGCCCTGCGCGGTCAGCGCGACCTCGTCGCGCACAGCGGCATACCCAATGGGAGCTCTCCGCTGCGGCCCCTGTGCGCACAGCACCTGCCGTACACGCGGGGAACCCCCCACACCCTGACCACGCTGCGCAGCCTGTGCGGCACGGAGGTCGCCTGGCTTCCCGAAGGTGAGTCGCCACGCGGCCGGCGCTCTCTCGGCGACGCCGCCTGACGGACTCACGCACTCGCGGCCCGCTCCAGCCGGTGCCGCACGGGCTCGGAGTCCGCCACGTCGTAGCGGTGCTCGCCGTGTTCGTACTGGGGGTGCCGGTCGGCATACATCTCGGCCGCGGGGCGCAGGCCCGGCGGCTCGGGCTCGCCCAACATCTCGTACACCCCCGCGACGGTGGCGACCGGGTCGGCCACCAGCTGCTCGTACTCCACGTCCGCGACGGCCTCGGGGTTCGCTCGGCGAAAGGCCGCGTTGGCGCCCAGCTCGCTCTCGAACAAGGCCAGACTCGCTTGTCGCGTCCGCGAGACGTCGACGTGACCGCTGATCGTCTGGGTGGCCAGTGTCATGTCGAGGAAGCTGGCGAACGCGGTGACGGGGTCGCGGTGGATCTGCACCACTCGCGCCTCGGGCACCGCCTCGACCAGGGCAGCCAGGGCGCCCAGGTGCTCCGGAGCCTTGAGCACCAGCGGGCGACCTCCGCACTGCTGCTGCAGCACCTGCAGCCACTGTCGCCACTCGACGTACTTCATCGTGCGGTCGTGGCTCTGGTACCAGTCCAGGTAGCCCGTCACCGGCGCGAGCGACCAGAAGAACACGGACTCGAAGCTCGTGGCGGTCAGGTACTGGCACTCTTCGGGGTCATCGACGCCGATGACGTGCATCCGGTCCAGGCTCGGCATGACCCGCTTGCGCCACTGCAGCGACCGACGGGCCCGTCGGCGGCGAAGGTCCTCGTCGCCGGGCCTGACCAGCGGGGAGACCAGCTGCCAGTAGGCCGGCGCGCGTCGGGTGGGGTCACAGGAGAGCAGACGGTGCAGATAGGTGGTGCCCGACCGGTGCAGCCCCGTGACCACGATCGGCGGTTGCAGTGGCTCCCGGAAGACCTCGGGCCGCCAGGCGCGCGCCTGTGCCAGCAGCAGCCGGTTGGTCAGGTTGTCGATGATCGACTCACGCAGCGCGATCTGCCCGAGCAGCTCCAGGTCGACATCCCTCTCGAGCGAGCGCAACAGGGCATCCAGGCCTTCCTCGAAGTAGTCGGGCCCGAAGTCGGCCCACCCGGCGCGCCGACGTGCCTCAGCGATGACCGTGCCCTTGTCCAACCGGAATCGAGGGTTGCGCCGGCTGGCGGGGATGCGACCCGCGGCGTTGAGCGCCCGCACGGGCAACGGAAGGGCGGACATGAAGGAAAGGTATCCGGCCACCGCTCGCTGTCAGCGCTGGCCCGCCGAGCGCCCCCGGCCACCATCCCCAAGGATGAGCCTGGCCCCAGACGGACGGCGTAGTATCGGCAGGTGTCGCAGGCGGAGCCGTGGGCCTTTCCGACCTGGGGTGACCGCGAGATAGCCGGCCAGGCGAGCGACGCGGTCCACGACATCCCTTCCGCGCTGCGCCTCGCCCGTGCTCTCGGGCCCCGAGGGGCAGACATGGGTGGACGCACCTGGTCCGTCCTGTCTGCGCTGGCCACGCTCGGCAGCATCGACCTCAGTACGGCGCGCATCGTGGAGCCGCACCTGGACGCCCGGGCGATCCTCGCCCAAGCCGGCGCCGGCCCCGACACCGCACCGCCGGAGGCCGTCTGGGGTGTCTACGCCGCGCAGCCCCCGGGGACCGACCTGCGCTGCTCCCGGACCGATGAGGGCTGGCGGCTGACCGGGACGAAGCCGTGGTGCTCGTTGCCGGACCAGCTCAGCCACGCTCTGGTCACGGCCGAAACATCCGAGGGCTCCCGGCTCGTCGCCGCGCCTCTGCGCGACCCATCGGTGTCCAGCGACGTCAGCGCCTGGCGACCCCACGGCCTTCGCCGCGTCAGCACCGGAAGCGTGCACTTCAGCGGCACCCTGGTGCAGCCCGTCGGTCCGGTCGGCTGGTACCTCGAACGTCCCGGGTTCGCCTGGGGCGGCATCGCCGTGGCCGCGGTGTGGTTCGGTGCCGCCGCCGCGTTGGCAGGGTCGCTGTGGCGTGCCGCGCGCGCCCGGGAGCCCGACCAGGTGGCCCTGATGCACATGGGGACTTGTGACTTCGAGCTGTTCGGTGCCCTGACGCTGTTGCGTGAGGCCGCGGCGCGGATCGACGACCGGGCCACCACGGCCCCCGAGTCGGCTCTGCTCGCCGCCCGGGTGCGCGCCCGGGTGGCGTCAACGGCCGAACACACCCTCGCCGTCGTGGGACACGCCCTCGGGCCCGGCCCTCTGACCTCGGACGAGGCGCACCTCACCCGCGTCTCCGACTTGACGCTCTATCTGAGACAGCACCACGCAGAGCGCGATCTCGCGCGCCTCGGGGCCATGACGCTGGCGTCGCCCGAAAGCTCGTCAGGCGCGTCGGCAGGGTGAGCATCCCTTCACCGGCTCCGACCTTCGACCGCCGCGACCCGCCGACACCGGAGCGGGTGTGGTGTGCCGCTCCCGCATGGCAGCACACGCCGGTCCTCGACCTCGATGCTCTGGTTGACCGCTGGGGCCACGTCGTCGTCGCGTCCGCCCACCCCGACGACGAGACCTTGGGCGTCGGTGCCCTGCTGGCCGCCCTTGCCGACCGGGCAGTCACGATCACGGTGCTGGTCGCGACCGCCGGTGAGAGGTCCCACGACCTCGCCGACCCCGGCGAACGGGTTCTGCTGGCCGAACGCCGCCGCGGAGAGCTCGAGCGCGCACTGGCGCTGCTCGCTCCCCAGGCCCGGCTGGTGCACCTGCATCACCCCGACACCGGGCTCGACAGCCGTATCGACGAGCTGACCACCGAGATCGGTGAGCATCTCGGCGCCGGCACGCTGCTGTTGGCGCCGTGGGTGCACGATGGTCATGGCGACCACGACGCCCTCGGCCGTGCCGCTCAGCTCGCGGGAGCGCGTCACCAGGTCGCCGTGGCGCACTACCCGGTCTGGCTGTGGCACTGGAGCACCCCGTCGCAGGTCGCGTGGGATCACGTGGTCGCCGCGGAGACTCCGCCGGGCGCCGTCCGGCGCAAACGCGCGGCGCTGGAGTGCTTCCCCTCGCAGACGACCGCCTGGGGTGGTGACATGGACGGATCCGGGCCCACCCCCGTCGTGGACGCCCAGTCGCTGGCCCGGGCTCGGCGCCTCGTCGAGGCCCTGCTCGACCCTGCCGGTGTTCTGCCCCGGCTGCCGTCCTTCTCGCTCACCCGGCGGAACGAGACGCGCGCAGCGGTGTTCGACGAGATGTACGCCGATGGACCGGACGCGTGGCGAGTGCACGGCTCGTTCTACGAGGCTCGACGCCGCGACCTCGTCCTGTCCATGCTGGGGCGGGCTCACTACTCGCGCGGCCTCGAGGTGGGCTGCGCCGACGGACACCTGACGGCGGCGCTCGTCCAGCGGGTGAGCGACCTACGCGCGGTGGACGTCAGCCCCGTAGCGGTCGAGCACGCCCGCACGGCCGCCCCGGGAGCTCACGTCACCGTCGGCGCCGCGCCCGCGGCGATCCCCGGTGGACCCTTCGACCTCGTCGTGCTCTCCGAGGTGGGGTACTTCCTCACCCCGACCGAGCTGCTGGCCACCCTGGCCAAGGCACAGTCAGCCCTGAGCGCAGAGGGCGAGCTGGTGCTCTGCCACTGGCAGCACCCGACGACTGACGTTCCGCTCGACGGTGCCTTGGTGCACCAGCAGGCACAGGACGCCTGGGGCGGGCCCCCGCAGGTGCAGTACCGCGACCCGGACGTCCGGATCGACATCTGGACGTGCGCCGCCTCGGTCGCGAGCCGCGAAGGCCGGAACACGGCACAGTCGGGCGACGACCGAGGTGACCCTTCTCGTGCCTGAGGGGCGGGCCCCGAGGACGGGCCGCACCGGACGCGCGCCCCTCCCCTCCGACGCCTCCCGGTCGCCCTCCCGCGACGTCTCACACGTCGTGGTGGCCATCCCGGCCAAGAACGAGGCTCTCCTGCTCGGCGCCTGCCTGCGCAGCGTGAACGAGACCGTCCGGTCGCTGCGCCTGGGCACCGGGGTCGGTTCTGTCTGCGTGATGGTCGCCCTCGACGGCTGCACCGACGGCACCGCGGCGGTGGCC
>NZ_DATFMA010000052.1:0-86472 GCF_035267225.1 Ornithinimicrobium sp.
CCTCGAACAGGCCCTGGAAGAGGCCCAGGGTGGTCTCGCCGTTCTTCAGGATGAGGTAGCCGTAGTCGGCGTCACCGCCGGTCACCTCGAAGCCGAGCTGGGCGTAGAAGTCTCGGGAGACGGCCAGGTCGGCCACGGACAGGGAGAGCGAGAAGGCACCCAGCTCCATCGTGCCCGGCAGGTCCGGGTCCGCGGCCGACACGACAGGAAGGTCAGGGAAGTCGCTCACGCCGACCACTGTGCCGGGGTCGTCATGCCCGGTCAAGAGTCGCGCGGCGTGCGGTGTCCTCCCCGCGCCCGTGCCGATCGGTCCGGTGGGTCAGTGGCTGGCGGCCTTGCTGCGCCTGGGGACCAGGTGCAGCACGGTGACGACCACCGCTCCGACCAGCAGGCCGATGACGGCCGAGGCGACCGTGTTGGTCAGCCACGCGAGCACACCCCCGAGCGCCCCGGCGGCATCGTGCACGGCCTCCTCGGCGTGGTGAACCACGTCGTACAGGGCGTGCCACCCGAGCTCGTCGACGCCCACGAGGAGGATGTGACCGCCCACCCACAGCATGGCCACCGTGCCGACGACCGTGAGCGCAGTCATGAACCGGGGCATGCCCTTGACCAGTGTCACACCGATCCACTGGGCGGTACCCGAGTCGCGCTCGGCCAGAGCCAGGCCGATGTCGTCCATCTTCACGATGAGCCCGACGGCCCCGTAGACCAACGCGGTGATGCCGATCGCGACGATGACCAGGATCACGGCGCGCGACAGCAGCGGCTCGGAGGCCACCTCGTTCAGAGAGATCACCATGATCTCGGCCGAGAGGATGAAGTCGGTCCGAACGGCCCCCTTGACGATCGCCTGCTCGTCCTTGGCGGCAGGCTCGCCCCCCTGAGAACCGTGACCATGCTCCTCGTGACCGCTGACCTTCTCCCAGATCTTCTCCGCTCCTTCGAAGCAGAGGTAGGTCCCGCCCAGCATGAGGATCGGCGTGAGCAGCCACGGCACGAACTGGCTCATCACCAATGCCGCCGGCACGATCACCAGGAGCTTGTTGCGGATCGACCCGACGGCGATCTTCTTGATGATCGGCAGCTCCCGCTCGGCGGCCAGCCCGCGCACGTAGCGAGGGGTGACCGCCGCGTCGTCGACCACCACTCCGGCCGCCTTGGCGCCGGCCCGTCCCGCCGCGGCCCCCACGTCGTCGACGGAGGCGGCCGCGAGCCGCGCCAGCATCGCCACGTCATCCAGGAGGGCGGCCAGCCCTGCGCTCATCGAAGGCCCGCCTGAAGAGGTGGCGTGGCTCGTATGCTGGGTCTCGCGGGCACGCCGACCAGCGTACGGCGTTTCGGCGGGTGGGGAGGGCAGGAGATACGCGGAGGTGGAGGCTGCGATGGGCGAGCTGAGGCGCTGGGCCACGGTGCTGGTGGACCAGCTCCTACGGCGCTTCCGCCTACAGCAGCCGCTGAGCGCTCTGCTCGCCTCCACGGCGCGACTCACGACGACCGCGGTGCTGTCCTACCTGGTGACGGTCTGGCTCATCGACGGACCCGTCGACCTGACGTGCTCGCTCACCGCGATCCTGGTCACGCAGACCTCGGCCAAGTCCTCGGTCAAGATGGGGCTGGTGCGTGTGGGCGCCGTGGTCACCGGGGTCTTCGTGGCCATCGCGTTCTCGGCCTGGGTGGGCTTGACGTGGTGGTCCCTGGCGGCGGTGATCGCCGTGTCGCTGCTGCTGGCCGCCGTGCTGCGGCTGGGAGACCAGGCCCTGGAGACCCCGATCAGCGCGATGCTCATCCTGGCCGTCGGAGGGCAGGAGATCGCGGCCGAGACCCGCGTCTACACCACCTTGATCGGAGCGGGGATCGGAGTGGCGTTCAACCTGCTCCTGCCCCCGAGGCTGCCGATCAGCACCGCCATCCACCAGGTCCGTGACGTGGCGCGACGGGAGGCGGAGTCGCTGCGTCAGGCCGGATGGTCGATGGCTCAGCAGCCGATCACCCGGGGTGAGGTCACCACCTGGCTGAACGAGGCACGTGAGGTCAGCGACCGTGCCGCGCGTGCCCACGAGTCGGTGTCCGCGGTGGAGGAGGTGCGGCGGTACAACCCACGCTCGTTCTCCTCACCTCGCGTCGAGCCCATCCTGCGTACCGGACTGGAGTCGCTGGACACCTCGCTCTTCGCGCTGAGGGCGCTGTACTTCACGATGCAACGGGAGGCGCCCCGGGACAGGACCACCGACGACGGGTACGGCCACGAGGTGCGCTCGGCCTTCGCCGTGCTGCTCGAGCACGTCGCGGACTCGGTGGAGGCCTTCGGCGCGGTGGTGGAGGCCGAGGCCCGCAACGCCGACGAGGAGGTCGGCCGCAAGCTGGCCGGCAGCCTGGAGGCGAGCGGCGAGGCCCGAGCCCTGCTGACCGATCTGCTCATGGTCGACGCGGAGGCCCAGACCTCGCTGTGGCTGCTACGGGGTTCCATCCTGGTCGCCGTACAGGAGACCGTGCAGCCGTTGAACCTCCAGGAGCGGGCACGGCTGCGAGCTCAGCACGACGAGGCGTTCGCCCATCGGCCTGCGCCCCTGCTCCGCGACATGTTGCCGCACCCGCGCCCCGCGACGACTTTCCGGCGAGGCCTTCAGCGGCTGCTGGCGAGCTCGCGACGACCGCTGTGAGCAGCGAGCGAGGGCAGATGGTCCGCCGCCCCTCGAGTGGCGGCACCTGCCAGGGCGACCGAGACGGCACCGATCACCAGGCCGGCGATGTCGTCGATGATGTAGTGCCAGCCGAAGTAGATGGTCGAGATCAGGGTCAGCACGAAGAAGACCCACATGGTGGCGCGCACGATCCTCGGGAACCCGGCGAAGTGCACGATGAGCGCCGCGGTGAACACGATCGAGGTGTGCAGGGAGGCGAAGGCGGCGATGCTCTGGACCGAGGCCGTGGCATACGGGTCGGCCATGACGCTGGAGCGGGCCCCGAGCATGCCTTGTTGCAGCTGACTGACCCCCGTGGTCGGGAGGTCGGCGTAGTTCCAGCTGCGCACGGCGAACGGCCCCAGCGCCGGCAACAGGTAGTAGCTCGCCGTTCCCATGGCCCAGTTCAGGCACAACGCGGTCGTATACCACAGCCCCAGGCTGATGTTGCGTGACCAGACCAGCGCTGCCGCCAGAGAGATCGGTACGAAGAAGAGGAACGAGATGTAGACCCAGGAAAGGATGTGCGCCCACACACCGGTGCCGAAGACGTCGTGCAGCACCTCGGCCGGATGGCTGCCGAACGCGAGTAGCTGGTCGCTGGCGCGCAGGGCCATGTCTTCGGACTGTTGCCGCGCCACGGGCAGGAAGCTCTTCAGGTTCCGGTACCCGACGTAGGTGATGTAGAAGCTGGTCAGAGCGATGAGGACGATGGCCAGGCGCGACAGCGGCCACCGTTCGCGGATGACCTGCTTGAGCGCACCGGGAGTGCCCCGCACGCTCTTGGCGCGGACGACGCCGCGCGGCACGATGTCGGCGGCCATGAACAGACCCAGGATCAGGGGGAGACGGGTCCAGCTCGGACCGAGGAACCCGTCCGGGTCGCGCAGCGGGAGGTCGAACCACATTGCCCCGACGACAGCCAGGCCGCCGGTCACCAAAGCCGTGGCCACCGCCAGTCCGAGTCCCCGACCGCCCCTGATGACGGAGCGCAGGTCACGAGACATTCAGCCATTGTGCCTTGCGCGGGCACCTCTCGTCACTTTGAGGGCGGCGTGTGGGCGTGTGAAGTACATCATGCCGTGGTGTGCGGGGCCTAGTCCGCAGGTGGAGGGAGGGCAGTCGACCAGACCAACGGTGAGCGGCCGGGCGGGTGACCGCCGCCTCAGACGGCGGACACCTCGACGAGCACGGCAGCGGCGGGGTCCAGCACCGGCATGGCCAGGCCGTGCCCAGCCAGGGCGCGCCCGCTCAGGGTCACGCCGGTGGCGCACCAGGGCGGCTGGCTGATCGCGTTGCCGTGCACGACGGCAGGCTCGCGACCGGTCGGGTCGACCAGGCGCGCCCGGTAGTGCAGGTCATCCTCCAGGCCACGGATGCGGACGAGTCCTGGACGGGCGAGGGCGCCGGTGGTCAGGCGCACATAGGCGAGCACAGCGTGGAGCCGGTCCTGGGCGATGACCCCGTGCCACCACGCGCCGTCGGTCTCCTCGCCCCGGACCGTCCTGCCGGTGTGCAGCAGCGGCCTGAGGCGCCGGTGCAAGCGGACCCATCCGCGGAGCCGGTCGAGCTCGTCCTCGCCCAGGGCGGCGAGGTCGCACTCGATGCCGGTATGGCCGAACAGCGCCGTGACGCACCGGAGCTCCAGCGAGGTGACCCTGCCCGTCGTGTGCGCGGGGCTCGGGCCGACGTGCGTGCCCTGCAGCTCCGGAGGCAGGAGCAGTGAGGTCCAGCGCTGGATCGCCTGCCGCTCGACGGGGTCGTTGGAGTCGCTGGGCCAGACCCGCTGCGCGTGCTCCAGCATCCCCAGGTCCACCCTCGCCCCACCGGAGGCACACGACTCGATCTCCAGCGCCGGACGACTGGCGCGCAGCTCGGTCATCATCGCGTAGACGGCGAGGGTCTGGGCGCGCACCGCTGGGCGCCCGGAAGCATCCAGAGCCTCGTGCAGGTCGCGGTTGTGGTCCCACTTGAGGTAGTCGATCCCGACCTCCTCCACGACTGCGCGAAGCAGGCCGAGCACGTGGTCGTAGGCGTCCGGGCGAGTGAGGTCCAGCATCTGCTGTGAACGCCACGCCCGGGTTCCCGGCGTGGCGCGGACGGGCGCGAGCACCCAGTCCGGATGCTGGCGAGCCAGGTCGGAGTCGAGGCTGACCATCTCGGGCTCCACCCAGAGGCCCATCTGCATCCCGTGCCCGCGCACCCGGTCGGCGACGGGTCGCAGACCCTCGGGCCAGACGTCATGGTCGACCTGCCAGTCACCCAGACCTCTCGTGTCGTCGCGACGACCGGTGAACCATCCGTCGTCGAGCACGAAGCGCTCGGCTCCCACGCTCGCCGCGAGGTCCACCAGATGCGCCACACGGTGGGGGTCGTGGTCGAAGTACAGCGCCTCCCAGGAGTTCACGGTGACCGGGCGGGGCGATCTGGGGTGCGCCGCACGCGCTCGGAGGTGAGCGTGCAGCGCGGCGCTGAGCCCGTCGAGGCCGACCTCGGACCGCACGAACACCACGGGGGGTGCGGCGTAGGTGTCGCCTTCGGCCAGGCGCACCTCCCCGGGTCGCACCAGCTCGCCCCCGCCGATCACCCCACTATGGCGTCCGGCGCCCTCGGGCAATCGGTCGGCGAGGTGGACATGGTCACCGCTCCAGGCCACGTGCACCGCCGCGACCTCGCCGTGGCCGAAGCCGAACCCGCGCTCGCCGGCGGCCATGAGCAGGGTCGCGTCGTGGCCGGTGCGCCCGCGCCGCGACTCGCGGACCCGGCCCCCCTGGTGCAGCGGACCCCGCTGCGGCGTGCGCTCGCGACACCAGCGCCCGGTCAGGTCGAGGACCTCCTGCGCCGTCGACGGCAGCGGCAGCATCGCGACCACGGCGGCCAGGTCCATCACCCCAGGTCCGAGGTTGGTGACCTCGTGAGCCACGCGGAGCACACCGTGGGCGTCCAGGTCGAGTCGGCAGCGCCAAGCCACCCCGGCCGTGGTGTCCACCGCGTCCAGCACGATCCGGTCGACGTCGGCGTCGACGTCGGCGTCGACGTCGGATCGCGTGAGCCGCGTCCCGTCGGCGAAGTCCGGAACCACACTCACCCCCGAGCGGTGGGCGCTGAAGCCAGGCCTCCCCGACCAGCCGTCGGCCTCGGTGGGCAGCAGGGTCAGCGGCCACGGCTCGTCCATCGCACTGGAGGGCACGGCCGGGTCGCCGGCCCGCACCAGCTCCTCCGGCACGCTGCCCGGAGGCAGGCTCAGGTCGGCGCCCCAGTGCACGACCTCGGGCAGCCCGGAGACCGACAGCCGGAGAACCAGGCTGCTGCCGCCCCCGGTGAGGCTGGCCAGCTCCGCTCGGCGCCGCGGGGTGGCGCCCGTGCGCGTCATCCCTTGTCGGCTCCGAGGGTGAGACCGGAGATGAACTGCTTCTGCAGCAGCACGAAGACGATGATCGTCGGCACGGCCACCAGTATGGAGCCTGCGCTGAGCAGGTTGTAGTCGGTGAAGAACTGGCCGCGCAGGTTCTGCAGGCCCGAGGTGATGGGGAACTTCTCGCCGCTGTTGAGGAAGGCCACGGCCCAGAAGAAGTCGTTGTAGATCCAGGTCACCTGCAGCACGGCGAGCGCGGCCAACGGCGGACGGCACAGCGGCAGCACGATCTGCGAGTACTGCCGCCACACGCCGGCTCCGTCGACCAGTGCGGCCTCCGTCATCGACTTCGGCAGTGCCTTCATGTAGTTGCTCAGCACGAAGGTGCAGAACCCGGTCTGGAAGGCGATGTGCACCAGGATCACCGCCATGTAGGTGTCCAGCAGCCCGACCTCGCGGAAGAAACGGAACAACGGGATGAGCAGCGACTGCTGCGGGAGCAGGTTGGCCGCCGTGAACAGGATCAGCATCGGCAGGTTGAACCAGAAGCTGAAGCGGGCGAGCACGAACGCCGCCATGGTCGACAGCAACAGGGTGAACACCACCGCGGGGATGGTGATGATGGCCGAGTTGAGGAACAGCTGGGTGAAGTCGCCGCGGGTCCAGGCGTCGGTGTAGTTCGACAACGTGAACCCGCCGAACGAGACGTAGCCGTTGGCCGCCGTGTAGGCGTAGTCGCGGAACGAGTTGTACAGCGCCCACACGAAGGGAAACAGCCACCCCAGCGCCATGAAGGTCAGGAAGGCGTAGAGCACCACCCGGCCGGCGGTCAGGGGCCGCTTGTTGGTCTCCTGCAGCTTGCGGTAGTCCTCCTGGGAGGAGTGCTCGCTGGTCTGCGTGGTCGCGGCGTCGGTGCTCATTCGGTGGCATCCTCACGGTAGATCGAGATCATGTAGACCACGATGAAGACGAGGCTGATGATCAGCAGGATGGTGGCGATGGCCGAGCCGAACCCGACCCGTGAGGCCTCGCCGATGACGTTGGAGACGACCAGGGTGCTGAGCAGCTCCAGCCCGTTGGTCCCCTTGTTGATCACGTAGACGATGTCGAAGGCTCGCAGTCCCTCGATGACCGTGATGACCAGCACGACCACGTTGATCGGCTGCATCGCGGGCAGGATCACGCTGAAGAAGGTGCGTACCTCGCCCGCCCCGTCCATCGAGGCCGCCTCCCGCAGCGCGGGGTCGATACCCTTCAGGCCGGCCAGGTACAGCAGCATGATGTAGCCGACGTGACGCCAGGAGGCGGCCACGAGGACGGCGTAGATGTTGATGTCGGCGTTGCCCAGCCAGTCGATCCGGTTGGACCCGTCCAGGCCGAGCATGGCGTTGAGCAGCCCCTGGTCGCGGCTGTAGATGAGCTGCCAGATGAAGCCGATCAGCGCCAGTGACAGCACGACGGGCAGGTAGAGCGCGCTCTGGTACAGACGGGTGCCGCGGACCTCCCGGTCCAGCAGGGTCGCCATGAAGATCCCGAGCGGAGTGGCGATGAGGAAGAACACGGCCAGCCACAGCAGGTTGTTCGTGATAGCCGGTACGAACGGGGGATAGATGGTGACCAGGTCGGCGTAGTTCTGCAGCCCGATCCACTGGATCTCGCTGATCGGACCGATCCCGTTCCACTTGGTGAACGAGAGCATGACGCTGATGAGCGCCGGGATCCAGACCAGACCGATCACGAGAACGGCCGGCACCGCCACCATGAGCGTCAGCACGGTGCGGTCTTTGCCGGAAAGCAGCTGCAGCTTGCCGTTGGGGGAGGACGCGGACCCACTCGAGTCCTGGCCCTCGCGGTGTTCGCGGTCGAGCTCGCCGGTGTGTTCTCCGGGTTGAGACGTGGTGGCCATGCGGGGCTCCTAGGGTCTGCAGCCGGTCAGCGCTGGGGGAAGATGGAGTCGGCTTGCGCCTGGATGGAGGAGGTGATGCCGTCGATGTTGCCCGGGTTGGCGAGGAAGCGGCTCAGCTCGGGGAGCATGACGGTGGCGGCGAAGTCGGGGCGGGTGTCCCGGTCCATGAACTGGGAGATGTTCTCCGCGTTCGTGACCAGGTCGGCCGACTTCTTCTGCAGCCGGTCGTAGCTGGAGGTGTCGGTGTTCTTGTTGGCGCCGATCTGGGCGTCGATCTTCACGTAGGTCGTGGCCGCCTCCGCCGTGCCCAGGAAGGTCAGTAGCTCGGTGGCGTTGCCCCGGTTGACCGGGTCCGAGCGCATCATGAAGCCGTCGATGGGTGCCTCGACGGCGGTGGCGCCGATCTGGCTGTCGATCTCGGGGAAGTTGAAGAAGTCCAGGTCCTCGGCGTCCTCGGGGTCGGTGAACTGCTGGTTGAGGAACAGCCCCATGACGTACATCCCGCTCTCCTTGCGCAGCAGGGACTGTGCCGCCGTCTGCCAGGTGCGGCCGAGTGCACTCTGCTGGTGGTAGGGCAGCAGGTCGGCCCAGAGCTCGAACACGGCCCGGACCTCCTCGCCGTCCCAGCGTTCGTTGCCCGCCATCAGGTCCATGTGGAACTGGTAGCCGTGCATGCGCATGTTCAGGTAGTCGAACGTGCCCATCTGCGGCCAACCGTCCGAGGCGCCGAAGGCGATCGGCGTCAGCCCGGCGGACTGCATGTCCTGACAGAGGGCGACGAAGTCCTCCATGTTCTCCGGCGGGGTGTAGCCGTTCTTCTCGAAGACGCTGCGGCGGTAGAAGACCGCCCAGGGGTAGTAGTACAGCGGGAGGAAGATCTGCGTGCCGTCGTCGGCCGTGGACGCCTTCTTGAAGGCGTCGCTGAAGCCGCTGCCGACGCTGTCCCACACGTCGTTCATTCCCGAGACGAGGCCGTTCTCGTAGAAGAACCGTCCGCGGTAGCCGGCGAACCACTGGAACACGTCGTCGGGCTTGCCCTGGAGGTAGGAGTTGATCTGCTCTTGCCAGGTGTTCGGGTCGGTGGCGTTGATCTGCACGTCGATCCCGGACTGCTGGGTATAGAGGTCCATCACCGCGTTCAGAGCCTCGCGGGGGACGTCCTCGGTGGCCCGGGAGCCGACTGAGACCTCGTTCGGCCCCACCTGCGAGCCGCACGCGCTCAGCGCGCCCAGTGCGCCCATGCCCGCCAGGCCGTGCAGCAAGGTGCGGCGGGAGAAGGGGGTATGCAGGCCGTATCCCTGCCGTGCACACTGGCTCGGAGTCGGAGGCTGACCGGCGCGAGACCGTGCTGACATGGGGCCCTCCTGGGCACTCGGCACTGAGTGGACAGACGTGACCCGGTTGAACCTGTTCAGATTTGCGCAGATTCAAACGTGAAACACTCATGAGTGAAGCGGCTCTCCGCGTGTCTGTCAAGGGATCCCGACACGAATCGACAGTCATGAGCAAGACCGGCTACACCAATGTGCGAATATGTTGACCCGTGGTCCGACGACTGGGAGGGTGACCGCATGGCGACGTCCCGCTGGCCCGGTGACCGGTTGCTTTTCGGTGGTGACCTCAACCCGGAGCAGTGGGGCCCGGAGACGCTCGAGCAGGACATCGAGGCGATGCAGATCGCGGGGTTCACCTTTGCGACCGTCGGTGTCTTCGGGTGGGCCTTGCTCGAGCCGCGTCCGGGTACCTACGAGTTCGCCTGGCTGGACCGGGTGGTGGACCGGCTGCACGCTGCGGGCATCGTCGTCGACCTGGCCACGGCCACGGCCTCTCCGCCCCCGTGGTTCGGCCGGCTCCACCCGGAGGCGATGCCGGTGGATCGACAGGGGCTGCGGCTGTCCCACGGCAGCCGCCAGACGTGGTGCCCCTCCAGCCCGGACTACCGCCGCAGGGCGCTCCAGCTGGTCGAGCGGTTGGCCGACCGCTACGGCGACCATCCCGGCCTCGCCCTGTGGCACGTGGGCAACGAGTTCGGATGCCACAACCTGATGTGCTTCTGTGACCGCTCGGCCGAGCACTTCCGGCAGTGGCTGCGAGACCGCTACGTGGACTTGGAGGGTCTCAA
The DNA here is from genome assembly GCF_035267225.1 of Ornithinimicrobium sp. GTDB lineage: Bacteria > Actinomycetota > Actinomycetes > Actinomycetales > Dermatophilaceae > Ornithinicoccus. The sequence continues at coordinate 10,068 of NZ_DATFMA010000052.1, forward strand.
CGAGGCTTGGGGCACGACCTTCTGGTCGCAGCGGTACGGCGAGTGGGTGGACGTGCTGCCCCCGCGCGCGACCACCGCGATCCCCAACCCGAGTGCGGAGCTGGACTGGAGGCGCTTCTGCTCCGACGCCCACCTGGAGCACTACCTGGCCGAGCGCGACCTGCTGCACCGGATCTGTCCAGACACGCCCGTGACCACCAACTTCATGGTCGGCTTCTCGTTCACCGGGCTGGACTACCACCGCTGGGCCCCGGAGCAGGACATCGTGTCCAACGACCACTACCTGGGTCACCACCTCCCGCATGCCCATACCGAGCTGGCCATGTCGGCCGACATCACCCGCGGCCTGGCCGGCGGCGAACCGTGGATCCTCATGGAGCACTCACCGTCGGCGGTGAACTGGCAGCCCGTGAACCTGGCCAAGGAGCCCGGTCAGATGGCCCGGGACGCCATGTCACACGTGGCCCGCGGCGCGGACGTGGTCGGCTACTTCCAGTGGCGCGCCTCGACCGCCGGAGCGGAGAAGTACCACTCGGCGATGCTGGGGCACGCCGGGACCGGCTCGCGCGTGTTCGCCGAGGCCACCGAGCTCGGGGCGGTGCTGCGCCGATGCGCGCCCGTGGCCGGGAGCCGTACCGAGGCGAAGGCCGCACTGGTCTACGACTGGCCCTCACTGTGGAGCACGGACGCCGAGGCCACTCCGACGCAGGAGCATCGCTACACCGATGAGGTGCGCGCCTGGTACGACGCACTGTGGCGGGCCGGAGTGACCTGCGACGGTGTCGGGCCCGAGGACGACCTCAGCGGCTACTCCCTTCTCGTGCTCCCGTCGCTGCACGTGGTGAGCGAGCGGACCGCGGCGGCCGTGGCGGCAGCCGCGCAGGCCGGCGCGCAGGTCGTCATCACCTACTTCTCCGGGACGGTGGACGAGCGGGACCACATCCGGCTCGGCGGCTACCCGGGTGCCTTCACCGACCTGCTGGGGGTGCGGATGGAGGAGTTCGCGCCGCTGTGGGTCGGGCAGGTCGCCACCCTGGGAACGGGTGGCAGCCCGCGCGTGCCGGCGCTGCACGACGAGACGGGGCGGATCTGGACCGAGCGGGGACACGCCGAGACGGGCACCGAGGTCGTGGCCTCGTTCGCGGACGGGCCCTCCACGGGCAGCCCCGCGGTCACGCGCAGACAGACGGGCAGTGGCGCTGCCTGGTATGTCGCCACGCGCCTGAGCGAACGGGGCCTGGACGCGCTGGTGGCCCACCTGGTCGGTGAAGCCGATCTCGACACCGGGTGGCCGGAGCGCCCCGTGGGGGTGGACGTGGTGCGACGGCGCTCGGGCCAGCAGACGTGGACCTTCGTCATCGACCATGCGGGCGCCGGCGCACGGGTCCCCCTTGCGGGCACGGACCTGGTCAGCGAGCGGCACTGCGGCCCGACCGAGCCCTTGGCCCTCGCGCCGGGCGGTGTCGCGGTCATCCACTCCGTCACGGGAAGGAACGGCGAGTAGCCATGGCGACGCTGGCGCGACAACGACGGCAGGAGATCCTGGCCCGGGTCCGTCGCGACGGCGCCGTACGGGTCGGTGAGCTCGTCGAGGCACTGGACGTCTCGGACATGACCATCCGCAGGGACATCGCCCAGCTGGCTGATCGGGGCCTGCTGGTCCGGGTGCATGGAGGGGCCACCGTGGCGGACCTGCCCGGCTCCAGCTACGAGCCCACGTTCAGCGCCAAGCTGGGGGAACAGGTCTCCGAGAAGCTCGCCATCGCCCGGGCCGCCGCCGAGCTCGTGCCGGCCGGCTCCTCGGTCGCCCTGTCCGCGGGCACGACGACCCTGGCCGTGGCCGAGCAGCTGCGAGAGGTCGACGGCCTGACGGTGGTGACGAACTCGATCCCGGCCGCCAACGCCCTGCACGACCCGATGCGTCGCGACCGCACGGTCATCCTGACGGGGGGCTCACGCACGCCCTCCGACGCGCTGGTCGGGCCGGTCGCGGTGAGCTCGCTGCGGAACCTGCACGTCGACCAGATGTTCCTGGGGGTTCACGGGTTCAGCGAACGCACCGGGTGCACCAGCCCCAACATGGTGGAGGCGGCGATGAACCAAGCGCTCATCGCCTCCGCGGCGGCCACCGTGGTCGTGGCGGACCACACCAAGCTCCGGCTGGTCGGACTGTCGACCATCATCGGTCTCGACGACATCGACGTGCTGATCAGCGACCCCGGCATGGCGGTGGACGACCAGGCGATGCTGCGCTCGCACGTGGGCCACCTCATCGTGGCCGACCAGGACGAGGAGATCGTGACCCGAACGAAGGACCTGGGATGAGCCTGCACGCGCAACGCACCCATCGACACCTCGCCGATGACCGGGACCTCTTCTACTACGACGACGCCGCGAGCCCTCCGGCCGCCGGCCGGGACGCTCGGGACACCCGTGAGCTGCCTGCGATGCCCGCGGGCGCCCGGATGCGGCGCGACCCCTTGACGGGCGAGTGGATCCCGCTGGCCTCGCATCGGATGAACCGCACCCACATGCCCGCCCGCGCCGACTGCCCGTTGTGCCCCTCTCGGCCCGAAGGACCACCGAGCGAGATCCCGGCCTCGGACTACCACGTGGTGGTGTTCGAGAACCGCTTCCCGTCGCTGAACCCGCGAGAGGCGCAACCCTCGTCGACGGTGGACGGCGAGCCGGTCTGGCCGGAGCACGCGTCGGACGGGCGGTGCGAGGTGGTGTGCTTCACCAGCGACCACGAGTCCCGTTTCGCCGAGCTGTCGCCGGCCCGTGCCCGGACGGTGATCGAGGCCTGGGCGGACCGCTCGCGGGAGCTCGGGGAGCGGCCGTCGGTGCATGCGGTGTTCGCGTTCGAGAACCGAGGCGAGGAGATCGGGGTGACCTTGGCTCACCCCCACGGCCAGATCTACGCCTACCCTTACCTCCCCCCGCGCAGCGCGCAGCATCTCAGGCAGGCCGGGCAACACTACGAGCGGACCGGGCGCGACCTGCTCGGTGACGTGCTGGAAGCAGAGCAGCGCTCCGGTCGGCGTGTCGTGGCCCGCGGCGAGCACTGGACCGCCTTCGTGCCCGCCGCGGCTCGGTGGCCGGTCGAGGTCCACCTCGTGCCGCACCGGCACGTGCTCGACCTCGCCGAGACCCACGACGCGGAGCGAGCGGAGCTGGCGTGGCTCTACCCGAGGCTGCTCCGGGCCCTGGACCACTTCTTCACCGGGGTGGACGGCGCACCGATCGACCTGCCCTACATCGCGGGCTGGTTCGCGGCCCCGACGGAGACCGGGGCCCCGGGTCGTCGGGAGCAACCCGGCTCGCTGCCCCGGCTGCACCTGCAGGTCTTCAGTGTGATGCGCGCACCAGGCAAGCTGAAGTACCTGGCCGGCTCGGAGTCCGCTCAGGGTGCGTGGGTCTCCGACACCACTCCGGAGACGATCGCCGACCGCCTACAGGTGGTCTACCCTGCGGCGGGACGGGCGTGACCGCGGGCACCACGGGGATGGACTGGGTCGAGCCCGGCAGTCCCGAGGAGCACCGCGAGGAGGTCACGGGCGACTTCGTCAAGACCTTCGGAGCGCCTCCCGGCGGGGTGTGGTCGGCCCCCGGCCGGGTGAACCTCATCGGCGAGCACCTGGACTACAACGGCGGACCCGTGCTGCCGTTCGCGATCGACCACCGCACGATGGCGGCGGTGAGCCCCCGCTCGGACGGTCGCGTCCGCCTGCGATCGCGACAGCATGAGCGGGGCTGGGAGGGATCGGCGACCTCTGCCCGCCCCGAGGACGTCGAGCCCTGGTGCCGGTACCCGGTGGGCGTGCACTGGGCGATGCGGTCGATGGGCTGGGAGGTCCCCGGTTTCGACGCGGTCATCGACGGGTGCGTGCCCTCCGGGTCCGGGCTCTCCTCCTCGGCCGCCCTGACGTGTGCGGTCGCGGTGGCGCTCCACGACCTGGCCGGGGGCCGCCGGCTCGGCTCGAGCGGGACCGACGCCGACGAAGACCGCCGCGTCCTGGCCGAGGCGTGCGTGCGCGCCGAGAACGACTTCGCCGGCGCGCCGACCGGCGGGATGGACCAGTCCGTGGTCCTGCGCGCCAGACCTGGTCACGCACTGCTGCTGGACTGTCGAGACTTCCAGGGCGAGCACGTGCGGCTGCCAGGCGACGCCGAGCTGTTGATCGTCGACACCCGGGCGCAGCATGCCCTCACCGACGGTCAGTACGGCGGCAGGCGGGAGGCGTGCGAGCGCGCCAGTGCTGAGCTCGGCAGGAGCCTGACCGAGATCTCTCCCGGGGAGCTCGACGATGAGCTGCCCCGCCTACCGGACGCCGAGCTGCGCGGGGTGGTGCGACACGTGGTGAGCGAGACGCAGCGGGTCCACGCCGTGGTCGAGCAGCTGCGGGAGGGGTCCTGGTCACGCATCGGTGAGCTCCTCGCAGCCTCGCACGCCTCGATGCGCGACGACTTCGTCATCTCCACCCCCGAGCTCGATCTCGTCGTCGACAGCGCGGTCGCGGCGGGTGCCCTCGGGGCTCGGATGACCGGGGGTGGCTTCGGTGGCTCAGCCGTCGTCGTCTGCCCCGAGCGCCGTCGGCCGGACATCGCCGCGTCGATCCACGAGGCCTTCGCCCGGGCCGGCTACCGCGCACCCGGCCTGCTGGCGGTGCAGGCCGGCGCAGCGGCCCACAAGGTCACTCCACCGACATCTCACCCATCTCACCCCACCCCTGTCCGTCCACCTGATGGCTGACGATCAGCGGGGTCGATAGCAGTGCGGGCGGGAGGTCCCGCATCGCCCGGGCGAAGTGGTCACTGTTCACGTGCGCTCCGGCGCCGTCGTCGGTGAAGCCCTCGATGAGGACGAAGACCTGCGGGTTCTCCACGCTCCGGCTCCACTCGAACCAGAGGTTCCCCGGCTCGGCGCGGGTGCTCTCGGTGAAGTCGCGCACCAGCTCCATCCAGCGGTCGGTGTACTCGGGCTTGGTCTCGAACTTCACGTTGATGAGGTACATCCGGCTCATGGTGGGTGGGGTCGTCGTCCGCGTCAACCGGAGCGTCCGGGGTCCGGGTCAGCCCGTCGAGGCCCGACCGTAGGCTACGAGCGTGACGGTGATCCCGTTGTTCCCGCTCGGCACGGTCCTGCTGCCTGGTGGCTCGCTGACCCTGCAGATCTTCGAACCGCGGTACGTCGCGCTGCTCGCCGACCTGCTCGCCGCTCAGGACGAGCACCCGCCTGACTTCGGCGTCGTCGCCATCCGGCGTGGGTTCGAGGTCGGGGAGCAGGCGGCTCCTCAACTGCACGAGGTGGGATGTCTGGCGCGGATACGCCAGGCCGCCGACCTGGGAGACCAGCGGTACGTCGTGGTGGCCGAAGGTCGGGACCGGTTCGTCCTCGGCGACCTGACCAGCCACGCAGGCAAGCCCTACCTCCAGGCCGAGGTGCAGCTCCTGCCCGAGACCGGCGGCGAGCTCCCGAGCCTCGCCCTGGCTGGACGGCTGCGCGAGGAGGTCGCCGCGTACCGGCGCTCGCTGGGTGCCGAGCACGTGGAGTCTCCGGAGTCCTCCGAGGAGGTGTCGTACTGGCTCCCCGACGTGGTCGAGCTGGGGTTGGAGGAGCGGCAGTCCATCCTCGCGGCCCCGCGCACCGAGGACCGACTGCGTCTGGCCCTGCGCATCGTGCGGCGGGAGAGGGGCCTGACCGCCTCGCTGCGCACCCGCGGCCGTCCTCCGGACGGGCCGATGAGCCCCAACTGAGCACCGAAGCCGCGCGCCGGCACTGAGCTCAGGACTCGAGGAGACGCAGCACGTCCTTCTCCCAGGCGGCCTGGCGCTCGTCCCGGTTCGCGAAGTCGTCGCGGGTCGCCGAGGTGATCGTGCGGCCCTGTTCGTAGGCTTCGATGACGCGCGGGTCGACGTAGGAGGAGCGCGCCAGGGTCGGGGTGTTGCCCAGGAACGCCGCCACCTGCTTCATCGCCCCCGAGACGGCCCGCTTGCGGGACGCGGCGCTGTGCCCGGGCTCCTCGGTCCGAGCCAGGGCGGCGGCGGCGAGCACGGTGGCATGCCAGGTGCGGAAGTCCTTGGCGCTCCCCTCCACCCCGGTCCTCTCGCGGAGGTAGTCGTTGACCAGGACGGGGAGCACCGCCTGCCACGACCGCTGCTGCTTGTAGGCCAGCAAACGGGGGTCGTCGGCCCGGCGCCGCCGCATCACCTGCACGGCGTCGATCACCGGCACGTCGTCGATCTCGATGCGATGCGAGACGCCGGACTTGCCCACGAAGCGGAAGACCAGCCTCTCCTCGGCCCGACGCACGTGCCGGCGCTCCAGTGTCGTCAGGCCGAAGCTGCCGTTGGTGTCGGCATAGATGTCGTTGCCGATGCGGAACGACCCGAGGTCGATGAGCCGGACGGCCGCGGCGCAGGCGCGTTCCACCGGCATCCCGGTGTGGCCAAGGTCTGTGAGCACCACGGAGCGGGCCCGCGTGACGGCCTCGCCGAAGGCGAGCATCCGCTCGAACTTCTCGGCATCCCGACGGGCGCGCCATTCGGGGTGGTAGAGGTACTGGCGCCGACCCGCGTCGTCGGTACCCACGGCCTGAAGATGGCCGTGGGGGTAGGGAGTGATCCAGACGTCCTTCCAGGCCGGCGGGATGGCGAGCTCTGTGATGCGCTGCACGTGCTCGGCCGGCAACCGGCCGCCCTCGGAGTCGAGATAGACGAATCCCCGACCTGCGCGCCGCCTCGTCCACCCCGGACTGTCGGGGGAGGTCCTGCGCAGCCGCACCATGCCTCAGACGCTAGCCCGCGACGGCGAAGCCACCCTGTGGGGGGTGGGGGACGGGCTGCGTCAGGCGTGGTCCTCGTCGAGGCCGTCGGTGACCCGCGTGACCTTCTCGGTGAGCTGCCCGCTCCACCCCGGGCGGATATCCGCCTTGATCACCAGGGAGACCCGTCCGCCGTGGCTGCCGGCCGCCTCGGTGGCTCGGCGGATGACGTCGAACACCTCGTCCCAGTCGCCTTCGACCTCGGTGAACATCGAGGTGAGCCGGTAGGACAGGCCGGAGTCACGCACGACCCGCACCGCCTCGGTCACGGCGCCGGACACGGAGTCCCCGTGACCCATCGGCGCGACGGAGAACGCGGCGATCATCGGCCCAGGCTAGCTCGAGGAGGAGGCGTGCTGCCGCTCCTTGTCCTTCTGGCGTTGCTCTTTGGCCGCCGATCCGTAGATGACCAGGCCACCGACCAGCGCCACCACGAACAACACGGCCATACCGATCAGCAGCGGCCACGGACCGAACTGGTAGATCAAGGGCACCGCGGCGGCGGTCACCAGTCCACCGCCGAAGAAGGGCTCGAAGACGAGCTGCTTGTAGCCGAAGGCCTCGAACGCCGGGCTCTCCGCGTCCGGGTCGACGATGCGCATCAGGATCAGCCCCGTGGCGGTGACACCCATCGACTGGCCGAAGTCACCGATGCCTCGCTCGAACCAGTAGTTCGGGATGATCCGCGGCGCCAGCCAGAGCAGCAGGCCCACGTTGAGAGCGATCCCGGCGGTGCACAAGATGAGGAAGGAGCCGATGTTGCTGCCGATGGCCTCCAGCGACAGGGTGGCCAGCGCCGCGATGATGAGGAAGTCGAGCGCCAGGCCCTGGATGCGGAGCATCATCTGCGCGTCGATCAGCCGTCCCGCGCCGACCTTGTCGGCCATCACCTGGACGGCGACGCCGCCGAGCATGGCCAAGGGGAAGAGGGGCACGAACGCGAAGATCTCGATGGTGTCGGACCAGAGCGCCTGCTCGATGAGCTTCAGCCCCTCGAGGATGAGCCAGCCGATGAGGATGGCCAGAGCCACGATGGCGACGTGGAGCGAGAGCGGCTCGACCGAGGCGGGCCGGGAGGTGAGGGTGCCGGCCGGGTACTGCTCGTCCTCGGCGTACAGGCCCTTCTGCTCGTCGATCGAGGCCTCCACGTTGGAGGTGACGATCTCCGTCTTGCCGGTACGGACGGCCCAGTTGATCAGCGCGATGCCGATGACGATGCCGCCCACGACCCCGACCGTGGCGATGCCGATCGCGATGTCGGCCCCGCTGCTGTAGCCCAGCTCCTCCAGGGTGGGCCGCATCCCCGCTGCCGTGCCGTGCCCTCCTTCGAAGCCGATCTCCAGCAAGGCCCCGACCATGGGCTCCGCGCCGAGGAGGGGCACCAGGATCGCCACGGCGAGGATTCCCGCGACCACGTACTGCCCCGAGCCCAAGGCGATGCCCAAGGACAGCTGCGGCCCGGCCAGCTCGACCGCCCGTTTGGGCTTGGGCAGCTCTTGGCCGAGAAAGAGGGTGGCGAAGACGATGCTGATCAAGAGCCCGGGTAGCCCGGCCCAGATGGTCAGCATGTCCGCGGTGAAGAGGCCGTTCTCGGGGCCGATGAACTTGCCGAGCACCTGCGGGCCCAGGGCCAACAGCAGGAAGCCGCCGATGATCGAGCTCGGGAGGAAGAGCCGCTGCACCGCCGGCGTCTTGACTCGGATGATCTTGCCGATGAGTAGAAACAGTCCCAAGATCAGGATCGCGAACCCGATCACCGCAGCGGTCATGGTGGTTCCTCGCTTTGTCTGTGTGCGACCGAAGTGCCTTGTGCGCCCACTGTGACAGCACAGGGGACGTCCAGCAACTGATCAGGTGACGTGAAGGTTGGTCTGTTCCTCCTTGTGCGGCATCGTCGCCGTGCCGGAGACGGCCCGTCGGCGGGGCGTCAGATGGATGCCGGCCAGCATGCACCGCACCGACCCGCCGGCCAGCTCGATGGTGGGCACCTCGACGTCGACGATGCGGCAGCTGCGCTGGAGCACCTCGACCTGAGCGCGGTCCAGGCACGCGCGCGCCCGCCGCGACATCACCAGCAGGTGTCCGTCCGGGCCGTGCAGCTCGATCGCGTTGCCGGCGAACTCGTGCACCTGTTCAGGGCGCAGCGCCACCAGCTCGCGCCCGGAGTCCTCGACCGCAGCGACCACCTCGGCGCGGCGGCGCCGGTCGGCGACCATGTCGATGCCGATGATGACGAAGTGGGTGCCGATGCACATCATGACGTTGGTGTGGTAGATCGGTTGCCCGCTGGAGTCGACGGCCTCAAAGACCAGCGACTCGTAGCCGAAGCGGGTGCAGAACCGCTCGAGGGCCATCGGGTTCGCTCGGTTGGATCGGGCGGCATACACCACACGGTTCACGTGGTCCAGCACCATCGCCCCGGTTCCCTCCAGGAAGATCTGGTCGTACTCCAGGCCCGAGTAGTCGGCCACCTCCTGCACCCGGTAGCTGCGTTTCAGCATCTCGATGATGTCGGTCCGCCGTTCGATCCGCCGGCTCTCCGAGTGCATCGGGTAGATCGCCACGTAGCCGCCCGCGTGGGTGGAGAACCAGTTGTTCGGGAAGACGCTGTCCGGGTGGGTGGCCAGCTCGTTCTCGAAGACGTGCACCCGGATGCCCTCCCGGGTCAGGGTCTCGGCCACCCCGGTGACCTCGGCGTAGGCGTCCCGGGCGATCTGCTCGGCGCTTCGCGAGGGGTCCAGGGCCTGGAAGGCGTTGTCGACGGCGGTGGCCGGGTTGGGCGTGAAGTGGTGCGGGCGGATGAGCAGGACGGCCGCGGGAGCTTGGGTGGACACGCGGTCAGTATGCCTGCGCCCGCGGTCGCGCACGCACGAGTCGGCATGACTCAGCGCAGAGTGGAGGTGGCTTCCACGAACGCCTCGCGCGCGGCGGCGAAGGCTCCGGTACGCGAGGCCAGATCGACGAGCAACGGGGTGAAGTCGGCCGAGAAGCTCACGCTGGCCTCGCGCGGCAGGAGCGAGGGCAGGTTGTCGATGGCGATCACGTCCAGGGGCCCACCGGTCGAGCTCTCGCCGAAGCGGCGGACCGGCTCGTCCCACGTGGTGGTGGCCGTGTTGAGCGGGATGAGGTTCGCCTCCGAGGTCACGTCGCAGGTCACGTCACCGATCACCCGGAGCCGCCGTGGCGCGTCGAGGTCCCGCGGGCGCACGAAGGGCTCCTGGCGGCCATAGGAGACGACGCAGTTGACCAGTAGGTCGTGGTCCAGCAGCCGCGCCCGGTCCAGCTCGCGGGTCTGGTCGATACCCCACCTGCTGATCTCCCAACCGACCCGGCCCAGCGCGTCCACCGCCCCACGGCCACTGCGACCGCGGGCGCCGAGAACCAGCGCGGAGCCGGGGGAGGAGGACGACTGGGCGACGGCGTCGTCCAGGTCGAGCCTGGTGGCGGGCGCCAGCGGCGCCACCAGGGCTCCACGGTGGGCCAGCACGGCCAGACTGGCCCCGACGTACCCCGCCCAGTACCCGAAGGCGACCACGCGCCGCTGGTTCACCGCCAGGTACTCGATATCGACCAGCTCACCGCCACCGTCCACGAAGCGTCGCAGCAACGCCCGCGACCCCTCCTGCTCCTTGTAGGCGTGAGCGAAGTAGATGTGGGTATGGCGCAGGGTGGCCGGCTGTTCGTCCAGCTCCTTGATGCCGACCACGTAGGTGGTCAGAGGTGCCTCCACCCAGGACCGCGGATCGGCCACCGCACAGCCCACGTGCTCGTACTCCTCGATGGCGAAGACCCGCTGATGGGACCGCTCGACGGTCAGCGTGGCGCCGTGGTTGACGATCGTGCGGGCGTCGTCGGGAGTGATCGGGGCACGCCGTTCGGTGGGGCGGCTCTCGTGGCGCATCCACAGGTGGAGGCCGTGCAGGTCGGTGGAGGCGGTCCCGGTCACGAGCACGCGCACAGCCTACGGGGCGGACAATGGCGTCATGCTCTGGGACGTGGCGATCGTCGGTGCCGGTCCGGCGGGCTCGACGGCGGCGGTCGCGGCGCTGCGGGCCCGCCCGGATGCGCGGGTGCTGCTCCTGGACCGAGCGGACTTCCCTCGCGACAAGGCGTGCGGCGACGGCATCGCTCCCCACGTGTTCGACGTCTGGAGCGCGATCGACGAGCCGCTCGACATCCCCGACCACCCTGAGGTGTGGTCACTGTCGCTGGACAGCGGACGGGTCCGCGTCCGGCGGGAGATGGCTCGCCCCGCGCGTGTGGTGCCGAGGACGACCTTCGACGACGCGCTGGTCGAGCGGGCAGTGCGACGAGGGGCCGTGCTGCGTCGCCACCGCGTGCGACAGGTGGACGTGACCGCCGATCACGTGGTGCTGGACGAACAGATCGCGGCCCGTGCCGTCGTCGCGGCCGACGGTGCGCACTCGGCTGTGGCGCGCCTAGCGGGCGCGACGGGCTGCTTCGCGGGTCGCTCGGCGTTCGCGCTGCGGGGGTACGCCCCGACACCCGACTCCCGCCGAGGCATGCAGATCATCCGGTTCGGGCTCGAGCGTCAGCCCTCCTACGCCTGGTCCTTCGACTGCGGGGACGGCTGGTCCAACGTGGGATACGGCGAGGTGGTCCGGCAACGGCCCGGGCAGGCGCCGCTCACTCGGGAGCTGATGGTGCGAGGGGTCGAGATGCTGCTGCCGGGCGCCACGGACGGGGCAGTGCGATGGCTCGGGCATCACCTGCCGCTGTCCCGGGCTCGCTTCAACCACCCGGCGGGGCGGATCGTGTTCGCCGGCGACGCCGCGGGCCTGGTCAACCCGCTGACCGGGGAGGGCATCTACTACGCCGTCGCGACCGGGGCGCTGGCCGGGCGATGCGCGGTCACTCTGGCTCCGCACCTGCTGGGGCGGCGCTACGAGAGCGTGGTGCGTCGCCTGCTCGCACGGCATCTACGCACCACGGCGACCGCTGCGAGGTTGGCTGGCCGGCCGCGGCTGCTCGACGTCGGCCTCACGGCCGCCAGCGGCGACCAGCATGCGTTCGACGCGCTCGTGGAGATCGGGCTGGGCGCGGGGGTGGTGTCCCCGCGGCTGGTGTCGAGCCTGGCCAGAGCCGGGTCCGCCGCTGTGCTCAGATGACGCCGAAGCCCTGGAGCGCCTTGGCCACGAACCAGGTGCCGAAGACCAGAGAGACCACGATCATGATGATCCGGTTGTTGTCCTCGAGCCATTGACCCACCACGGCCAGCACCTCGGCCGACTTCGCCGGTACGGCGAACGCCACGACGAGCACGGCGACGTGCAGACCCTCCGCCAGCACGACGAACAGCAGGAACACCAGCGTGCTCACGGGCTGGCCGACCGGGGACGCCTGGATGGCGGCGATGGCTCCCAGGGTGAACACCCAGAACTTGGGGGCGATCGCAAGCGTCAGCACCCCGAACCCGAAGGCACCCACGGGGCCCACGGTCTGCGTCATCGTCAGCCACTTCGGCGGCGGGTCGTCCGGGTCAGGATCCTTGCGGATGCTCCGGACGCCGGAGACGAGGAAGAGCAGACCCATGATCAGCAGGATGACCGACGTCCGCGTGGTGTGGTCGTCCGAAGACATCGAGCTCCCGGAGGACAGGAGGATCCCGAAGAGGAGCCCTTGCAGCAGCCGGACCGTCGTCAGACCCCCGACGTAGCCGACCGCCGTCCGCCGCCCCTTCTCAGACCGCAGCAGCAACACGGTGATGAGGACCTGGACCGGCACGAGGGCGCTGCCGATGATGATCGGCAGAAGGGTGGTCCACAACGATGTCATGACAGCGCCCTCTTCGTGCCTGCCGCGACTGCGTGCTCAGCCACTGCCCCCCCAGATGTCCTCGACGAACCGGTCCTGCGCCCGCAGGTCGGCCAGCCATTGCTCGGCCTGCTCCTCCGAGGAACCGGTGTGGTCGCGGTAGATCTGGCGCAAGGCGGCCCGCACCCCGGGGGCCATCGTGTTGGCGTTGCCGCAGATGAACACCGCCGCGCCCTGCTCCAGCAGCTCCCAGATCTCGTCGGCGCGGTAGGCCATCTCGTGCTGCACCCACGCCCGGCCCTCCACCGGCTCGCTGGAGTAGACGGTGTACACCGTGGCTACCCCGTCACGCTGGTAGGCCGCCATCTCCTCGGCGTAGATATCGTCACTGGGCTCCCGGCACCCGAAGAAGACCAGTGACCGGCCGACCTCGGCCCCGTCCGCCTGCTCGGCGGCACGCTCCTGCAGGAAGCCCCGGAACGGCGCGAGCCCGGTGCCCGCGCCGACCATGATCATGGGCACCGAGGGGTCTTTTGGTGGGTGGAACGCAATGGTGGGCGTCCGCGTGAAGGCGAACACCGTGGCCCCCGGAGCCATGCCAGCCAGGTAGTTCGTGGCCACGCCAGCGAACACCCCGTCGCGTCCGCGGTTGGGCCCGCGCACGACGGCTGCGGTGATGGCCGGTGCACGCGCGTCCGAGCGGGGGGAGGAGGAGATGGAGTAGTACCGCGGGCGCAACGGCGGCAACAGGTCCAGGTACTCCTCGAATGGCAACGCGCAGGAGGGGTTCTCCTCGAGCAGGTCGAGGACCGAGCGGTACGGCTGGACAATCTGGCTGCGGTACCGCACCTGCGCCTCCTCGTCCTCGCCGATCAGGGCCTCCAACGCCGCACGCTCGCGAGGGTCCTCTGTGTACCGGGCGAGAGTCTCGATGCTGTCCCGGTTGGCCATGTCCTGCAGCTCGACGCAGGTGCCGAGCACCGCGAGCAACGGCACCGGCTCGTCGGTCGGCAGGTGCGTCTGGGTGCCGGGCTTCTCGGTGATGGTGATGAACATCCCGGCGTCGAGAGTGAAGCGAGCCATGACCCGCCGGATGAGCGAGATGTCGTTGCGCGGGACCACCCCGAGGTGGTCGCCGGCAGCGTAGGAGAACCCGTCGGGCAGTGCCACCTCCAAGTGCCGCACGGATCGGGCCAGCGGACTGCCGTTGGTGCTCTTCTCGAGCTCGCGGTTGACCGTCACCCGCGACGGAGCCGCCTCGTACGACATGACGACCGGGTTGGACGTCTGCTGGTTGACCGTCGTGACGCTCAGGCGAGGGCCGGTGTTCACGGCCTGCGACGCCGTGTCCGGCAGGTCGAGAGCCTGCGCCAGGTCCGCCCAGAGCTCCTTGTGCCACGAGCGGTACTCGCCGTCGAAGTCGCCCCCGACGTTGCCCTCTCCTCGGGGGTGCACGCGGGTCCCTCCGTGGGCCTCCAGCGCCGCATCCAGGTCGGTCGGAACCTTCTGGTACGTCGCGGCCCAGTCGCGGTCCCCGCATCCGAAGACGGCGAACCGGCCCCCGGAGAAGACGTCGCCCGGTGTCGCCGGCTCGGCCATCCACTCGACGAAGTCGCGGGCGTTCTCCGGCGGCATGCCGTTGTAGGACGACGCCACGACCAGCGTGGCTCCCTCGGTGGGCAGCTGCCGCGCGACCTCGTCCAGCGAGGCCAGGGTGACGTCGTACCCCCGCTCGGTGCCTTCAGCAGCGAGCTTGGTGGCGATCCCCTCGGCGGTGCCGAGGTTCGAGCCGTAGAGGACCCGCAGCGGCGTGGCGTGGTACTCCACGCCGGGGAGCACCGAGACCGCCGTCCCTTCGTCCTCGGCAGACTCCTTCCCGGCTGCGTCTGGGCCGCTGTGGTCGAGCTCGAAGCCGGGCCGGGGGACGATCCGGGCGTAGAACTCGTCGGGCTTGATCGTCAGCGCCGTCTTCAGCTTGAGCTCGTAGTCGAGCGCGTCCTCGATGTCGAAGCGCTGCACGACCATCCCCAGGATGAGCGCCGCCTCCTGGAGGGCGAACTGACGGCCGATGCAGGCCCGCATCCCCGTGCCGAACGGCTTGTAGCCGTGGACCGACCTTTCGGCCTTGCGCTCGGGGGACATGTGGTCGGGGTTGAACTCCAGCGCGTCCTCGCCGTACAGCTCGGTGCTGCGGTGCAGCATTGGCGTCAGGACGGTGACCGGAGTCTCGGCAGGGACCTCGTACATGCCTCCGAGCAGGGTGTCCTCGGACGGAGCCCGGTTGAACACGGGGGCCGTCGGCCAGAGGCGCAGCGACTCCTCCAGCACCTGGGTGATGTAGGTCAGCGAGTGCACCTGCTCGTACGTCGGCCAGGCGTCGTTTCCGAACACCTCGTCGACCTCCGCCCGGGCTCGCTCGAAGTACTCCGGGTTCTTCATGAGGAAGTACAACGTGAACGAGAGCAGGCCGCTGGTCGTCTCGTGGCCGGCGATGAGGAAGGTGAGGCACTGGGCGACGATGTTGTAGTCCGGCAGGCGCTGGCCGGTGCGAGGGTCGACACCGGTGAGCATGACTCCGAGGAGGTCGGACTGGTCTGCCTGTGCACCAGCGGCTCGGCGCCGGTCGATGAGCCCCTGTACCAGGCTCTTCATGTACTCCTGGTCGTCGTCGAGGCGCCGCCGCTCGCGGATGCGCATCTTGTTGGCCACCGACGGCCTCTTCTGCATGTCCTGTGCGGCCAGCAGTGTGCGCACCATGGCCCCGACGAAGGGGTGGAGCGACTCGCGGTGCAGGCTGTTGAACCGGTAGCCGAACCCGCACAGCGCGATGGTGTCGAGGGTCACGGAGGTCATGTCGTCGGTGATGTGCACGACGTTGTCGTCGTCGTTGAGCCGGGCCCACTTCGTCATCAGCTGGTCGGCGATGTCGAGCATGGCCGGCATGTAGTTCCGCATCGACGCCTGGCTGAACGGCGCCATGAGGATGTTGTGCGCCTGCTGCCAGATCGGGTCGTCGTTGGCGGTGGTGAACAGGCCGCTGCCGGCCGCGCTATGGCTCGCCTGCTCGACCCCGCCGGCCAGCTTCTTGTGGAAGGTGGTGTCGTCGCAGACCTGGTCGACCATGCCCGGGTCGCTCACGAAGACCCGGGACTGCCCGGCCAGGGAGATCTTGAAGACCGGCCCGTGCTCCTCGCTCAGCTTCATCAGGCCTTCGATCGGGCTCGACATGTCCAGGTCGAAGATGTTGCCGAGGAGCGGCACGCCTTTGGGTCCTGGGATCTCGTCGAATGGAATGCTGTCCGCCATGTGGGCCCTCCCGCTGCGTCCACTGCCCCGGCCACCGTGACCGAGGCCGAGACCGCCCGTTTCCCCGCCCTTGCCCGCGCGGAAGCCGAGTCGAGCGTGACTCGAGGTCCTGACACGAGTCCCTGCGATCTCGTGTCAAGGAATGTTGCCACAGAATCCCCGACGAGACACCTGCTCAGAGGCCCGAGTGACCGGTGGGGCGACATCGGCCTTTCGGGTGGGCAGGACGCCGACATCCTGACACCATCGGTGCATCACCGGGCCGTGCAGCGGCGGCCCCCTCGAGAGGAGCCCGGAATGAGCAGCACCCCGAACGAGCGCGGCTACGACGAGGACTCCGGTGATCGCACCCAACGGGTGCCGCAGTCCGAACGGACCTCCGGTGGGGGGTACTACGACGACCGGGACCGAGACCGCGAGTCGTTCGGCCGGGACATCGACCGTGAGCGGGAGGCCCACGGCGGCATCAAGTGGGGAGCGGCGTTCTTCGGATGGCTCACCGCCGTCGGCACCGCGGTATTTCTGGCCACCGCCGCCGCTGCCGCCGGAGCCCTTGTCGACGCGTTGACCAACACTGATCTGCAGGCCGTGACCGACGAGCCGGAGCAAGCCGGGGTGGTCGGACTCGTGGCTGCCGTGGTCGTCCTGATCATCGTCAACGTCTGCGGAGGATATGTCGCGGGCCGAATGGCTCGGTTCGACGGGGGGAGGCAGGGTGTCGGCGTGTGGATCTGGACCTTGGTGATGGGGGCGATCGTGGCTGCGCTGAGCGTCTTCCTGGGGTCGCGCTTCGACGTCGCCGCGCAGCTGCCGGCCATGCCGTCGGGCATACCGCTCATCGCCGGGGACCCCAACGTGACCGGGATCGTGGCGGGTGCGGTGGCCCTGCTCGTGGCTCTGTTCAGCGCCGTCATCGGGGGCAAGATGGGAATGAGGTTTCATCGCAAGGTGGACCGCTACTAGCGCCGGCCGAACGCTCCTCGGCCTTGCTCAGGTCAACAGGGCGGCGCTGGAGGCCAGGACGGCGACCAACGCCCCCACCAGGCGGATGCGGTCGGCGAGGATGAGCTGACGGACCAGGTCGGCCCGCCACTCACGCCCTAGTTTCGAGTGCGTGGGGGCGGCCCCGAGCGCGGTCGCCGCGAACGTCAGGAGTACGCCGCCTACGGCAACCCAGACCCAGAGGTCGGCGGGCCGGTCCCAGAGTGCAGCGGCAACGCCGAGCAGAAGCCCAGCGTAGGTCAGCAGCACCACCGGGGTGATCGCCCGCGAGTGGGCGTCATGGGCCACCGACCACGCGCCGGGTTCCACCGCGGCGAGCGCGGGGTAGACCACACAGGTGACGGTGAGCTGAAAACCGGCGTGCAGAGTCGTTGCCACGACCAGGAGCACGACGCCCACGTCACTGCCGGCCCACGCCACGGCCAGGTGCTCAGGCGGTCTTCTTCTTCCCCGACATACCCTCAGCGACACCGATCAGCAGCACCGCCGCCACGAAGGCGACGATCGCTCCGAGGATGTTCAGCTCGAAGATGTCACCAGTGCCGAAGAAGCTGGCGACAAGCCCGCCGATGACCGATCCCGCGATGCCGAGCAGCAGGGTACCGAGGATGCTCAGGTTCTGGCGGCCTGGCTTGATGAGCCGGGCCACGGCCCCCACGACGAGCCCGAAGATCAGGAACCCGATGATGTCGATGATCACGTACTACTCCTAGACGAGGTCCGCGCCGCACATCGGCGCGAGGTCGAGCCGCCCACGGTACGCGACGATCGACATCGACCTGACCGAGTCTCAGCGCGGCGAGAGAGCAGACTCCTTGTGCGCGGCCTGGGAGCCGGTCTTCTCGGACTCCACGATGTAGTAGGGGTCGTCGTCGGTGGGCCGGAAGTTCTGGCCCTTGAACTCGAAGTCCTGGACACGCTTCTGCTTCACCACACCTTCGGTGGTGCCCTGCGACGTCTTCCAGGTGACCTTGTCTCCATTGCTGAATGCCATATCCCGATGGTAGGAGCACCGGTCACGGGCCGATGCGCCGCCCCTCGCCGCATTCTCAACGCGACAGCGCGGCCACGTCCTCGGCCGACACGTCCAGCCGACCCTCCTCGATGGCGGCCACGACCGCGTGAGCCACCCGGCCCGGCTCCAGCCCCTGACCCAGCTTCGGGGCCGATCCCGCCAAGGGCCGGTTGGCCAGACCGGTCTCGGTGTGCGGCGGTCGGATGTCGTAGACGCTGACCTTCGAGCGACGCAGCTCCCGGACCAGCGCCCGGTTGGCCGCGGTGAGCGCGGCCTTGGTCGCCGAGTACGCCGCCATGCCCGGGAGAGGCTGCTCCGCCACCACGGCCGAGAGCTGGGCGACGAAACCCGAGGACTCGCTCAGCAGCGGAACGGTCCGGCGCAGAAGCCACAGCGGACCGAGGACGTTGGTCAGGAACAGCTCCTCGATCACCGCGTCGTCGGTGTCCATCAACGACCCGAAAGCCACCACACCGGCCGCGTTGATCACACCGTCGAGTCGCCCGTGGGCCTCTTCGGCAACGCGAGCCAGATCCTCACCGGTGGAGGCATCGCCGAGATCCCCCACCACGATGCTTCGCTCTGCGATCTCGACCGCCTCAAGACGGCTCCGGTCACGACCGACGAGGATGACGGACCCGCCC
Source organism: Ornithinimicrobium sp. (assembly GCF_035267225.1). Classification (GTDB taxonomy): domain Bacteria; phylum Actinomycetota; class Actinomycetes; order Actinomycetales; family Dermatophilaceae; genus Ornithinicoccus. Next base: position 28,634 of record NZ_DATFMA010000052.1, read on the forward strand.
CGAGCAGCCACTTCCGTGGCGATGAGTGATCCCAGGGCTCCGCTGGCGCCCACGACGGCGACCACGGAATGACTCATCGCATGACCAGGCATACCTCACTGTAGGTACCACAGCGGGACGGCGTGAACGGGGGTCCGGTGGCGCTCAGGTCGGGCTCGAAGCAACCTGGTGCACGATCTCCCTAGCCACTGCCCGGGGGTGGGTCTCGGGGAGCCAGTGCCCCCCGGCGAGCTCGATGTAGCGGTAGTCGGCGTCGACATGGCGGGCGGTTCGCCCCGCGGCCGCCCGCTGCAAGGCGAAGTCGAGGTTGCCCCACAGATAGGTCGTCGGCACCGCCGAGCTCGGCGTGTGGCTCCGGTCGACCGGAGCGGCCCGGTACCAGTTCAGCGGACCGGTGAGGTCTTGCGGAGCGGAGAACTTGCGAAGGTAGGTCGCTGCCGCCTCCGGTGGTAGCCCGCTTCGGTCGAAGAGTCGTGAGAGCCGCCTGACCAGCACGCGTTCCGGCAGTCCGGGCACCTGGAAGAACGCCATGTACGAGCTGGCCCATGCCTGCCGGCTGTGGGTCATCGACCACGCGAGCGCCCGGGGATGAGGGGTCGAGACGATGGTCACGCTGTGAACCCGCGCGCTGGTTCCGGCGAGGTGCCACGCGACCGCGCCGCCCCAGTCGTGACCCACCAGGTGGGCCGACGGCAGTCGCGCCTCGTCGAGCAGGGCGAGCACGTCCCCGGCCAGTGTCGGCAGCCGGTAGGCACGGCGGTCGCGCGGCGAGTTTCCTCTGGCGTATCCGCGCTGGTCCGGAGCCAGCGTGCGCAGGCCACGGCGATGCAGCTCTGGCACGACGGCGCTCCAGCTGCTGTGGTCCTGGGGAAAGCCGTGCAGCAGCACCACGGCCGGGCCCTGCACCGGCCCGTGGTCCTGCACGGGGAACGTCAGTCCGTCGCGATGAAAGCGGCGAACCCGGGTCGAGGTCACGCTGCCCCGCTGCTCGCGGTCTCCATCGTGTGCGCGCCTCAGTGAGGGTGGGTCTCGACGCTGGTGCCGATGCTGTTCGAGACGTCATGGTGTGGTGACCCGCGGCTCGCTCGGTTCTCGGGGGACGTTCCAGGCGCCCGGATGACGTCCTGCGCGCGGTCGACGATCGAGGCTGCCCGCTTCAGCCGCCACGAGATACTTTCGACGGCGAACATGGTGGTGCCGCACAGGAAGAGAATCGCGATCGCTTTCTCGCCTTCGAGGAGACTGACGACGCACGCGAGAAGGGTGAGTGCTATCCCGTATCTATTGCGCATGGTGGACCTCACTGCCACCCGGCCCGAGGAGCCTGCCATCGATGATGCACGAGGGTCCTCCTTGGGTATGTCAGCACTCTAAAGCCAGGTCAGACCAGGGCCAAAAGTAGTTGCGAATGCAACTTTCTTCTATTGAACTACTACTCAGTCAAGTATTTCTCCGGCCGTGGTCATAGATCGGCCAAGGGCGCCCCATTTTTTTCCAGATTCTTCTCCCCAACAGCTCAAGAGTCGCGAACCGCGCCGCGCGGTAGTGCTTTTCGGCGGTCCCCCGCGGTGGCTCCTGGTCACTCGGGGCTTTCCTGTCTCAGGGCTGACAGGAGCAGGGCTCGGACGGGCGGGCCCGACGCCGCGCAGAACGGCGCTGACCGAGCTCGACGGTGAACCAGGGCAGCATCAGCTGGGTCAACGGCCCGATCGCCACCGCGTAGAGCACCGTCGCGAGTCCGACCGGACCCCCCAGGGCGTACCCGATGGCCACCACGACCACCTCGATCGAGGTGCGGACGAGCCGGATGGAGCGGCCGCTGACTCGGGCCAGACCCGTCATCAACCCGTCTCGAGGACCGGGACCGAGCTGAGAGCCCACGTACATCGCAGTGGCCAGGGCGTTCAGAGTCACGCCGAGCACCATGAGCAGGACCCGAACGCCGATCTGCTCCGTGGGCGGGAACAGCGCGAGCGTGAGGTCCGCCGCCAGTCCGACCAGGACCGCGTTGGCGATGGTGCCCAAGCCCGGCTTCTGACGCAGGGGGACCCACAGCAGCAGAAGGGCCAGCGAAACAAGGATGAGCATTGTCCCGAAGCTGGTGGGGACGTGGCGGATGAGGCCGACGTGAAGCACGTCCCAGGGCACGACCCCTAAGCCGCCGCGGAGCACCATCGCCAGCGAGACACCGTAGATGAACAGACCTACCGCGAGCTGGACCAGCCGGCGGGGCAGTCGCCCGGCTCGCAGCTGTTCCACGGGGCCCAGGTTGGCGAGCTGGCGACGCTGCCGGGCAGGGTCGCCAGGCGGAGTTCGCGTCATCACGACAAGCCTGACCAGAAGTGGACTGTTCGCACAGTTCCAACTGTGCCAGCGTGGACTGGGTGCAACGAATCGGTGAGCGAAGCCCGGCGACGCCGATCATCGCCTGAGCTCGTCGCGGTCACGGTGGCCCGCTAGGCGAGGATCACGAGCACCAGCCCGCAGGCGCCCAGGGCCCAGCACACGCCGACCAGAGCCAGCGACGGCCCGGCCTCGATCGGCTCCTCACGACCCTTGATCGCCTCGACGTCGTCCCGGATGCGGCGCTGCTGGGTCACGCTGATGACCACAGCGGCAAGGAGGGTCACAGCGGGCACGATGAGCACCGCCGCGCCGTAGAACGACAGCCAGCGCAACATGAAGGCGCTCACGATGCAGCACGCCAGGGCCGTGCGCGCCCACGCCATCGCCGTGCGCTCCGGTTGCAGACCGGCGTCGAGGTGGGAGGCGGTATGCGGATGCTGGCCCGACAACGGCACGACTCAGCCCATGGCGATCACGACGATGACGACGAGTGCCCCTGCGGCGGCGCCGACCCCGAGCACGGGGGCGATGAGCGGCAGCGGCAGGGGGGCCTGATGTCGCATGGCTCGCTCCACGCCGATCCATCTCACGAAGGCGCCGCCGCTGATCAGCATGCCCAGGATCAGCAGCAGGATGGCCACGCCCTTGCGGTACGGGTCGTCCAGCACCGCGAAGGCCTCGACCGCGATCCCCCCCGCGAGCAAGGCCAGGGAGGTGCGTATCCAGGACAGGAAGGTGCGCTCGTTGGCCAGGCTGAAGCGAGGATCGGGCATGGAGCCGTCCGGGAAGAGGCGCCGCGCGAGCCACCCCCGCCGATCCGGTGAGGCTGGCTCCGGCTCGGCGGGGGCGTCGCTGTCCCGAGCCGTCATGGTTCCACGCTACGGCGTGCGGGCTGCTCCTCGGCGCAGCGAGCCTCAGGCGAGGCGGCTGCGGGGAGTGGTGCGAGCGGTCAACGCGGCGTCCCTCTCGACCACCTTGCCCAGCGCCTTGTCGATCGCCTTCATGGTCGACTTGTCCAAGCGCACGCCGGCGGCCTTGACGTTCTCGCCGACCTGCTCCGGTCGGGAGGCGCCCACCAGGGCCGTGGCGACGTTCTCGTTCTGCAGCACCCAGGCGATGGCCAGCTGGGCCATCGACAGGCCGGTCTCCTCGGCCACCGGGCGGAGCTTCTGCACCCGCTTGAGCACGTCGTCGTTCATGAAGCGCTTGATCATGTCGGCGCCGCCGTTCTCGTCGGCGGCGCGGGATCCGGCCGGAGGCTGCGCCCCGGGCTCGTACTTGCCCGAGAGCACGCCCTGGGCCATGGGGCTCCACACGATCTGGGAGACACCGAGCTCTTGCGCCGTCGGCACCACCTCGTCCTCGATCACCCGCCACAGCATCGAGTACTGCGGCTGGTTCGATACGAGCTGGAAGCCGAGCTCGCGTGACATCTCCACCCCGGCCCGCAGCTGGTCCGCCGTCCACTCGCTGACCCCGATGTAGAGCGCCTTGCCCTGGCGCACCACGTCGGCGAACGCCAGCATGGTCTCCTCCAACGGGGTCGCGGTGTCGTAGCGGTGGGCCTGGTACAGGTCCACGTAGTCCGTCTGCAGCCGCTGGAGCGAGGCGTTGACGGACTCCATGATGTGCTTGCGAGACAGGCCGGTGTCGTTCTTGCCGCCCGGGCCGGTGGGGAAGTAGACCTTGGTGAAGATCTCCAGGCTCTCCCGGCGCTGGCCTCGCAGCGCCTCTCCCAGGACCGACTCCGCCACCGTGTTGGCGTAGACGTCCGCCGTGTCGAAGGTCGAGATTCCGGCGTCGAGAGCCGCGTGGACGCACTGGGTGGCCACGTCGTTCTCGACCTGGGAGCCGTGGGTGAGCCAGTTGCCGTAGGTGATCTCGGAGATCTTCAGACCGCTGTTGCCGAGGTATCGATATTCCATACGCGCACGCTACGGCCAGGAGCACGGCCGGTCGCAGCAGGGGGTCTGGGGCCGTGTGACGATGGGGCGATGAGGTCGTTGCCGCCCCTGGTCACCCAGGGCCCGGAGCTGAGCCCGGCCCAGCTCGAGCGATACTCGCGCCACCTGCTGCTGCCGGGCCTGGGGATGTCGGGGCAGCGGCGGCTGCTGAACGCCCGGGTGTGTGTGGTCGGGGCCGGCGGCCTGGGCTCACCCGCCCTGTTGTACCTGGCCGCGGCCGGCGTCGGGCATCTGACGGTGATCGACCACGACGTGGTGGAGGTCTCCAACCTGCAGCGCCAGGTGCTGCACCGCGCCGAGAGCGTGGGCACGAGCAAGGCGGAGAGCGCGCGGGCCGCGCTGCTGGGGCTGAACCCCGGAATCGAGGTCATCTCCCGGCACGCGCAGGTGCGCGCGGACACGGTCCACGACCTCCTGGGGGGACACGACGTGGTCGTCGACGGCACTGACAACTTCGCCACGCGCTACCTGGTCAACGACGCGTGCGTGCAGATGGGTCTGCCGCTGGTGTGGGGAGCGGTGCTGCGCTACGACGCCCAGGTGAGCACGTTCCTGCCGCCTGCCTTGGTCCCGCCGGCGGAGGCGGTCCAGCTGCGCGACCTCTTCCCGGCGATGCCGTCACCGGAGGCGGTCCCGTCGTGCGCGGAGGCCGGAGTGCTCGGCGCCCTGTGTGGCCAGGTGGGTTCGATGATGGCCAGCGAGGTGGTCAAGCTGGTCACCGGGGTGGGCGAGCCGGTGACCGGGCGGGTGCTGGTGATCGACGTTGCCAGCATGCGCACCCGCGAGATACCGCTGCGCCCGGCGTCAGACCGGGAAGCAACGACACCGCACTCGCCGACGCCCTCGGCTCCCTCCGCCCTGGCGAGCGCATCGCCCACGGAGGTCTCGGGCGAGCTGGCGTCGCTGACCGTGCTCGATGTGCGCGAGCCGGTCGAGCACCAGCTGGGCACGATTCCGGGGGCACTGCTCGTGCCGCTGGGAGAGCTGCTGAGCTGGCGATCGGTGGGCGAGCTGCAGCGCCGTCGCGTGGTGGTCACCTGCAAGACGGGGCCACGCGCCGAGCGTGCGGCACGGCACCTGCTCGAGCTGGGCCACGGCGACGTCCGCGTGCTCTCCGGGGGCATGCGTCGGTGGGTGGAAGAGGTCGACCCTTCGCTGCCGCGCTACTGACGGACATGCGTGCTGCGATCGAGGGAGCAGTGAGACCATCGTCAGTCAGGAGGAACTACTGATGCCGACACTGCGCTATTTCGCCGCCGCTGCCGAGGCGGCGGGCACCGATCACGAGGAGGTCGACGGCGTTGACGTGCAGGCCGTGCTGACCAGTGTCCGGCGGGCGCATGGACCGCGGCTGGCGCACGTCCTGGAGCACAGCTCGCTGTTGCTGGACGGCCAGTACGTCCGCGATCCCAGCACCGAGCTCAGCGAGAGCTCGGTGCTGGATGTGCTGCCGCCCTTCGCCGGGGGGTAGGCGGCAAGGGCGGCAGCACTCGGCCTCAGGCCCGCGAGCCTTCGATGGCGTTCTGCTCCTCGCCGCGCTGGATCTCGATACGCCGGGGCTTGGCCTCTTCGGCGACGGGAATCGTCAGAGTCAGCACCCCATCCGCGTAGGTGGCGGTGATGTCCTCCAGCGAGACGCCACGTCCGACGGTCAGCTGCCGGGCGTAGGTGCCGGCCGGCCGCTCCTTGGCCAGCCACTGCACGTCCTTGTCGCTGTGGGTGGAGCGTTCTGCCCGGATGGTGAGCGTGCGGTCCTCCACGTTGACGTCGATCGAGCCCGGGTCGGCTCCGGGCAGGTCGATGAGCAGTACGTAGTGGTCGCCGGATCGGTAGAGGTCCATCGGCATCGTCGCCGCCGCCCGGGCCGTGCCGAACGCCTGGTTCATCAACCGGTCCATCTCACCGAAAGGGTCGAATCGCGTAGCCATTCCCCTCACCTCCTCGATGACGAGGCCCAGACCTCCTGCGCCTCGGGACACGTCGAGGGCACCCAGCCCTCCACGGTGGCTATGGGCACCACGTTAGCACTCGGCAGCAGAGAGTGCCAGTCAAAGTTGAGTCTATCGGGCTCAACCCGCGGGAGGCTTCGCGTCACCCGCCGATGGCGCTCATCGGCCGCGGCGGCTGCAAGAAGCCCGGCTCGTTGATCCCGTGGCCGGGCAGCTTGGCGCCGATGCTCGCCCGGAACACCTCGGCCAGCTCGTCGTCGCCGGCGCCTGCGCGCAGGGGCGTGCGAAGGTCCGACTCCCCGGTGGCGAAGAGGCAGTTGCGCAGCTGGCCGTCGGCGGTCAGGCGAACGCGGTCGCATGCCCCGCAGAAGGGTGCGGTCACCGAGGCGATCACCCCGACGGTGGCAGGGCCGCCGTCCACGTGGAACAGCTCCGCCGGGGCGCTTCCCCGGCCCGTCACGGGCGTGAGCTCGTAGACCTCTCCCAGCCGCGCGTGGATCTCCTCGCCGGTCACCATGGAGTCGCGATGCCAGGTGTGCCCGGCATCCAGCGGCATCTGCTCGATGAAGCGCAGCTGGTAGCCGTGCTCCAGCGCGAAGCCCAGCAGATCCACGGCCTCGTGGTCGTTCACCCCGCGCAGCAGCACGGTGTTCAGCTTGACCGGGGTCAGACCGGCGTCAGCGGCGGCTCGGATACCGGTCAGCGTGTCATCAAGACGGTCGCGCCGGGCCATGTGCCGGAAGGTCGCGGTCTGGAGAGTGTCGAGACTGATGTTCACCCGAGCCAGCCCGGCCTCGGCGAGAGCGTTCGCGGTCTTGTCCAGGCCCAGGGCGTTGGTCGTCATCGAGACCTCCACGGGGCCAGCCGGACCCTCCAGCGCGGCGATCCCCGCGACCACGTCCACGATGTCGCGACGCAGGAGCGGCTCGCCGCCCGTCAGCCGCACCTCGGTGATTCCGAGGGACACGGCGACGGCGGTGAGCCGGAGCAGCTCGTCGGTGCTCAACATGGTGGTCTTGGCCAGCCACGGCACACCTTGCTCCGGCATGCAGTAGGTGCACCGCAGGGAGCAGCGGTCGGTCAGGGAGATCCGCAGGTCTCGATGCACCCGGTCGAACCGGTCGGTCAACGGGGCGGCGGACGGCGGGACGGCGTCTGGCATTGGTTCCATGGTAGGTCGCGGCCGCAACCCCCGGCGTCCGGCTGGGGCGGGGTCAGCACGTTCGACGCCGGCGCCCCGTCATGAGCTCGCGACGAGGACCCGTTCCGGGTGGGTGTAGAGGTTGAGCGACTGGCCGCGGACGAAGCCGGCCAGCGTCACGCCCGCATGCTCGGCGGTGTCGAGGGCCAGCGAGCTGGGGGCCGAGACGGCGGAGAGCACCGGGACCCCGGCGAGGTAGGCCTTCTGCGTCAGCTCGAAGGACAGGCGCCCACTGACCTGCAGCACATGGCCCCGCAGCGGCAGCAGGTCCTTCTGGATCGCCCAGCCGATGACCTTGTCGACCGCGTTGTGCCGGCCGACGTCCTCGCGGACCACCACCGGCTCGCCCTCGGCGGTGAACAGCCCCGCGGCGTGCAGACCCCCGGTGCGTTCGAAGGTGCTCTGCGCCTCACGAAGCCGGTCCGGCAGGGCGAGCAGGGTGCCGGCCTGGACACGGACGGAGTCGCCGGCCACGTCGTAGGACGCTCGCACGTCCAGGTCCTCGATGCTGGCCTTGCCGCACACTCCGCAGGCGCTGGAGGTGAAGAAGGAGCGAGTCCGCCCGTCGGCCACCGGATCGGCGACGTGGGGTGCGAGCTGCACCTCGATGACGTTGTAGGTGTTGACCTCGACGCCGGTCCCGTCGTCCATCACCGCCCCCGCGCAGTAGCGGGCGGTCAGGACGTCGCGTGCCGCCGTGATGATGCCCTCGGAGTGCAGGAACCCGTGCAGCCATTCGATGTCGTGCCCGGGGGTGCGCATGGTCACGGTCAGCGCGGTGCTGCCGATGCGCAGCTCCAGGGGTTCCTCCACCACGATGGTGTCCGGGCGGGAGCGCCCCTGCGGCTCGCCGGCGGAGTCGAGGGTGACGCGCTGGGTGCGCCGGCGCACGGTGACTCGTCCCACGGGACGCCTACTGGTCCTGCTCGGGTGAGCTGGCCGGGGCGGATGGGCGGGCCGCTTCCAACCGCACGACCAGAGACTTGGAAGTCGGCGTGTTGGACACGTCCGCCACCGAGTCCAACGGCACCAGCACGTTGGTCTCGGGGAAGTAGGCCGCGGCACAGCCGCGGGCGGTCCGCTCGTAGGCGACCACACGGAACGCCTCGGCCCGGCGCTCCCCGTCGTCGGCGACCGAGACGACGTCGACGACGGCGCCGTCGCGCAGGTCCAGCTCGCGAAGGTCCTGCGGGTGGACGAAGACCACACGCCGGCCGTCGTGCACGCCGCGGTAGCGGTCGTTGAGGCCGTAGATCGTGGTGTTGTACTGGTCGTGGCTGCGCATGGTCTGCAACAGCAGATGTCCGTCCGGCACGTGGACCGAGGTCTGCTCGTTGACGGTCAGCCGGGCCTTGCCGGTGTCGGTGGGGAAGGTGCGCTCGTCGCGCACCGGGTTCGGCAGCACGAACCCGTCACGCTGGGTGGCTCGCGCCTCGTAGTCCTCGCAGCCGGGGACGACGGCAGCGATGTGGTCGCGCACGACCGAGTAGTCCTCGCGCATCGAAGCCCAGCCGACGGGCGAGTCGGGGAAGCACGCCAGCGCCAGGGAGCAGACGATGTCGGTCTCCGAGCGCAGATGCGGGCTCACCGGGCGGACCCGACCGTAGGAGGCGTGCACCATGCTCATGGAGTCCTCCACCGTGACGAACTGCTCGATGCCCCCCGTCCTGTCGACCTCGGTGCGCCCGAACGTCGGCAGGATCAGCGCCTGTCGGCCCGTGACGGCGTGCGAGCCGTTGAGCTTGGTGGAGACGTGCACGGTGAGGTCGAGGTTGCGCAGCGCCGCCTGGGTCACCTCGGTGTCCGGGGTGGCCCGCACGAAGTTGCCCCCCATACCCATGAAGACGCGGATCGAGCCTTCGCGCATGGCGCGGATCCCGTCCACGACGTCCACGCCGTGCTCGCGTGGGCAGGTGATGCCGAAACGCTCGTCGAGGGTGTCGAGCCATGCGTCGCTCATCTGCTCCCAGATGCCCATGGTGCGGTCACCCTGGACGTTGGAGTGGCCGCGGACCGGGCACGCTCCGGCGCCGTCCTTGCCCAGGTTGCCGGTGAGCAGCAGGACGTTGACGATCTCGCGGATCGTGGCGACCGAGTTCTTGTGCTGGGTCAGCCCCATCGCCCAGCAGATGATCATGGTCTCGGCGTTGATGATCTGCGCGACGACTCGTTCGAGCTGCGTCATGGGTACGCCGGCGCCGGCCAGCAGGTCGTCCCACTGTAGTGCGTCGTAGTGCGCCGCCAGCTCGTCGTAGCCGTCGGTGTAGTCGGCGATGAAGGAGTGGTCCAGAGCGTTCTCGCCGCGGCGGTCCGCCTCGATGAGCAGCTTTCCGATCGCGGCGAAATAGGCCAGGTCGCCGTTGACCCGGATGTGGCAGTACTCGTCGGCCAGGTCCGTGCCCGCCCCGACCACCCCCGAAGGCTTCTGCGGGTTCTTGAACCGCTGCAGGCCCGCCTCGACGAGAGGGTTGATGGCCACGATCCGCCCGCCCGACCGCTTGACGCGCTCGAGGGACGACAGCATCCGCGGGTGGTTGGTGCCTGGGTTCTGCCCGGCGATGAGGATCAGATCGGCAGTTTCGATGTCGTCGAGCGTCACCGTCCCCTTGCCCTCGCCCAGGGTCTGGGTCAATGCCGCACCGCTGGACTCGTGGCACATGTTCGAGCAGTCCGGCAGGTTGTTCGTCCCGAGCTCACGGGCAAAGAGCTGGTAGACGAAGGCAGCCTCGTTCGACGTGCGTCCCGAGGTGTAGAAGATGGCCTGGTCGGGGTCGTCGAGGCCGGTCAGGGCCTGTGCGAGCAGCGCGAAGGCGTCGTCCCAGGTGATCGGCTCGTAGTGAGAGGCGCCCTCGCGCAGCACCATGGGGCCCATGATGCGGCCCTGCTGGCCCAGCCAGTAGTCCGTCCGGGTGGCCAGCTCGGCCACCGAGTGCGCCGCGAAGAACTCCGGGGTCACTAGACGCTTGGTGGCTTCCTCGGCCACCGCCTTGGCGCCGTTCTCGCAGAACTCGGCCACGCTGCGGTCCCGCGGGTCGGGCCAGGCGCACCCCGGGCAGTCGTAGCCCCGGTGCTGGTTGAGCGCGGTCAGGGTCAGCGCCGTGCGCGTGACACCCATCTGCTGCTCCGAGTTGCGCAGGGAGGCGACGACGCCCGGCACCCCCGCCGCCCAGGACTTCGGCGTGCCGATGTCGAGGTCGCGGTCCCCGTGGTCGATCGCGGGCGGCTTCTGGGTCATGTTCGTGCCTCCTCAGGCCTGACCGCTCCAGTATGGAGCAGGGGTGGGTTCTGCCGACGACCGGCTGCTCAGGCGTCGCCAAGGCTCACGCGGCACGATGAGCGCATGAGTACCTCACGCGACCTTGACCTGGTGCTGGTCGGAGCGACCGGCTTCGTCGGGCGGCTGACCGCCGCCTACCTCGCTGCCAGCGCCCCGTCCGGGGTGCGCATCGGCCTGGCCGCCCGGTCCGGTGACCGGCTCGACAGGCTCGTCGCGCAGCTGCCCGACCACGCGGCCTCCTGGCCGAGAGTCACGGTGGACGCCACGGACGCGTCCCAGGTGACCGACCTCGTGCGTCGGACCCGAGCGGTCGCGACCACCGTGGGCCCGTACGACCGCTACGGACACGAGCTGGTGGCTGCGTGTGCCGCCGCGGGTACCCACTACGCCGACCTCACCGGCGAGGTGCTCTTCGTGCGCAAGGTCATCCAGCGTCATCATCGCCGGGCGCAGGACACCGGCGCGGTGATCGTGCCGTCGTGCGGCTTCGACTCGGTGCCGTCCGACCTCGCCGTCCTGCTGGCGGCCGACGCAGCGAGAGAGGACGGAGAGGGGCGGCTCGTCGAGGCCACCCTGCACGTGCGGGACGCGCGTGGGGGGATGGGCGGGGGCACCATCGACACGCTCCGAGGCCAAGTGGCCGCCATGCACGCCGACCCCGCCGCGCGACGGGTCGTGGGAGACCCGGACGCCCTGGCAGAAGCCCGCACCGCGTATGGCCGCGGTCCACGACCCATCGGCAAGGACACGGACTCCGGGCGCTGGCACGGCCCCTTCTTCATGTCGCCCTACAACACGCGGGTCGTGCGTCGTTCGTGGTCGCTGACCGAAGGTGCGGCCCCGCTGGTCTACGAGGAGGTCGCGGACACGACGACGGGATGGAGGGGCGCGGCCACGGCCGCGGGCATCGGGCTCGGCACGGGCGCTCTTGCCGCCGTGATGGCGTTCCCGGTCACCCGGGGGCTGGCCGACCGGGTGCTGCCCTCCCCGGGCGAGGGTCCGAGCGAACGGACCCGGGCGGCGGGTCGGTTCGCGTTCGAGGTCGACGCCGTGACCACGACGGATGCGCGTTACCGCAGCCGCGTCGCCGCGCGGCTCGACCCCGGCTTCGACGCCACGGCGGTGATGCTGGGCGAGTCCGGGCTCGCGCTGGCCTCTGGAGAGGCGGTGCAAGCAGGTGTGCTCACTCCGGCGACCGCTCTCGGGCAGACACTGCCTGACCGGCTGCGGTCGCACGGGTTCACCGTGGAGGTGACGCGGCAGTGACGAGGCTCGCGGACAGCCGGTGAGTGAGGTCCTGGCCGAGATCTGGGCGCGAGCGACGACTGCACAGCCGACCCCTCCTCCCCTCGTGGTGGCCCTGCTGGCCATCCTCGCCGTGGTCGCCGTGTCCAGCCCGCGTGGCTACCGGGTGGTCCGTCACGGCGTCACCGTGCTGCACGAGGTAGGGCACGCCGGCGTCGCTCTGCTGGTGGGCCGGCGTCTGTCGGGAATTCGCCTGCACTCCGACACCTCCGGGGTCACGGTCTCGCGGGGTCGAGCGCGCGGCCCGGGCATGGTCGCCACCGTGCTGGCCGGCTATCCCGCACCGTCGCTGGTTGCCCTCGCCACGACGCCAGTGCTCGGGGCCGGGTACGCAGTCGGCGTGCTCTGGGCACTCGTGGCCCTCACCGCGCTGCTGGTGGTCTTCGTGCGCAACCTCTACGGGCTCGGTGTCCTCGGGGTGGCGGGGTTCACGGTCGCGGCGGCGAGCTGGACGATGCCGGCGGTGGTGTTGTCGGGGCTGGCCTGGCTGTTGGTGTTCACGCTGCTGCTGGCGGCGCCACGTTCGGTGCTGGAGCTGGCCGCGGATCGCGCCCGGATGTCCCGGCGGGGCTACCGCGACTCCACCTCAGACGTGGCCCAGCTGGCGGCACTGACCGGGGTGCCCGCAGCCCTGTGGGTAGGGATGCTGGGAATGGTGACCCTGGGCAGCGCTGCCGTGGGGGCCTGGCTCATGGTCGCGCCGTGAGCGGCCGGTGCCGGTAGTCGGCGCGGTTGTGCACCCGGTGTCGACGCCCGCGGGTCAGGGCGCGGAGTCGGAGTCCTTGTCGCAGTGCAGGTACTGCGCTTTGGCGGGTGGGGTGGTGTAGGAGCAGGCGTCGGGTACCGCGCGCTGCACGAGTACCGCCCAGCCGACGCAGAGAAGAAGGATCAGCGCCGACATTACGGCGACCAGGCGGTTCGTCAGACTCCGTCGCACGTCACACCATCGCGAAACGCTCGGAGTGGATGTGTTCTGCGGGCACGCCGATCTGCTGCAAGGCGCTCTCAACGGCGTCCATCATGGGGTCGGGCCCACACAGGAAGTACTGGAACCGGTGGCGGACGTCACCGGTGGGACACAGCTCGTCCAGGAGGCCCACGTCGACACGGCCTCGGCGTCCGGCCCATCGGTCGGATGCTTCCGACAGGACGTGCACGACCGTGAGGTCGAGCCGCTCCTCGAGCTGTTCCAGCTCGGTACGCCCGATGAAGCCCTCGGCGCGGTTGCCGATGACGGCGATGCAGGGTCGTCGGTCCCCGCGGTCGGCGAGGGTCCCGAGCATCGAGAGCAGGGGAGTGATTCCCACGCCTCCGCCGACGAACACGAACCCAGGCCCCTCGTGCTCGGCCATGGTGAATGCTCCCCACGGGCCGTCGAGGTAGACGGTGTCGCCGGGCTGGAAGTGATGCACACTCCGGGTGAACTCGCCGACGTCCTTGATCGTGAACTCCACCCACTCGTGGTTCTCCGCCGAGGAAGAGATGGAGAACGGGTGGTACGCGAGGGAGAACGGTGAGCGTCCGACGTTGATCCACGCGAACTGGCCGGCCCGGAAGGAGAACCCGCCCGGTCCGTACACCTCCGGACGTTCGGGCCGGATACGCACGGTGTGACCCAGGGGCTGCTCGGCGACGGACACCACGACCCACCGCAGTCGATGGCGGATCAGTGGCCGCACGATGCGTACCCACACGACGAGCCAGACGAAGGCCGCGGTGTAGAGCATCCACAGGGCGCGCTCCCACGGCTCGCGGATGTAGTAGCCGATGAGGATGACGTGCGCGAGGCCCAGCACGACGACGAGTGTGGCCAGGCTGACGTGGACCACCTGCCACAGCTGGTAGGACAGGCCGAACCTGCCGCGCCACAGGGAGGTGGCGATGAGCACGAGCAGCAACGCGACCGAGGCCACCGCGAACTTCGCACGCAGTGGAGCGGTGAAGACATTGAGCAGACTGAGGAAGCGGCTGTCCCAGACGAAGAGGATCAGCGGGTGCGCCAGCACGCAGAGAGCGATGAGGGGCGTCATGTTCCGGTGCACCTGGAGCGCGACGTCGTACCCGAACGGCGCGGTGACCCGGACGATCCGTGCCGCGATGACGAACTGGAGCCCCATGAGGGCGAGCCCCACGAAGCCGAGGGCGACCGAGAGGTTGACCCAGAAGCCGCGGCCCGGGTCGAGGCTGATCAGGCTGAGGACGAGCGGGGCGACGGCGACGAGGAAGTAGATGAGCACCCACAGAGGTGCGCTGACCGCACGCGGCACGACGCCCCACCCCCCCGGGTCAGTGCTTGAACGGCCCTCAACGTGAGGGTGAGAGGAGCATAGTGGAGACGAGGGGCACGGCGCACCGGTCGGCCCCCGGGGTGGGCTGGGCGTCGCCCTCCTGCTCCTCCCTGAGGGTGCAGCCACCGACACACCCCCGCGTGAGGAGCCTCGGCAGACCGCGGGCGCGTCAGAGGATGAACCGGAACATCGGGCTGTCCGGCGGGATCTGCTCGACGGTGATGGACGAGCTCCGCATCCGGGCCAGCAGGGGCCCCAGGTCAGCCGGGGAGCCCAGCTCGATGCCCACGAGCGCCGGGCCGATCTCGCGGTTGCTGCGCTTGACGTACTCGAACAAGGCGATGTCGTCGTCCGGGCCGAGCACCTCGTCGAGGAACCTGCGCAGGGCTCCGGGCTCCTGCGGGAAGTTGACCAGGAAGTAGTGCTTCCGCCCTTCGTGGATCAGGGCGCGCTCCATCACCTCGGCGTAGCGCAGCACGTCGTTGTTGCCCCCTGAGAGCACGGCGACGACGCGCTCGCCCGGCGCGATGTCGACCTGCTCCAACGCAGCCGCGGCCAAGGCGCCGGCCGGCTCGGCCACGATGCCTTCGGTCTGGTAGAGGGCGAGCATCTCCACACAGATGCGGCCCTCGGGCACACTGACCATGCTCGCTCCCGCCGCGCGGACCAGCGAGAAGGTCACCTCGCCGACGCGGCGCACCGCCGCACCGTCGACGAAGGGGTCGATCTCGGGGAGCAGCACCGGGCCGTCCGCCGCCAGCGCGGCCGTCATGCTCGCTGCGCCGGAGGGCTCGGCTCCGACCACCCGCAGATGAGGCGCTCGCTCGTGGGCGTACGTCGCGGCCCCGGCGAGCAGGCCCCCGCCGCCCACCGGGACGACCAGCACGTCGGCCGGCTCGGTGAGGTCCTCGGTGATCTCCCGAGCCAGGGTGCCCTGGCCGGCGATCGTCATCGGGTGGTCGAACGGCGGCACCAGCGTGATCCCGGAGTGTTCGGCGTACTCGCTGGCCGCGGTCGCGGCCGCGTCGTAGGTGTCGCCGCCGACCACGACCTCGACGTCGATGCCGCCGAGCGTCGACACCCGGTCGCGCTTCTGTCGCGGCGTCGTTCGGGGCAGGTAGATGCGGGCCGGCACTCCCAGCTGGGCGCAGGCGAAGGCGACCCCCTGAGCGTGGTTGCCTGCGCTGGCGCACACCACACCCGCGCGCTGCTGGTCCTTGGACAGCTGCGCGATGAAGTTGGTGGCGCCGCGGCCCTTGTAGGAGCGCACCTGCTGGAGGTCCTCACGCTTGAGCCACACGCGGGCTCCGGTCTGAGCGGAGAGGCGCTCGCTGTACGTCAGCGGGCTGCGCGCGATGCGCCCCGCCAGCCGGTCGGCGGCGGCGTCGACGTCGGCGGCGCTGACAGCAAGAGTGTCGTGCGGCATACCGAAAAGCGTGCCACACCCTCGGACGAGGGAATGCTGCGTCGGCGCGCAGCCAAGGGAGCGGGAACCGAGCGCAAGGCCGGCCTCCGCCTCAGCCGAAAAGGATGGAGGCCTCCTCGTAGCGGTGCTCGGGCACGGTCTTGAGCTGCCGGGTCGCCCGGTGCAGGGCCACGGTGCTGACGTCGATCCCGTCGAGAGAGACCATCGTGCCCCACTCGCTGTGTTGTACCGCGTCGACCGCCGCGGCGCCGAAGCGGGTGGCCAGCACGCGGTCGAAGGCGGTCGGCACCCCACCGCGCTGGAGGTAGCCGAGCATCATCGAGCGACTCTCGATCCCGGTGCGCTTCTCCAGCTCGGCCGCCAGGTACTGCCCGACGCCCCCCAGCCGCGGTCGGCCGAACCCGTCCACGCCCCCGCTCGAGACGGCCTCGGTGTCTCCCTCGGGCACGAAGCCCTCGGCCACGACGACGACCGGGGCCCGGCCCCGGTCCTTCGCCGACTCGACCCACCCCACGACCTCGTCCATGCCGACCCGCACCTCGGGGATGAGGATGGCGTGCGCCCCGCCCGCAAGGCCTGCGTGCAGCGCGATCCAGCCGACGTGGCGGCCCATCACCTCCACCACCATGCACCGGTGGTGGCTCTCGGCGGTGGTGCGCAGCCGGTCGATCGACTCCGTTGCGATGGCCACGGAGGTGTCGAACCCGAAGGTGTAGTCGGTCGCGGACAGGTCGTTGTCGATGGTCTTGGGCACACCGACGACCTTGACGCCGTCCTCGTGGAGCAGCTTGGCCACCGTGAGGGTGCCTTCACCACCGATGGCGATCACCGCGTCCATCTCGCGGCTCGCCATGACCTCCTTGACCCGGTCGCTGCCGCCGTGGTCGAAGGGGCTGGTGCGAGAGGTGCCCAGGATCGTCCCGCCCTGCCGGGAGAGCCCGCGCACGTCGTGACGGGGCAGGTCGCGCATGTCGTCCTCCACCAGCCCACGCCACCCGTCATGGACGCCGAGGAAAGTGTGACCGTAGATCCGGTCGCCCTTCATCACCGCCCCGCGGATCACCGAGTTCAGACCGGGGCAGTCGCCGCCGCTGGTGAGGATACCGATGCGCATCGGCTCAGTCTGGTGCCATCGCGGCGTGGGCGCCAATGTCCCCGAGCGCGTGGCCCTCAGGGCCCCCGCCAGGCCGGCCCGGAGTGATCGGGGTAGGTTCTCGCCGTGGCTGCGCCGGGAAAACTAGGAGACGACGAGGTCGAGGCAGAGGTGGAGGGGACGTTCGACCACAGCGTCTCCGAAGGGCGGGAGCGGCTGCACCGCTCGCTGCGCGTCATGCTGACGACCGGGTTCCTCGGTGGGGTCGAGATCGGCTTCGGGGTCCTGGCCTACCTCAGCGTCTACGACGTGACGAAGAGCCCCTTCCTGGGTTCGATCGCCTTCGCCATCGGTTTCGCCGCGCTCTACCTCGCGCACTCAGAGCTCTTCACCGAAGGATTCTTCTACCCCATCGTCGCCATCTTCGCCGGGCAGGGCTCCATGCTGCAGCTTGCTCGTCTGTGGGGCCTGACGCTGGTAGCGAACCTCGCGGGAGGGTGGACGTTGATGTGGCTCGTCGTGCTGGCCTTCCCGAAGCTGCACGCGACCATCGCCGAGAAGTCGCGCGAGTTCGTGGACGCCCCGCTTGACCTGACCTCCATCGCGTTGGCGCTGCTCGGCGGCGGCGCGATCACTCTCATGACCCGGATGAAGGCCGGCAGCACCTCTCAGGTGGCTACCCTGGCGGCATCCCTGGCCGGTGCCTTCCTGCTGATCGGTCTGGGTCTGTTCCACTCGATCCTGGACTCGGTGATCATCTTCGGGGCCCTGCACTCCGGCGCCGAGGGCGTGACCTACGGCAGCTGGCTCGCCTGGTTCTGGTACGTCACCCTCGCCAACGTGGTGGGCGGGCTCGCCTTGGTCACGGCGCCACGGCTGGTGCGCAGCAGCGCGCTGGTCTCGGGCAAGGCCGCCGACACGCCCCCGAGCTGACTTCGCCGCTCCTTGGCGAGGCTGTCTGTCGTGCTGAGCCTGTGGCAGGCTGTCGCGCGAAGGCCGCACCCTCTGGCCCGCCCACCCTCCGCCCCTCAGGAGCCGCACTCGTGAGTACCGCAGCCGTTGCCCACCCCTCCGTTCTCGTCGACCGGCTGATCTCGCGGAGCCTGACGACCGATATCGCGCTGGTACTGACGGGTGCGGTCGTGGTGGGGGCCCTTGCCCAGGTGAGCATCCCCATGTTCCCGGTGCCCATCACCGGTCAGACCCTGGCGGTGCTGCTGGTGGGTGGCAGTCTCGGGATGCGCCGTGGCGCGACCTCGCTGTTCACCTACCTGGTCGCCGGGGTCGCCGGGGTGCCGTGGTTCGCCGACTTCACCGGGGGGCCGGCGGCGCTGCTCAAGCCGTCCTTCGGCTACATCATCGGCTTCGTCTTCGCCGCCGCCCTGGTCGGCTGGCTGGCCGAGCGCACCTGGGACCGCCGTCCGGTGCTGGCGATGGCCGGGTTTCTTCTCGCCTCCCTGGTGCCCTTCCTGTTCGGCCTGCCTTACCTGGCCATGGTGACCGGGACCAGCGACCCGGCCCTGGTCCTGGAGTACGGGTTCACCCCGTTCATCCTCGGCGGCGTGGTCAAGGCCGGTATCGCGGCCGTGGTCTTCCCCCTGGCGTGGAGCCTGGTGCGCAGGGCTGACTCACACAAGCACGGGTGACCGGTCCCCGGCGCGGGTCGGGGCAGGCCATCGTCGTGCCGTTCGCCCACCCAACGAACTCTTTCGATTGTCGTAATATTCTGCCGTGCTGAAGCTCGCCGACACGATCACCTCCCGCGTCTCGTCGCGCGTCGTCGCGGTGGTGGCGATCCTGTTGGCGGTCGGCGTCCTGGTCGGGGTCGGTCCCGGCGAGCGGTCACCGTCGCCGACCGACACCCTGGCGCAGGGCTACGGCAACACCGAGGGGGTGGAGCTCCTCGACCAGCTGCCGGCCGACGACACCACCACCGCCATCGCACTGTTCACGGTCCAGGACGAGGACATCACCGCCCGGCTCGGAACGCTGCAGCAGGTCGTCGACAGCCTGACGACCACGCAGGGAGAGGAGTACCCCTCCGCCCAGGTCGTCCCGTCGGACGACGGCACCGCCGCGATCGCGGTGCTCACCGTGCCCTCGGCCACTGCCACGGACACCTCCGCCGAGGTCACCGCCCTGCGCGACACCCTCGACGAGGAGGCCCCGGAGGCGGTGACCGCCGCGGTGACCGGACCCGCCGCGATCGAGGCCGACCTCGCTGCCGTCTTCGAGGGCGCGAACTTCACGCTCCTGCTCACCACGGCCTCCGTGGTGGCCGTTCTGCTGCTCGTCACCTACCGCAGCCCCACCCTGTGGCTGATTCCGCTGACGGTCATCGGCCTGGGCGACGTGTTCGCCTCCACCGCGGCCACCCGTGTGCTCGAGGTCGCGGGTGTGCCGTGGGACGAGTCGACCACGGGCATCCTGTCCGTCCTCGTCTTCGGGGCCGGCACCGACTATGCGCTGCTGCTCATCTCGCGGTACCGCGACGAGCTCAAGCGGCACGAGAGCCGGCACGAGGCCATGGCCTTGGCGCTTCGACGCACCTCCGAAGCGGTCTTCGCCAGCTCATCGACCGTGTTCCTCGGTCTGCTGACCCTGCTGTTGTCAGTCTTCCCCACCACGCGGGGTCTGGGCCTGGCGTGTGCGGTCGGCATCGTGATCGCGGCCGGGTTCGCGCTGGTCCTACTGCCGGCCGTGCTGGTCCAGTTCGGTCGGTGGGTGTTCTGGCCGCTCGTGCCCCGGGTGGGGCAGGCCGCCCTGGCCGACGGCACCTCCATCTGGAAGCGGGTCGGCAACGCCGTCGACAAGCGCCCGCCCCTGTTCATCGCCGCGACGGTGGTGGTGCTGGCCCTGGCGGCTGCCGGCGCCACGCGGATCGACCTCGGGCTGCCCACGAACGAACAGTTCCTCCAGGAGCCCGAGGCCATCAGCGCCGCCGAGCGTCTGGGGGAGTCGTTTCCGGCGGGGAGCGCAGACCCCACGACCATCGTCACCGACACGACCGACGAGCAACGGCTGGGCCAGATCCAGAGCGCGGTCGAGAGCGTCGACGTGGTGGAGTCGGTGCGTCCGGGCCAACAGGAGGCAGGGATCACGACCTTCCAGGCCGTGCTCTCCGTGGCACCGAGCACCAGCGGGGGTGAGCAGGCGGTGAAGGACCTGCGCAGCGCACTGGAGGACCAGCCGCGGACGTACGTGACCGGCGCCGATGCCGAGGCGCTCGACACCGACGAGGGAACGGCGCGCGACCGGGTGCTCATCCTTCCGCTGATCCTCGGTCTCGTGTTGGTGGCCTTGTTCGGGCTGCTGCGCTCGTTCCTCGCCCCGGTCATCCTCGTGTCGACCGTGCTGTTGACCTACCTGTCCGCCCTGGGCATCTCCTGGCTGCTCTTCACCACCGTCTTCGGCTTCAGCGGGCTCGACTCCGGGGTCCCGCTGCTGGCGTTCCTGTTCCTGGTGGCGCTGGGCGTCGACTACAACATCTTCCTCATTACCCGTGCGCTCGAGGAGAGTGCCGTAGTCGGCGCCCGGGACGGGATCCTCCGCGGGCTGGCGGCCACCGGCGGGGTCATCACCAGTGCGGGCATCCTGCTGGCCGCCGTCTTCGCCGCACTGGGCGTCCTCCCGCTGGTGGTGCTGGCTCAGCTGGGGGTGGTCATCTTCGTCGGGGTGCTCATCGATACCCTGGTGGTCAGGACGGTGTTGGTGCCGGCCATCGTGCTGACCCTGGGCGAGACCTTCTACTGGCCTCGACGGCTGCGGCGGGGCAAGCACACCGAAGAAGCCGTCCGGGACGCCGACGATGAGCACGACGAGGTCCGCCCGGCACAGAGATGAAGGAGCTCGATCGTGGTGACCGATGCCATGCGCCATCAGGTGCGACGGGCCAGCGGATCGGTCCAGGTCATGATCGGTCAGGCTTTGCGGGCCAAGGTGGCCGGCGAGGATGCCCCCCATCGGGCCCAGCGCATCTGGGGAGCGGAGGGCGAGCGCTGGTTCACCCGCGAGGACCCGGTCTGGCGAGTGCATGCCGATGCCGCCATGTTCCCCGCCGGGGTCACCGCCCTGCTCATGCAGATGCTGCACCCGATGGCGATGGCGGGAGTGGCCGGCCACAGCGGCTACAAGGGCGACCCGTGGGGACGGTTGCAACGCACCAGCAACTACCTGGCCACCACGACTTTCGGGACCGTGACCGATGCCGAGGAGATGATCGCCCACGTCCGCAGCATCCACGCGCGGGTGCGTGGCCGTGACGCTCACGGGCGGCCCTACCGCGCGAGCGACCCGCACCTGCTCATGTGGGTGCACATCGCGGAGATCGACGCCTTTCTGCGGGGCTTTCAGGCCTACGCCGCCGCGCCGCTGACCGACGCCGAGGCTGACACCTACGTCCGGCAGGCCGCGGTGTCCGCACGCCGGCTCGGTGTGGTCGAGCCGCCCCAGACCGTCGCGGAGCTGCGAGCCGAGCTGGAGTCGTTCCGTCCCGAGATGGAGACCACGCCCGCCGCGCGCGAGGCGGCGCGGTTCCTGCTTCTCTCCCCGCCCCTGCCGTGGGCCGCCCGGCCGGGCTATGGCGCTCTGGCCGCGGGCGGAGTGGCTCTGCTGCCCGTGTGGGCGCGCGAGATGCTGGGCCTGCCTCTGCCCGAGGTCGTGGCCCGCTGGGTGGCGCACCCGCTGGGTCAGGTCGGGACCTCCACCGTGCGGTGGGCGATGGCCGGGCTCGAACGCACCCGAGCCGCCGAGATCGCACCGGGCGCCGCGGAGCAAGAGGCCTCCTGATGAGCCAGGAGGTGGTGCGGCCCTCGCACACCGACCACGCCCGAGGGGGCTTCGACGCCCAGGTCATCGTGGTCGGCGCCGGTATGTCCGGGCTCATGTGTGCCACCGTGCTCGAGTCGGCCGGGGTGGAGGTGCAGGTACTCGAAGCCGCCCCGGATGTCGGGGGCAGAATCACCACCGACGAGGTCGACGGCTTCCTGATGGACCGTGGCTTCCAGGTGCTCAACCCCGCCTACCCGGCGGTCCAGGAGCACATCGACCTGACCGCACTCGGCATGCAGACCCTCGGCGCAGGCGTGGGGGTGCTGCGGGAGGACGGTCGTCGCGTCGTGCTGGCGGACCCGCTACGCGAGCCGGGGCACCTGCGCGACACCGTGACCAGCGGCTATCTGGCCCCCGCAGAGCTTCTCGCGCTGGCGCGCTGGGCGGGCCCCAGCCTGGGGCCGGTCGCGAACCTGACCCGTGGCCGGGATCTGCGACGGGGAGCCGCGATGGACCGTGCGGGCCTGACCGGCCCGTTGCGTCGCGTCGTCGACGGATTCCTGTCCGGAACGGTGCTGGAGGACGACGGCAGCACCTCGAACTCCTTCATCCGACTCCTGCTGCGTATGTTCGCCCTGGGCTCGCCCGGCCTTCCCCGACGCGGGATGCAGGCCCTGCCTCAGCAGCTGGCCGACGGTCTCGCCCGGCCGGTCCGGACCGGGGCCCGGGTCGACCAGGTGCGTGACCTGGGCTCCGGGGCCGCCGTCGCGGTGGAGGGCAGCACGGCGCAGGCCGACCTCGTGGTGGTGGCGACGTCCGCCCCGGTCGCCGAGGAGCTTGTCGGCGTCCCGGTACCGGTGAGCAAGGGCGTCGTCACCGACTGGTTCACCATGGACGAGGCGCCGAGCCACCTGCCGATGCTGATCGTGGACGGACGCACCGCAGCCGGACCGATCAAGAACACCGCGGTCATCAGCGCGGGGGCTCCGTCCTACGCCCCCGCCGGACGGCCGCTGGTGCAGACGTCGGTCCTGCTGCCCGCCGGATCCCGCTCGCTCCCTCTCACCGATGTGCTGCGGCACGCGGGCGAGCTGTACGGCGTGGCGACGGACCGGTGGCAGCACGTGCATCGCCACGAGGTGCGGCATGCTCTGCCGGCCCAGCCACCGCCCCTGGCCACGAGGAAGCCGCTGCAGATCAGCGAGCGGGTGATCGTCTGCGGAGACCACCGCGACACCGCGTCGATCCAGGGGGCGATGGTCAGTGGGAAGCGGGCCGCGCAAGGCTACCTGCGGCGGCATCCTCAGCGGCCCTGACCAGCCCGCGGTGCATGGCGGCGAACGTCGGCTTGTGCCCCGCCCACAGTCCGCCCCAGTAGGTCAGGCCGGGAAGCCCGGCGGGGGTGAACTCGGCCTGCTGAGTGAGCACCGACTGCTGGGGCCGGGAGCCGGACTCGACCGACAGGATCATCCGCGCCACTCCGGGGGCCTTCATCCGCGAGCGCAGCCACACGCTCTCCCCGGGCCGCACCAGCTCCACCACCCACGAGTCGACCTTCATTCCCTCGTGCAGCGGCCCTGGCTCGCGGCGGGCGACGTGGCCCTGGCCCCCCGCGGCTCGGTCCATGAGGCCACGCACGCGCCACAGGAAGTCCGGGACGTGCCAGCCGTGCTCACCGCCGAGCTGCTCGATCTGGCTCCAGACCTGTTCGGGGGAGGCGTCGACGGTGGAGCGATGCTCGTCGATGAAGACGGTCATCCCCGCCCACTGCGGGTCGGCGGCGCTGATGCGGCCCGGGTTCTCGGCGTCGACGTCGGGCCGTAGCGCGATCGGCTGAGGGCCGTCGAGCGCGCGCCTGATCGCTTCGTCGAAGCTGACGAACCCTCCCTCGGGATCAGGGATGTAGGTGGCGATGTCGTGCTCCTTGCAGATGACCTCGTGCACCAGCGAGCCCACGAGGGGCTTGGCGATGCCGGAGGGGACCGGGGTGACCAGGCCGATCCAGTGGCTGGCCAGGCCGGGCGTCATCACCGGCAGCGTGCGGACCCGCCGCTTGGCCAGCCGGGAGACGGCGGCGTACCGGTCGATCATGTCCTTGTAGGTCAGCACCTCGTTCGCACCGATGTCGAATCCGCGGTTCACCTCGCTCGGGAGCTCTGCTGCCTTGACCAGGTAGCGCAGCACGTCCTGGATGGCGATCGGCTGGATCCGCGTCGAGAGCCATTTCGGGGCGATCATGATGGGCAAGCGGTCGGTGAGGTGGCGCAGCATCTCGAACGAGGCCGAGCCCGCTCCGAGGATGACCGCCGCGCGGAGCACGGCGGTGGGCACCGCGGAGTCGAGGAAGACGTCCTCGACCTCCTTGCGGGAGCCCAAGTGGGTGGAGAGCTTCTCCCCGGGTGGGTAGAGGCCGCTGAGGTACACAATGCGCCGCACCCCCTGGGTCTCGGCGCATTGCGCGAAGGACTTCGCCAGGTTGCGGTCGCGCTCGACGAAGTCGCCGGAGCCGTCCATCGAGTGGATGAGGTAGTACGCGACCTCCACCCCGGACATCGCCGAGCGCAGATCCTCCTCGTCGTCGGCGTTCCCTTCGGAGATCTCGACCTCGTCGTGCCATGGTCGGGACTCGACCTTCTCGGCGGTCCGGGTCAGGACCCGCACGGTCCACCCCTGCGCCAGCAGGGCGGGGACCAGTCGGGATCCGATGTACCCGGTGGCACCGGTCACGAGAGCGCGTCGTTCAGCCACAGAGGCTCCTTGGTTGGTGGTTCATGACATCGGGGTGAGGGCCATCAGCAACGGCGGCAGAATGAACAACATGGACATCGACCACACCAGGTGGGTGATGATCGGGCCGAGAACCCCGCCGGTGACGCGTCGCTGGAGCCCTACCATCGTGCCGAGGACGACGGCGGCGAAGACCAGCATGAGGTTGCCAGTGCTGATGGTCACCAGGCCGTAGAGGGCGGTGGAGATCTCCACCGGGTGTTTGCGCCCGATCGCCGCGAAGGCGGCCCCGCGGAAGAACAGCTCCTCGGCCAGCCCGTTGATCAGGGTGATGCTGGCCACGAGGGCGATCGGGGCGGCGCGAGCGTAGTCGAGGACGTCGTTCACCGGATCGCGCAGAAAGGCGAACTGGGCGACGATCACCGCTCCCAGGCAGAAGACGGTGACGGCGAAGACGCCGAGCAGGAACGGCTGGAGCACCGGGCGAGCGTGCCGTTCGCCCATTCGCGTGTGGGCCCACCCCAGGTGCAGCGGGCCGGAGGCGAACGCCCCCACCGTCCAGACGCCGGCCAGGGCCGCCGTGGCGATGTAGAAGCTGATGTCACCCGGCTCCCGGGTCAGCCCGTAGCCCAAGAGGAACGAGCCCGCGAACAGCGTGCAGAGGACCACGATCCGCCGCCGGCGGAACTGGGCGTCGGTCTGCGAGTGGTCCCGGGGGACGGGCGTGACCAGCGCGGCGCGCAGAAACCGCAGAAGCTCCTTGGGGCTGTTGCTCGGCCGGTCGGGCAGCATGTCCTGCTCGGTGTCGGGCTCCTGTCCCGGTGGCGGCGCGGTCATCGGGGTGCCCTAGCGAGCGTCCGCGGCGGCGTTGGCCTCGGAGGTCGCACCCGCGTGCGTCAGCTGACCCCCGATGTCCTCCAGATGGGCGCGGATGAACCACTGGAACTTCTCCAGCTCCGCGGTGTGGCCGATCAGGATGTCCTCGGTGACCGGATCCAGGTCGCCGAGGAGGGCGATGGCCTTGCGGTGGTCGGTGAGCAGACCGACGTAGACCAGGTCCAGCGCGGCCAGGTGGGCCAGCACACCGTCCCGCCCGATCGAGTAGTCGTCCCAGGTACGGTCGGCTTCGATGGCTCCGGTGGTGCCCTGCGGTGAGCCACCCATCGTGGCGATGCGTTCGGCCACCTCGTCGGCGTAGCCGCGCACCAGATCGACCTGGGGGTCGAGCATCTCGTGGACGGCGATGAAGTGCGGGCCGACCACGTTCCAGTGCACGTGCTTCAGGGTCAGGTGCAGGTCGTTGTAGGCCGACAAGCGGTTCTGCAGGAGGCCGACGACGGTGCCGCTCTGCTCGTGGTCCAACCCCGGCACGGTGTAGGTGATCTCGGCCATGGCCCTGTCTGCTCCCTCTCCGGGTCGACGTATGGTGGTGGGTCCGACGGTACTCCCCGGTGCCGACGTCGATCATGGGACCCCTTGAGCGCCGCAGATGTGGAGGGACCTCGTGGCTGAGCAGCCAGTGCCGCCCCCGGAGTCGGTGTGGGACTACCCACGCCCGCCCGACGTCGTGCCCAGCGCCGAGCTGGTCGAGGTCCATCACGCCGGCCGGTGCATC
The DNA here is from genome assembly GCF_035267225.1 of Ornithinimicrobium sp. Taxonomy (GTDB): domain Bacteria; phylum Actinomycetota; class Actinomycetes; order Actinomycetales; family Dermatophilaceae; genus Ornithinicoccus. The sequence continues at coordinate 54,595 of NZ_DATFMA010000052.1, forward strand.
GCGAGCACCTCGAGGAGCCTGCGAGTGCGGGAGACCTCGCATCCACCGACCTACTACCTCCCGGCACAGGCGTTCTCCCCGGGGGTGCTTCGTGCGGTTCCGGGTACGACGTTCTGTGAGTTCAAAGGCGTCGCGCACTACTTCGACCTCGTGGTCATCGAGTCCGGTGACGGTAGGACGGTCGGGCCGGCCGAGCGCGCTGCCGGCTCGGAGCGGGTCGCCGCCCGAGCCGCCTGGCACTACCCCCGGACGACGCCCGGCTTCGAGGCGCTACGTGGCCATGTCGCGGTGATGTCGGGAGCCGTAGACGCCTGCTACGTCGACGGCGAGCGCGTCCAGCCTCAGGACGGCTCGTTCTACGGCGGGTGGATCACCTCCCGCGTCGCCGGTCCGTTCAAGGGAGCGCCCGGGACGCGCGGGTGGTGAGGCGCTGATGTCGCCTGCCGGTCACGTGCGGCTGGTGTTCCCGCATCAGCTCTTCCTCGAGCACCTCGAGGCGCCCCGGGGCACGGTGTTCGTGCTGGTCGAGGACGACCTGTTCTTCCGGCAGTACTCCTTCCACGCCCAGAAGCTCATCCTGCACCGCGCCTCCATGCGGCGTTTCGCGGCTCGGCTCGGGGACGCGGGCTTCGGCGTCCACGTCGTCGAGAGCGACGCGGAGCGCTCAAGTGGCCAGCGGTGGCAGGAGCTGGTGGCCGAGCTGGATCCGCAGCGGGTCACGCTGTTCGACCCGGTCGACGACTGGCTCTCCCGGCGGACTCGCGCGATCCTCGATCGGCTGCGGCGACGCACGACCACGCGCTTGGAGTTCACCGTCGGCGAGGACGTGCTGGAGTCGCCGAACTTCCTCACCACCCGGGCCGAGCTGCGCCAGTGGTTCGCCGAGAACTCGGCGCGCATGCAGCACTTTTACTCCTGGCAGCGCCAGCGCCTCGGTATCCTTGTCGACGGGGACCAGCCGGTCGGCGGTCAGTGGTCGTTCGACACCGAGAACCGCAAGAAGCTGCCGAAGGAGCACCCTGTGCCGGCGGTGAGCCTCCCCGGACGCGCGCAGGAGGTCACCGACGCGATCGCCTGGGTGAAGCAGGAGTTCCCGGATGCTCCTGGCGAGCCCGACGCCTTCGCCTGGCCGACCTGCCACGAGGAGGCAGAAGAGGCATTCGGGCAGTTCCTCGACGAGCGGTTCGCCGAGTTCGGCCCGTACGAGGACGCCATGAGCACCGAGCACCGGTTCGTCTTCCACGCCGTCCTCACCCCCGGGCTCAACATCGGGCTGGTCGACCCTCGCTCGGTGGTGGACCAGGCGCTGGCCGCCGCGGAGGAGCAGGACATCGCCTTGGCCTCGCTCGAAGGGTTCGTGCGTCAGGTCATCGGCTGGCGGGAGTACATGCGCGCCACCTACGTCCTGTGGGGCGCGCAGATGCGCACGTCCAACGCGCTGGAGCACTCTCGCTCGCTGGCGCCAGGGTGGTGGCACACCGACGTGGGCCTGCCCCCGGTGGACCACGTCCTGCGCTCGGTGGAGCAGACGGCGTACGCGCACCACATCGAGAGGCTCATGGTCTTCGGCAACCTCATGTGCCTGCTGCGGACCGATCCGACCGCCGTCTACGAGTGGTTCATGGAGATGTTCATCGACGCCTACGACTGGGTGATGGTGCCGAACGTCTACGGCATGAGCCAGTTCGCTGCCGGCGAGGCGATCACCACCAAGCCCTACGTCTCCGGGAGCAACTACCTGCGCAAGATGTCCGACTTCGGCTCCGGCGAGTGGACCGCCTCCTGGGACGGGCTCTACTGGAGCTTCGTGGCCGACCACCGGGAGGTTTTCGAGGCGAACTTCCGCTCACGCATGATGACCCGCATGTGGGACGGGATGGACGAGGACAAGCAGGCCGAGCACCGTCGTCAGGCTGACCGCTGGCTCGGTTCCCGGTAGCGTCCCGGCCCCCCGAACGATGTCGGACCGCAGACCCCGTACCCTGGGACGTTGGTGGGCAGGCAGGGTCGACCATGCTGGTCTAGGCATGCCGGTGTCCCTGCCGGTTGTCGACCCTGCCTGCCGCGTGCTCCAGCGACCGGTACGTGTCGCGAGCGGGTTCATCGTCGCACAGCAAGGGCCGAACACGAAACCCGGATCGCCTGTGTCGCAGAAAAAGAGGCTCATCCGTAACAATGGCCGCACATCCGCCCGCGGGCCCGTCGGCGGGGACGCCTAGTCTGGCCGCATGCCTACCGCGATGCTGTGGCTGCGGCGCGACCTGCGTCTGCACGACCTGCCGGCTCTGACGGCGGCCTGGAAGGCCGCTGACGGGGGAAGAGTGCTCCCGGTGTTCGTGCTCGACCCCGATCTGCTCGAACAGTCGGACGTGCGCACCCACTGCCTGCTGTCGGCGCTGGAGGAGGCACAGCAGGCCTACGAGGGGGCGATCGTGCTGCGCCGCGGCAAGCCGGCCGAGGTGCTCCCGACGTTGGTGCAGGAGTCGGGTGCGCAGTCGGTGCACATCTCCGCCGAGTCGACGCCCTACGGCCGCCGTCGCGACGAGCAGGTCAGCGACGCCCTGGGTCAGGTGCCCCTGGTGGCGACCGGATCGGCCTACGCGGTGGGACCGGGCACGATCTTCAACGGCTCAGGGGAGCCCTACAAGGTGTTCACGCCGTTCTCGAACGCCTGGCGCGACCACGGCTGGCCCGACCCGGCCCAGCCACCGTCCGACGTGCGCTGGCACCGGCAGGTCTCCTCCGAGCCGATGCCGGGAAAGCCGGAGCTCGTCGACGGGGTGGAGCTGCCGGCGGTGGGGGAGCAGGCGGCCCTGGAGCGCTGGCACGACTTTCTCGACGGAGGTGTCGGTGAGTACGACGACGAGCGGGACCGGCCCGACCACGACGGAACGAGCCAGCTGTCGGTGCAGCTGAAGTACGGCACGATCCATCCGAGGACCCTGCTGGCGGACCTCAAGGGACGCCGCGGCAAGGGGGTGTACGGGTTCGCCACCGAGATCGCCTGGCGCGAGTTCTACGCCGACGTGCTCTGGCACAACCCCAGCTCCGCGTGGCAGGACCTCAAGCCCCAGCTGTCGGCGATGGTCTATGACGACCCGGACACCGACGACCAGGTGGCGCAGATGGTGCAGGCCTGGCGTGAGGGGAGGACCGGTTACCCGTTCGTGGACGCGGGGATGCGCCAGCTGCTGGCCGAGGGGTGGATGCACAACCGGGTGCGGATGGTCACCGCGAGCTTCCTGTGCAAGCACCTGCACGTGTGGTGGCCGCACGGAGCACGGCACTTCCTGCGGCACCTTCGCGACGGTGACATCGCCTCGAACAACCACGGTTGGCAGTGGGTGGCGGGGACAGGCACGGACGCCGCCCCGTACTTTCGCATCTTCAACCCCACCACGCAGGGGCAGCGGTTCGACCCGAGCGGTGACTACGTGCGCCGTTATGTGCCCGAGCTACGTCATCTGAGCGGCAAGTCGGTGCACGAGCCGTGGAAAGCCGACGACGGCTACGAGCACGGCTATCCGGAGCGGGTCGTGGACCACAAAGAGGCGCGTTCCGAGGCGTTGGCGCGTTACGAGCAGTCCCGCTCCTGACTACACGCCGGCAGCTCGGCCTGTGCGTGCCCACACGGCGTAGGTCGCCCGGCGCTGCCGTGCCCCGACCCCACACCGCTCGGGTATGAGAGCAGAACGGACGGTGTGGCTCGAGCCACTCGACTGGGCGCACCAATGAGAGGACTGAGTACGAGTACGCCGAAAGGTGTGGCGGTTCTTCAATCGCGGCGCAAAAAGGCGCATACCAAGCCGTAAGAATCCGGGCAAGGCTTTAGGCTTCTGTTCATATGGCAATCCGGCCGTTGGTGCGATCACCATTGACGACATCTTTGGTGGTGATGACGGTGGTGGCCGCGGGGTGCACTGCCTTCTCGACCGGCCGAACATCCATGCCGACCCCGAGTGCCGAATCGGCCCAGTCCGGGCCCAGCGCAGCCGGCGAAACCGCGGCACACTGGCCCCCCGAGCGATCGACGGCTCCGTCCTCCACCTCGAAGGGCCCGGACCTCGCCCCGAAGACCGGCCCCGAACCCGAACCCGAACCCGAACCTGACCCGGAACCTGAACCCGACCCCGAACCCGTGGAGATCGCCTTCGTCGGCGACATCATGCTGGACCGCAACGTCGGGGCGCGCATCGACCGGGACGGCCCGAGGGCGGTCCTGAAGAGCGTGCGAGGCGTGCTGCGTGAGGCCGACCTCACGGTGGGCAACCTCGAGACCCCCTTGGGCACCACCGGCACCAGAGCGCCGAAACGGTTCACCTTCCTGTCCGACCCTGAGACGGTCGAGGTGCTGACCGATGGAGGCTTCGACCTGGTGTCTCTGGCCAACAACCACATCCTGGACTACGGGCCCACGGCCCTCCGTAGCACGACCGACATCCTGGACCAGGCCGGGATCGCTCACGTAGGGGTCGGGGAGAACAGTCGCCAGGCTCATGCCCCGACCACGATCGAGGTGGGGGGCCAGCGCATCGCCTTCTTGGCCTACCTGAACATGCCGGTAGAGCGTTCGGGCTTCGACAGCAGGTCGTGGACCGCTGGCCCCGACTCACCGGGGGTGGCCTGGGGTGAGCCGGACCGGGTCGCTGAGGATGTGACCGCGGCCAGCGCACGAGCAGACCAGGTCATCGTGCTGCTGCACAGTGGCTGGGAGAAGACCGAGACCTTGAGCCCCGAGCAGCAGGCGCTGGGCCGGGCCGCTCTGCGAGCGGGGGCCACCGCCGTTGTCGGAGCGCATCCGCATCGCCTGCAGGCCCACGGGTACGCGGATCGCTCCTTCGTGGCGTGGAGTCTCGGCAACTTCGTCTTCGACTACCCGGACGGGACCCCAGAGACAGCCAGCGCCGTGCTCCACCTGACCCTCGAGGTCAGCGGTGTGAACGAGGCCCGCTGGACACCGGTGCGCATCGTGAACGGCTATCCCCGTGCCCAGGATCCGGACACGGACGGAGCCCAGATCATGCAGACCATCGAGCGGCTCGCGGTCACCGACAGGTGAACTCTGCGGCGAGGTGTCCCCCCACCGGGCCTCGCGTCGTGGCAGCTGCCGCGAGGGACCCTGGATGGTCGCAGCGGCGGAGGGCGACGCTGGCCCGGGACTACTCCTGTTGCGCGCGACGGAGGGCGACGCTGGCGAGCCAGGCGGCGGCATCCGGGAGCACCGAGTCGTCGAACGCCGCCCGCGAGGAGTGGTTGTCCTGCGCGTCGGCGACGTCGCCGGTGGCGTGAGCGCCCAGCCAGAAGAAGGCGCCGGGCACCTGCTGCAGCACGTACGACATGTCCTCCGAGCCCATCAACGGCACCTCCGCCTCCTCGTAGCGCTCCTCACCGAAGAGGTCGACGCAGACCTGACGGCCGAGCTCGTACTCGGCCTCGTCGTTGACGGTCGCCGGATAGCCCTCGCTGTAGGCGACCGCGGCGGTCATCCCGTGAGCGGCGCTGACTCCGGCGGCGACGCGCTCGACCGCGGCGCAGGCGACCTGGCGCACCTCAGGAGAGAACGTCCGCAAGGTGGCCGCCAGCTCGGCGGTGTCCGGGATGATGTTCTCCTTCGTCCCGGCGGTGACTCGGCCTACCGTCAGCACGACCGACTCGAAGGCGTCGAACGTGCGGGTCACCATGGTCTGCAGGGCCAGCACGATCTCGCAGGCGACCGGCACCGGGTCGGCTGCACGATGAGGCGTGGACCCGTGGCCGCCGCGGCCGGTCACGGTGATCGTGATGGTGTCGACCGCGGCCATCAAGCGTCCCGGCCTGGCCGACCACTGCCCCCGCTCCAGCCGTGACGAGAACACGTGCAGCGCGTACGCCCCGTCGACCGGGCGCCCCGCCGCGTCCAGCACCCCCTCGGCGAGCATCGGCTCCGCGCCGCCGGGCCCCTCCTCGCCGGGCTGGAACATGAACACGACGTCGCCGGCCAGCTCGTCGCGGTGGGCGTGCAGCAGGCGGGCCGCGCCGATCAGTGCAGTGGTGTGCAGGTCGTGGCCGCAGGCGTGCATCGCTCCGGGTCGCTGGGAGGCGTAGGGGAGGTCGACCTCCTCGGCAACCGGCAGGGCGTCCATGTCGCCACGCAGCAGCACCACGGGCCCAGGTGGGTCGGAGGACCCGCCCTGCCCGCGCAGCACCGCGACCACCGAGGACAACGCGGCGCCGGTAGCCACCTCCAGGTCAAGACCCTCGAGCTCGGCCAGCACGCGCGCCTGGGTCTTCGGCAGGTCCAGGCCTACCTCGGGGATCCGGTGCAGGTCACGCCGCAGCGCCTGCAGCTCACCTGCCATCGAGCGGGCCCGGTCGAGGAGAGAAGACATGGGCACAGTCTCGCTGGCCGGCGCGGTTACGCCGAGACGCCTCGCAGTGTCGGCCGCTCCATCGTGCGCCAGGAGACGAGCGCCGTCGCCAAGGTCAGACCTCCGGTGAGGACGAACACCGGCCAGTAGGTGCCGGTGAACACGAACAAGGGCGTGCACACGGCGATGGCGAGGGTCCCGCCCAGCATCTGGATGCTGAGGTTCAGGCCACTGGCCTGGCCTTGCTTGTCGGCCGACACGGCGCCCATCACCATGGGCCGGGTCGTCACCGCGATGAACGGCATCACGGCGCCCCAGGCGATGAGCACGGTGACGATGAGCACCTGGCTGCGCAGCACCGTGGCCACCCCGATGAGCACCAGCGTCGTGGCCGTGAGGATGAGCGCCAGGGTGACCGGTGCCCGGGCGCGTCCGGCGTCGCGGACCCTGCCGGCGAGCCGAGAGGTGGCCAGCGTGGGCAGGATGGCGACGCTGAGGACCAGGCCCGCCTCGATGGGCCCCATCCCCGCGACGTGCTGCAGGTACAGCGCCATGAAGACGAAGACGATCATCTTCTCGAACTGGAACATCGCGAAGACCACATTGCCCCCGGCGAACGGGGGGATCGACAGCAGGTCGAGCTCGATCAGGGGGTCGGAGCGACGGAGCTCTGTCATCACGAAAACCGCGAGCAGCACGCTGCCTCCCATCAGGGAGCCGAGGACCCGCACCGAGCCCCACCCCCAGTCGGTGGCTTCCATGAGGGCGACGGTGATGCCGGTCAGGCCGATCGTCAGGGCAAGCAGGCCGGGGTAGTCGAACCGTGGCAGCGCGCGCAGGCGGGTGCCGCCCGGTCCCGGCGCCTCCGGGGGAAGGAGCAGCAGGAGGATGCCCGCCGTGATGGCCACTACCGGCAGGTTGACGAAGAAGATCCACCGCCAGGAGACCAGCTCGGAGAACACCCCGCCCACCAAGGGCCCCGCAGCCATGAAGCAGGCCGCGATGGTGGACTGGACGCCGAAGGCGAAGCCGCGGCGCTCCGGCGGGAAGGCGGAGGACACGATGGCCATCGACGCCGGGAAGGTCACCGCAGCCCCCACGCCCTGCAGTGCGCGGCCCGCGACGAGCCACCCGCCGGTCGGTGCGGCACCGGCCACCAGAGATCCCAGCGCGAAGAGGCAGGCGCCGGCGGGAAAAACGCTGCGCCTGCCGAGCAGGTCACCAAGCCTGCCTCCCGTGGCCAGGAAGCAGCTGAAGGTGAGCAGGTAGGCGTTCACGACCCAGTGGCTGGCCAGGGTGGACATGCCGAGGTCGGAGCGCATCGTCGGAAGGGCGACGCCGACCACGGTCTCGTCGAGCACCACGAGTCCGAGCACGGTGCTGGCCGAGATGAGGACCCACCAGGGGCGGTTGAGGTCGGTGATCACCGATCCGCTCCTCTCATGGGGAAGACTCTGAGGCCCTATGACGATGAAACACCCATGACCACCCCTGTGTCCCGCCCCCCGACGCTCGCTGCCGAGAGCGCGGACGCGACGACGATCCGCCTGGCCAGCATCGCACTGGTCGTCGGCGGCTTCGGCATCGGCGTGACCGAGTTCGTCACCATGGGCCTGCTGCCGCAGATCGCCCGCGGCATCGGCGTCGACATCCCGACCGCGGGACACACCATCTCCGCGTACGCCCTGGGCGTGGTCCTCGGCGCGCCGTTGCTGTCCATCCTGGGCGCGAAGGCGCCGCGCCGGGCCATGTTGCTCGGCCTGATGTCGGCCTTCGCCGTCGGCAACGCCCTCGCCGCGATGGCGCCGAACTACGAGACGTTGATGCTGGCCCGGTTCGTCTCCGGCGTCCCCCACGGCGCCTTCTTCGGCATGGCCTCGCTGGTCGCGGTGAGCCTGGCCCCCACGGGCCGCAGCGGTCGGGCTGTCGGGCGGATCATGCTCGGCATCCCGCTGGCGAACATCGTCGGCGTCCCGGCGGTGACCTGGCTCGGCCAGCTCTACGGCTGGCGCACCGCGTACTGGGTCGTGGCCGGCGTCGGGGTGCTGACGGTCGTGCTGGTGCGCCGCTGGGTGCCGCGCACCGACGCCGACCCCGAGCAGAACTGGCACCGTGAGCTGCAGGCCTTCCGCAGCGCCCAGGTATGGCTGACGATCGGTGTCGGTGCCGTCGGTTTCGGCGGGATGTTCGCGATGTACTCCTACATCGCCCCGACGGTCACCGAGGTCACCGGTCGGCCGGAGAGCTGGGTGCCGGTGTTCCTGCTCGCCTTCGGTCTCGGCTCGATCGTCGGCACCTGGCTCGGCGGCGTGCTCGCGGACTGGTCGGTGCTGCGGTCTCTGGCCATCAACGGTGCGATCATGACCCTGCTGCTGCTGGCGTTCTCGGTGACCGCCCAGTGGACCGTGCCCGCCATGCTCACGGTGTTCGCGGTGTCTGTGGTCACCGGCGCGTGGGTCATCGGGCTGCAGATGCGGCTGATGAGCGTCGCCGGGGCGGCGCGCAACCTGGGCGCCGCGATGAACCACGCGTCGCTGAACTTCGCCAACGCCACGGGCGCGTTCCTCGGCGGATCGGTCATCGCCGCGGGGTACGGCTACCGCGCTCCGAGCGTCGTCGGCGCGGCGCTCGCCCTCGGTGGCCTGCTCCTACTGGCCTGCTCCGTCGCCGTGCACCGGCGCGACACCGCGCTCGAGCTGGGCGCCGTCGACCCCGCGCAGTGAGCATGTCCGAGCCGGCGCGGCGGGGTCTGCGCACCGCCCTGCCGCTCGCGGTCAGCGCCCTGCCCTTCGGCCTCGTCTACGGCGTGGTCGTGGTGGACAGCTCGATCTCGCCGTGGGTGGGGTTGGCCGGCTCCTGGCTGATCCTGGCAGGCGCAGCGCAGATCAGCATGGTCGAGCTGCTCCACGCCGGAGCGGCATGGCCCGTGGTCATCGGCACCGCTCTGGTCATCAACACCAGGATGGCCCTGTACAGCGCCGCACTCGCCCCCGCCTTCTCCGCCTTCGACCGCAGGTGGCGGTGGACACTGCCCTACTTGCTCACCGACCAGGCCGCGGTCGTCTCGATCAGCGAGTTCGAGCACCGCCGCGACCCGCGGGAGCGGCGCGTCTTCTACACCGCGGCCGCCTTGCTCATTGCCGGGTTCTGGTGGGTCGGTTCGGTACTGGGTGTCCTCGCGGGTGGCTCGATCCCGGAGGAGACCAACATCGGATTCGCGGTCCCGGCCATGTTCCTGGCCTTGCTCGTCCCGTCCTTGTCCAACCGCCCGACGGTCCTCGCGGCGGTGACGGCCGCGGTCGTGAGCGTGGCTGCAGCCGGGTTGCCCAACGGTGTCAACATCACCGTGGCCGCGCTGGCCGGGATCGCCTCGGGTCGACTGGCGCTGGGTCGCAGCCGCTCCGCGGAGGCCATGCCATGAGTCCCTTGCTCCAGATCATCATCGCGGGCGTCGGGACCTACCTGCTGCGTCTGTCCTTCATCGGGCTGTCCGCCCGGCTGGGCGCGCCCTCCGCCCGCACCGAGGCGACCCTGGGCCTGATCGCGCCCGCCGTGCTCGCGGCGATCATCGCCGACCAGCTCTTCGTCGGCGACCAAGGGCTGGTCGTGCAGTGGAGCTGGTGGATCGGCGGCGTCATCGCCGGTCTGGTCGCCTGGCGGTGGCGCTCGGCCGGCATCACGATGGTGGTCGGGCTGGTCTGCGTGTGGGTGCTCGACGCGATGCTGGGCATGTGACCCCGACCGAGCTCGGCGATGCTTCCCGGTGGCGTCGCGGCCGACGCTGGGCACCCGCGACCCCGCCGAGTGGGGTGGCGCACACCGGCTCTGCGCGGGCTGATCGCCGCAAGGGCAGGGAGTGGGTCACAGTTTCCCCAGGACGAATGGGGCACGTCCGGCCGAGGAGCCGAGCGCCGAGGGTGGGGAACAGCCGCCGGAGCAGGCCGGTCGCACGCGTGAGGAGAGCTCCAGCACCGCCACGGGGGTCGACGACTGGCGCGTCGAGAGCGACCCCGCCTCGGAGGTGACGGCGGCCACCGGGCAGGGCGGGTCCGACCCCGTCGGTGGGCAGGCGAGCCACCCCGGGCCGGACAACAGCGAGGGGACGCTCGTGCAGGCACCAGCCGGGGGCAAGATGGGCAGCGAGGAGCCGGCCAGCGACCAGGAGGCGGAGGAGCTGCAGTCCTTCGCCGCTCGGGCGACCGACGAGATGCACGAACAGTCGTGATCGCCGACCTTCCCGACTTCGAGCTGGAGGCGTACTTCTCACGGTGGCAGGGGTCGATGACCCACTCGTTCACCGCCTCGGAGGCTGAGACCATGACCGTGGGCGAACTGCTCGCCCTCGCCGGGGAGCCGCTCGAGGCGCTCGCCGAGGTCGACCTGGGTTACCGGTCCAGCGCCGGTTCGCCGTCGCTGCGCTCGGAGATCGCCGCCACCTACGGCCAGGTCGGCGCCGGCGGCGTCCTCACCTTCGCCGGAGCGCAGGAGGGCTTGTTCTGGACGCTGGCCGAGCTGCTGCGCGGCGGCGGACACGCGGTGGTCACCGTACCCAACTACCAGTCCATGGAGTCACTGCCCCTGTCGAGCCCGGCCGAGGTGACGGGCCTGCCACTGTGGCGCGGCTCCGGCGCAGACCTGCGTTGGGAGCTGGACCTGGACCGCCTGGAGGACATGCTGCGCCCCGACACGCGCGTGGTAGCGGTCAACTTCCCGAACAACCCCACCGGATACCTGCCCGGTGAGGCGACGTTCCGCACGCTGGCCGCGATGTGCGAGGAGCGGGGGATCTACCTGGTCAGCGACGAGGTCTACCGAGGGGTCGAGATCGACCCGGCCGACACCTTGCCGCAGGTGGCTGACCTGAGCCCACTAGGGGTGAGCATCAACGTGATGTCCAAGTCGTTCGGGCTGCCCGGAGTGCGCGTGGGTTGGGTGGCGAGCCAGGACACGGCGCTGCTGGCCCGGCTGGAGGGCCGTAAGCACTACACGAGCATCTGCAACCCCGGGCCCAGCGAGTATCTCGCCACGCTCGCCTTGCGTCACGCCGACCAGATCCACGAACGGGTGCGGGGGCTGATCGCGAGCAACGTCGAGCTCGCCGCCGACTTCTTCGCCGAGTTCGGTGACCTGGTCGCGTTCGAGTCCCCGCGGGGAGGGTCGGTCAGCTTCCCGCGCTATCTCGGCACGGACGGTGTCGAGACGTTCGTGCGGCGATCGGTCGAGGAAGCCGGGGTGATGATGCTGCCGGCGTCGGTGTACCAGAGCCGACTCGCGCCCACTCCCCTGGACCGCTTTCGCCTGGGGTTCGGCCGCGTGGGGGTGCCGGCCGCGATCCGGGCGCTGCGGTCCCATCTGAACGGCGAGGACCGCCTGTCCGCCTGACCCGACGCGAAGCGGGCCGGATGGCCGTGGTGGGATGACGGGAACGACGACGCGGGCGTGCCGCGTTGTGAACCAGCATCCGCATCCCCTCTACCGCGAAGGATCCGCTCGTCGCATGGCCTCTTCCCGCCTCGGTGCCGCTGCGCGTACGGCCCGCGCACGCCTCGCTGTCGCCGTGGCGGTCGCGGTCGCGGTGGCAGGTATCGCCGTAGCGCCTCTGGTGCTCCCGTGGCCCGCGCTGGCTGCCGCCGAGCGCACGGAGATCGAAAGCATGCGGGTGCCGGTCGGCGACGAGCCGGACGGCTCCTCGGTGCAGCTCGACGTCGACCTCTACCGCCCCGACGAGACGGGGTCGGCGCCCGCCGTCGTCCTGGGTCACGGGTTCGGGGGCAGCAAGGACGACGTGGCCGACCGGGCACAGCGCCTCGCCGGTGAGGGCTTCGTGGTGCTGGCCTACTCGGCTCGAGGTTTCGGCGACTCCGGCGGGCGGGTCCACCTCAACGACCCTGACTACGAGATCGCCGACGCGCAGGTGTTGATCGACGAGCTGGCCGACGATGACCAGGTGCGCCAGGACGCCGCCGGCGATCCCCGGGTCGCGGTGGTCGGCGGCAGCTACGGCGGCGCCATGGCGCTGATGACGGCGGGTGCTGACTCCCGGGTCGACTCTGTCGTCGCCTCGATCACCTGGAACGACCTTGGCCGCGCCTTCTACCCGCAGGCCGCTGCCGGGGTCGGCGACCCTGGGCCGTTCAAGAAGCTGTGGGCCTCGACGTTCTTCACCGCTGCCCTCGGCGAAGGCGTCGACCCGGGTGCAGCCGGGCAGGTGTGCGGCCGCTTCGACCCCGAGCTGTGCGCGCAGTTCCGTGCCGCCATGGAGTCTGGGGACAGTGGGGACGATGGAGGTGACGCCAACGCCGTCCTGCGCGAGCGGTTGCGTGAGCACAGCCCCGCGCCAACGCTGGCTGACGTCACGGCGCCGACCTATCTCATGCAGGGCATGTCGGACAGCCTCTTCGGCCTCGACCAGGCCGACGCCACCGCGCGCGCTCTGCTGGAAGCGGGGGCTCCGGTGGCCGTCGACTGGTTCAACGGCGGCCACGACGGTCAGACCTCGGTCGCCACCGCACAGCAGGACGAGGGTGGCCCGCCCGGCAACGACGGCTCGACGCTCGCCAGCGAAGAGGGCAGCAACATCGAGGAGGAGCAGTTCCAAGACACGCTGACCTGGCTGCGGGGGACCTTGGCCGGGCGGGACAGTCTGGGTCAGGGCAGCCTTCCCCTACCCGCATTCACCTACCGTGCGCCACCCCCGCGCGGTGATGAAGCCGCGCCGGCGTACACCCTGGACGCCTATCCCGGTCTGGGCGGCGTGCGCGGGGAAGCGACATCGGTGCCGCTACGCGAGCCTGCCGTCCCTGCTCTGGTCAGCCCGCCCGGGGCGGTTCCGGAGTCGCTGACCATCGTGCCTGGCGTGGGTGGAGCACTGGCCGCCGTGTCGACCTATCAGCTCGCCGCCCTGCCCGGGCAGCACGTGGCCGTGGACACCGAGCCGGTGGAGGAAGCCACCCTGGTGGTCGGCGCGCCGGAGATCAGCCTGCAGGTCACCTCCTCGGCATCACAGAGCAGCCTGTTCGTCTCGCTGTGGGAGGTGCAGCCAGGTGGCCCGGTGCTGCCGCGTCGCCTGGTCGCCCCGGTCGAGGTGCCGCTCAGCCCCGGCGAGCCGCAGCGGGTCGATCTCACCCTTCCGGGCGGTACCTGGCAGATGTCGGCCGGATCGACCTGGCGTGTGCTGGTCAGCGCCACGGACGGCTCGTTCCGGGTCGACCCGGCGACGCGGGTCGACCAGATCGCCCTCGCTGAGCCGGCCTTGACCCTGCCCGTCGCCGAAGGGACCGAAGTCAGCACCGCCAGCGGCGTGGATACCGAGGTCGTGGGTGTCGCCTCGGCGCTCGGCGTGCTCCTGCTCGTCGTCGCGGTGGCCGGTCTGCGGGCTCGTCGGCGGCCCCACCCCGAGGCGCCGCAGTGGCGCGACGTCCCCCTCGTGGTCAGCGGGCTCACGAAGGCGTACCCGGACGGTCACCGCGCGGTGAACGACGTCTCCTGGCGGGCCGAACGCGGGCAGGTGGTCGGGCTCCTGGGTCCCAACGGTGCCGGCAAGACGACGACGCTGCGGATGGTGATGGGCCTGATCACCCAGGACGCAGGCACGGTGCATGTCCTGGGGCAGCGGGTCAGCGCAGGGGCTCCGGTGCTGCAGCGAGTGGGCGCGCTCGTCGAGGGCCCGGGCTTCCTGCCGCACCTGTCGGGGCGCGACAACCTCCTGGCGTACTGGGCGGCCACCGGTCGCCCCGCGGGCGAGGCTCGTCTGGCGGAGGCGCTGGAGATCGCGGCGCTCGGTGATGCGGTCGAGCGCCCGGTGAAGTCCTACAGCCACGGCATGCGCCAGCGTCTGGGCATCGCCCAGGCGATGCTCGGCCTGCCCGAGGTGCTGATCCTGGACGAGCCGACGAACGGTCTCGACCCGCCGCAGATCGCGGCGATGAGGCCCATCCTGCAGGACTATGCCGCCGAGGGGCGCACCGTCGTCGTGTCCAGCCACCTACTCGCCGAGGTGGAGATGACGTGCTCCCACGTGGTCGTCATGCACGCCGGAGAGGTGCTGGCCGCGGGGTCGGTGAAGGAGGTCGGGGTGGCCGAGGGTCGCAACCTCGAAGAGGTGTTCCTGAGCACGATCGCCGGCGCCGCGCCTGGTTCGGCGCTCAACGCGGTGCGGCCCCGATGAGCGGCACCGCGCTGTCGGTGCGCGTGGAGGCGCGGCGACAGCTGACCAGGCTGCGCACCAGGTGGACGTTCGCGGTCCTGTTGGTGCTGCCGCTCGTCGTCGTCGGCGCCTACGCCCTCGGCGACGGCGACGGGGAGGGCCAGCGCTTCTCCGACCTCGCGACGCTCGGGTCGGCGAACTTCGCCATCTTCATGCTCTTCGTCACGGCCCCGCTGCTGTTGCTGATCGTGGCCGCGCTGTTCGTCGGTGACCCCGTGCCCTCGGAGGCCTCGTGGGCGTCGTTGCGCTACCTGCTCATCGCTCCGGTCTCCCGTGCGCGGCTGCTCACGAGCACGTTGCTGGTGGGGCTGGGCGCGACGGTGGTCGCCATGCTCACGCTGCTGCTCTGGGTCCTGCTCGTGGGTGGCCTGTTCTACGGGTGGGACTCGCTCACCCTTCCGGTGGGGGGCACCCTCGACTGGCCGACGATGCTGGGCCGCCTGGCGGTGGCCTCCGCCTATATCTTCGTCGGCCTCCTGCCGTTCGCGGCCATCGCCTTCTGGATGGGAGTGCGCACCGACGCGCCCCTCGGCGCGGTCGGAGTCGCGGTGCTCGCCTCCATTGTCTCTTCGATCCTGGACGCACTGGACGCGTTGGGAGACTGGCGCCGCGGGTTGCCCAACCACTACGCGTTCGAATGGGTGGGCCTGTTCTCGCCCGAGGCGGACTACGGGGCGCTGTTGCCGGGGGTGCTGTGGGCCCTGCTGTGGGCCACGGTGTTCGTTGCCCTCGCGTACCGACACTTCTCCCGCAAGGACATCGTGAGCTGAGGGCCACTTCTCAAGCCGCCTTCCTCGCCGTCGAGGGGAGCTCAGCGCCCCGCGCGCCACGGCTCCTGGGTGCACGTGCGCGGACAGCGGCGGGATCGACCGTGGCAGGCTGGCCAGATGAGCAGGCTGTCCGGTGCCGATGGAGCCGGCGGAGACCGTGACGGGCAGGCGCGATGACCGAGGTGCTGCTCATCGCGACGGTGGTGTTCGCCTACGCGCTGGTCTCCGCTCCGCTGTCCGCGTCGGTGGTGACCGCCCCGATGGTGTACACGACGGTGGGCTTGCTGTTCGGCGCAGCCGGCACGGGTTGGTTCGGTCTCCAGGCCGACAGCGAGGCCATCTCGATCGTGGTGGAGGCCACGCTCGTGCTGGTGCTGTTCACCGACGCCGCTCGGATGAACGTGCCCTCCCTACGCCACGACATCGCCATCCCGGCGCGCCTGCTGGGTCTCGGGCTGCCCCTCACCCTGCTCGCAGGCACGGTGACCGCGGCGTGGCTGCTGCCCGAGATCTCCTGGTCCGGTGCGTTCCTGCTCGCCGCGGTGCTGACCCCGACCGACGCCGCGCTCGGACAGGCAGTGGTCAGCGACCAGCGGTTGCCCGTGCGAGTGCGGCAGAGCCTGAACGTGGAGAGCGGCCTGAACGACGGCCTCATGGTCCCGGTCGTGGCGGTGGCCATCGCCTTGGCGGCCAGCGAGGACAACCCCGCCGCGCCGAGCGACTGGTTCTCCTTCGCTGCGCAGCAGATTGTGGTGGGGGTCTCATGCGGCCTCCTGGTGGGTCTGGTCGGAGGCAGGCTCCTGCGACGGGCGGCCCGGGCCGGAAGGGCCGAAGGGGTCAGCCGACAGCTGGCCACCCTGTCGCTCGCCGCAGCGGCGTACGCCAGCGCAGAGCTGCTCGAAGGCAACGGGTTCGTGGCCGCTTTCCTGGCCGGGATGGTGTTCAGCGTGGCCGCCGGCGCCCAGCATGTGGAGGCGTCGGACTTCACCGAGGACGAAGGAGACCTGCTGAGTGCGGTGACGTTCGTGGTGTTCGGGGCGGTGCTGATCCCACCGGCGCTGTCATCACTGAGCTGGCCGGTGATGGGGTACGCCGTGCTCAGCCTCACCTTCGTCCGTGTCCTTCCTGCGCTCCTGGCGCTGCTCGGGTCGGGTCTGCTCGTCCAGACGCGCCTCTTCCTCGGCTGGTTCGGGCCACGCGGCCTGGCCACGATCCTCTTCGCCCTCCTCGTCGCTCAGGAGGTCGACGGCCCCGAGGCCGCTCTCATCGTCGATGTGGCGACCTGGACCGTGTTGGTCAGCGTCTACGTGCACGGCGCCACGGCCAGCATCTGGACGGGCCGGTTGGGTGCCCGCCTTGCCGCAGCCCCGGCCGACCACGCGGAGGCGGCGCCCAGCGTGGTGCGGCCCACCCGGCGCAGGCTCGGTTGAGCTGCGCAGCCTCGGCACGAGCCGAGCGCTCAGGGGGCAGTCAGGGTCCTCCCCGGTGGTCCGTCGCCCCCGTGGGGCATAGCGTGCACTGTATGAGATCTACGACGCTGTACCGCCCTCGCTCCAACCGGATCATCGCCGGCGTCTGCGCGGGCCTGGCCTACAGGTTCGGCCTGAGCCCCACCCTGGTGCGCATCCTCACGGTGCTGTCGTGTCTGCTGCCCGGCCCCCAGTTCGTCGCCTACATCGTGATGTGGATCATCATGCCCAAGGGTGACTGACCCCCACGACCTCGCTCAGCCCTGGGTCTCCCACGCCATGGTGGCGATGATCTCCCGCGGACGTGCGAGGAGGAAGTAGAAGGCCAGCGAAGCCACGCTGCACCCCACCATGATCGCCGCCATGGGCACCGCGTTGGTGGTGTCGAACGCGCCGGAGATGGGGGAGATGAGCGCGCCGAAGGTGAAGTTGCTGGCGCCGAGCACGGCCGCCGCCGACCCGGCGCGCCTGCCGTGGTCGTTCAGCGCGATCACCGGGCAGTTGGGCATGACGAAGCCTACGGTGCCCATCACCAGCACGACTCCCACGACCACCGGCCACACGCCGAGGCCCAGGAGCGAGGTGATGAGAAGCGAGGTGGTGATCACGACCGCCGCCGGCAGAGCCACCATGACGATCCGGGCCGGGTGCACCCGCTTGACCAGCGAGCCGTTGACCTGGCTCGCTATCGTCAGGGCACCGGCACCGGCGGCGAACACGATCGCGTACTGCTGCACGCTCATGCCGTACAGGTCTTGGAAGATGAACGTCGCGCTCGAGATGTAGGCGAACAACGACCCCATCGCCGTACACGCCGTCAGCACCAGCCCGACGTACCGGCGGTCGGTCAACAGCACCCGGTACGAGGCCAGCGCCGGACGCGGCCCCGCCGCTGACCGCCGAGCGGGCGGCAGGGTCTCCTGCGCGCGTAGGACGGTCACCGCGAGCAGGACGACCCCGAAGGCGGCCAGTCCCCAGAAGATGCTGCGCCACGGCCAGAAGTGCAGGAACTGGGCGCCGAGTGTGGGCGCGATGATGGGAGCCACCCCGACGATGAGGAAGAGCCGCGAGATGAAGGTGGCCATGGCGGAGCCGCTGTACAGGTCCCGCACCATGGCCTGGGCCAGCACCATCCCGGAGGCAGCGGTGAACCCCTGGAGGAACCGCAGGAGGAGCAGGGTCTCCACGCTCGCGGTGACCGCGATGGCGATGGAGGTGACCACGTACACGCTCAGCGCCGTGAGCAGAGGGATCCGGCGTCCGACCGCGTCCGAGACGGCCCCGATCGTCAGCTGTCCGGTCGCCAACCCGACCAGGGTGGCGGTCAGCGTGAGCTGAACGACCGCCTCCGTGGTCCCCAACTCCTCGACCACCGTGGGGAAGGCCGCGAGGTACATGTCGATGGTCAGCGGCCCGATGGCCACCAAGGCGCCGAACAGCAGCAGACGCGACAGCATCGACGGCTCGCGCCCCGCGGAGGACGGAGCCGTCGATGCTGGTGATGACAGCCCGGAGGGCTCACCTCGGGCCGGGGACTCGCGCAGACTCACTGACGAGGCAAGGCCGCACCGCGGTCGGGATATTCCTGGCCGCCGAGCCGGGTGGACTCGCGGCGACCGGCGAACGCACTCGCCGGCGGTGTCTGTCCGTCTGGTTCCTCGTCGAGCTTGACGGCGACGACACCGGCCAGGATGACCGCCCCGCCGAGCAGCTGGATGAGCCCGGGCAGCTGGCCGAGCAACAGCCAGGCGAACAGCACGGAGAAGAGCACCTCGGTGAGGCCCACGAACGAGGCCATCTTCGAACCCAGCTGTCGCGTGGCGACGACGCCGATCCCGTAGGCCACGGCGGCCGCTCCCACTCCCACGCTGACCAGGCTCACCCAGAAGGGCATCGTCGTTCCGGCGAGCACCACCGGTGCGGTGGACCACGACCACTCGGCCCAGCCCAGCGCCCCGGCTGCTGCCAGGCTGACCGCGCCGAAGACGAGCCCACCTGTCGCGATGGCGAGCGGGGGAGTCCCGTGCGTGTCGTCGCTGCCGAGCACGAAGTAGGAAGCCAGACCGACTGCGGCCAGCAGGCCCCAGAACAGGCCCATCGAGCTGATCGCGGTCGCACCGAAGACGTTGAGCACCAGCGCCAGGCCGACGACGGCGAGGGCCATGCCGACGACCGTCAGCGTGCGCGGTCGTTGCCCGTGCACGCCCCACAGCCACAGCACCACCAGCAGGATGCCCAGATACTCCAGCATGATCGCCACGCCGACGTCGATGTGCTGAACAGCCTGGTAGAAGGCCCCTTGAGCGACACCGACACCGAGCGCACCGAAGAGGACCATCGTGGGCCAGCTCCGGCGGAGGCTCTCCCAGCGTCCACGCATCACCACGACGGCGGGAGCGAGCAGAACCAGCGCTCCGATGGCTGCCCGTCCGGCGACTGCGGCCACGGGGCTCCATCCGGTCTCGAGCAGTGACTTGCCCAGGGCGCCCGAGCTGCCGAAGGCGGCTGCCGACACCAGCGCCAGGACCAGGCCTCGCTGGGGCGAGATCGTGTGGACAGCGGTCATCGTCGTGCCTCCTTCAGGATGCGGTAGGGCCGGGGGACGCGATGACAGATCAACCCGTCATCGGTCATACGCGTTACACTCATGACGATATGACCTCGTACCGTCAGGAGTCAAAATGGTTTTCGCTCATGACACCGAGGAGGCGTTGATCGCCGCGGCGGCGCTGGCCAACACGGCCATCGAGCCCGACTCGCTGACCACAGTGAGAGAGCTGGACACCTTCTACGAGGAGTGCGGGTGGAAAGGGCGCCACGCACGCACCGCGGCCGAGCTGCGCGACGTGCGCTCGCTGCGACCGACGTTGCGGTCCTTGTGGCTAGCTGAGGTCGAAGAGCAGGTCGCGGGCATCAACAGCCTTCTGCGTGAGGCGGACGCGCTGCCTCAGGTCGTGCGGCACGACGGTTTCGACTGGCACCTGCACGCCACCACCCACGACCAGCCACTGGCCACCCGGATGGCGGTGGAAGCCTCGATGGCCATGGTCGATGTCATCCGCATGGGTGAGACGCAGCGGTTGAAGACCTGCGAGGCGGACGGGTGTGAGTGCATCTTCGTCGACCTCTCCCGGAACCGTTCGCGGCGCTACTGCAGCACCGCGTGCAGCAACCGCATGGCCGCGGCCGCCTACCGGGAGCGGCGGAGCGAGTCCGACGGGGAAGAGGACGGACAGTGACGACCGCAGACGGCGACCGGTGGTCGCTGGAGACCGAGACGGTGGCGGCGGGCCGCCCCCCGCGGGAGCCCGGCGCCCCGGTGAATGCTCCGGTGACCTTCACCTCGACCTACGTCGCCGACGCCGACGACGTAGACCGTCTCGCCTACGCCCGCGTCGGCAACCCCACCTGGACGGCCTTCGAGGAGGCCGTGGGAACCCTCGAAGGTGGGCACGCGCTCGCGTTCGCCTCCGGGATGGGGGCGATCTCGGCCGTGCTGGGTCAGGTCCCGTACGGCGGGGTGGTGCTCGCACCACACCGCGCCTACAGCGGGACGACGAGCCTGCTCGACGAGATGGCCGCCACTGGAGCGCTACGGGTGCGACGCGTCGATATCGCGGACACCGAGGACGTACGCCATGGCCTCACCGCTGGACCTGCAGTCGACCTGGTCCTGGCGGAGTCCCCGACCAACCCGATGCTGGAGGTCGCCGACCTGGCCGCCGTCGCCGAGGCGGCACACGCGGCCGGGGCGATCGTCGCGGTGGACAACACCTTTGCCACGCCGCTGCGTCAGCGGCCGCTGGAGACGGGGGCCGACATGGTGGTCCACTCGGCGACGAAGTACCTGTCCGGACACTCCGACGTGCTGCTCGGTGCGGTGGTCACCCCGCACACCGCCCGGGGTCGGGCGGACCGGGAACGGCTGGCGTCCCACCGCACCTCCCGCGGCGCGATCCCGGGGCCGATGGAGGTGTGGCTGGCCTTACGCGGGCTGCGCACGTTGGCCCTGCGGGTCGATCGCAGCGAGGCCACGGCTCAGATGCTGGCCTCACGGCTGGGCGACCACCCGGCGGTTGCCCGCGTGCGCTACCCGGGATGGGGCGCGGTCGTGAGCATCGAGATCGCCCACGACGTGCCCACCGCTGAGCTGGTCTGTGCCTCCACCCGCCTGTGGTTGCCCTCGACCAGTCTGGGTGGGGTGGAGTCCCAGATCGAGCGGCGCCGACGACACGAGGCGGAGGTCCACACGGTGCCCGACACGTTGCTGCGCCTGTCGGTCGGCATCGAGAACGGGGAGGATCTGTGGCGCGATCTGCGCGCCGCGCTGGACCACGCCCGCCGCGCCCCGGCTGACAGGATGCCCTGATGACGACCTACCTGGTGACGTACACCTACAGCGGCGACGCGGGGCTGCGGGACGAGCACCGGCCGGTGCACCGGGAGTTCCTGCGCGACCTGGCCGCTGACGGCGCCCTCCTGGTGGCCGGTCCCCTGCCCGATGCGGAGCCGCCCGTGGCGGTGCTCGTGCTCCGCGCCAGCGGGGAGGAGGAGGTCCGTGAGCTGCTGCGCGAGGACCCGTTCCAGCAGCAGGGACTCCTCGAGTCGGTCCAGGTGCAGGAGTGGACGACGGCGGTCGGCGGCTGGCCGCCGTCCGAGGGCTAGGAGAGCTCGGCCGTGACGTAGGTCCCGGCTTCGCCGCGGAGCAGGTCGACCGCGGCGTCCAGGGTCCCGATCGCGGCAGCCTTGCCCTTGCCCCCGTGCTCGACGAACCGGCACACCGCCTCGACCTTGGGCCGCATCGACCCTGCGGGGAGGTCGAGGGCCCTCATCTCGGCCGGTGTCGTGTGCCGGATCGGGCGGGCCGCCTCGGTGCCGTAGTGGGCGACGACGTGCGGCACGTCGGTCAGCACCAGCAACCGGTCGGCCTGCAGGCGGCTGGCCAGCAGCGCGGCAGAGAGGTCCTTGTCGATCACCGCTTCGACCCCGAGGAGGTCGCCGGTCTGCGTGCGCATCACCGGGACTCCGCCGCCTCCCGCGCAGACGACGATGATGCTCTCGTCGAGGAGATGGTCGATGAGCTGGGTCTCGATGACCTCCTGCGGCTTCGGCGAGGGGACGACCCGGCGCCAGTGCTCACCGTCGGCCTTGACCTGCCAGCCGTTCTTGGCCGCCATCGCCTTGGCCTCGGCCTCGGGGTAGACCTCGCCGACGAACTTGGTCGGGTCAGCGAAGGCCGGGTCGGCTGCGTCGACCAAGGTCTGGTTGATGATGGAGGCGAACTGGCGGTAGGGCCGCTGGTTGCCCATGGACTGCAGGATCCAGTAGCCGATCAGCCCCTGCGTCATCGCCCCGAGCGCATCGAACGGGTAGGACTTGGTCAACCGGGGGTCGGCGGCGCTCTCCATCGCCAGCACACCCACCTGCGGCCCGTTGCCGTGGGTGATCACGACCTGGTGCTCGTCCACCAGCGGTGCCAGGGCGCGCGCAGCCGCCTGGATGTTCTGCAGCTGGCTGTGTGCATCCGGAACCTGCCCCCGCTGCAACAGGGCGTTGCCGCCGAGCGCTACCACGACCCTCATGTCCTTGCTCCCGTCACACCGTGCAGGGTATGCCGTGCGCACCGGTCGCATCGCGGCGCGCTGTATCACCGAGCGCCGCAGGTGCTCTGTCTGATCAGCCCACCCACCCGGGTGAGCCGATAGCGAGGAGACAGTGATGAACGTCGAACCATGGATGGACCTGGCGGCCGGCGACCCCTCCGAGGGCGTGGTCCGTGCCGCCCAGCACCTGCTCAACGCCGCTGGCGCCGGCATCGTCGCTGACGGCATCTTCGGCCCCCAGACCAGCGCCGCCGTCAGTGACCGCCAGAGCGCGGAAGGCCTCCCGGTGACCGGAGCCATCGACCCGCCGACCTGGATCCACCTCGTTCGCACGGTCCGGCGCGGCGACACCGGGGATGTCGTGCGCGCGGTGCAGTCGGTTCCCCCCGCCTCGGTCGCGGCGCCACCCCTGACGGTCGACGGAGTGTTCGACTCCGAGACGGAGAGCTATGTCGAGTTCCTGCAGGGGCTGTACGGGCTCACTCGCGACGGGGTCGTCGGACGGCAGACCTGGTCGTTCGCCCAGGCGCTGCGACCCGGGGTCGCGCTCTGGCCCCTCGTCGGGCCCTCGCCATACGCCCGCACTCGCGCTGCGTGTGTGCAGCATCTCCTGAACGCGGCCGGGGCCGGCCTGGAGGTGGACGGGATCTACGGGCCGCTGACCGGTGAAGCCACCAGGGTGTTTCAGCAGACGCTGCGGGCGCTGTACATCGGGAGGGTGGTCGGCCAGCTCGACTGGCCGGCCTTGATCGAGACGGTGGGACCGGGAAGCTCCGGAGATGTCGTCCGAGCCGCGCAGGTGCTGCTGGGGGGTGTCGAGGTCGACGGGGTCTTCGGGCCCCTGACCCAGCAGGCGGTCGAGATCGCCCAGTCTTTCCAGCTGGTACCGGTGGACGGTGTGGTCGGCCCACAGACCTGGCTCGCGATGCTCGTCGGGACCCACGAGTGAGGCTGTCTGCCGCAGCGCACGCTGCGAGTGCTGCTGGGGGCTGATGCATCGGCGACCGCGGAGGGACGCCCGGCGCGAGGTCGCTTCCTCGTGAGCGGCACCGACCTGCGCTGCGGTCGCGATACGTTGAGCCCGGCTCTTCGCTTCCGCAGATCGGAGTGTGCAGATGAAGGTCGACGTCGCCGTAGTCGGTGCGGGACTCGCTGGGCTGGTCGCGACCGGCGAGCTTCTCCGGGCCGGTCGCAGCGTGGCGCTGCTCGACCAGGAGTCGACGGACCACCTGGGTGGGCAGGCGTGGTGGTCCTTCGGTGGGCTCTTCCTGGTCGACTCCCCGGAGCAGCGGCGGATGGGGATCAAGGACAGCGCCGAGCTGGCCTGGTCGGACTGGCAGGGGTCCGCGGAGTTCGACCGCTTGAGCGGCCCGGACGCCCAGGACCGGTGGGCGGTGCCGTGGGCCAAGGCGTACGTCGACTGGGCGGCCGGAGAGAAGCGCGGCTGGCTGCGCAAGCGGGGTGTGTCCTTCTTCCCCGTGGTGGGGTGGGCTGAGCGAGGTGACGGCACGGCCCGTGGTCACGGCAACTCGGTCCCCCGGTTCCATCTGACATGGGGCACCGGGCCCGGGGTGGTAGAGCCCTTCGAGCGGTCGGTGCGCGAAGGCGTGCGATCCGGTCGAGTCCGGCTCCTCGGCCGCCACCGGGTCCGCGAGCTGCTCACCACCGACGGTTCCGTGAGCGGAGTCCGCGGCGACGTGCTGGTGACCGACCGGGCCGAGCGGGGGGCCGCCAGCAGCCGCAGCGTGGTCGACTCCTTCGAGATCGGCGCCCAGGCCGTGGTCGTCACCAGCGGAGGCATCGGCGCCAATGTGGCGCTGATCCGCGAGTTCTGGCCCGAGCGGCTCGGCGCCGCGCCGGAGCACATGCTCACCGGGGTGCCGGCATACGTTGACGGCTCGATGCTCAGCGTCGCCTCCGAGGTGGGGGCGCGCATCGTCAACCGCGACCGGATGTGGCACTACACGGAGGGTCTGGGCAACCACACGCCGGTCTGGGCCGGGCATGGGGTTCGGGTGCTGGCCGGGCCTTCCGGAATGTGGCTGGATGCCACCGGGGCCCGGCTTCCGCCCCCCTACTTTCCCGGGTTCGACACCCTCGGGACCCTGCGCCATCTGCGCATGACGGGCTACGACCACTCCTGGATGGTGTTGACCCGCTCCATGCTGGCCAAGGAATGGGCGCTGTCGGGGTCCGAGCAGAACCCGGACCTGACCGGGCGGTCCGTGCCCGGGGTGATCGAACGCGCTCGCACGGACGTGCCCGCCCCGGTGCGTGCGTTCGTCGAGGCCGGGATCGACATCGTGTCCGGCAACTCGGTGGCCGAGCTGGCGGCGCGGATGAACAGCCTGGCCGGCTCGGCGCTCATCGACCGGCGAGAGCTGCAGAGCACCATCACGGCTCGGGACGCCCAGCTGGCCAACCCGTTCGGCAAGGACTCCCAGCTGTCCGCCGTCAACGCAGCCCGGGAGTACCGCGGAGACCGGCTCATGCGCACCGCCAAGCCGCACCGGCTGACCGACCCCCACCACGGCCCCCTCCTGGCCGCTCGCATGCGCACCCTGACCCGCAAGACGCTCGGCGGTCTGCAGACCGACCTTCGCTCGCGGGTGCAGTCCTCCGAGGCGGCTCCCGTCCCGGGGCTTTACGCGGCTGGCGAGGTCGCCGGATTCGGCGGCGGCGGCATGCACGGCTACCGCAGCCTCGAGGGCACCTTCCTGGGCGGCTGCCTGTACTCCGGTCGCAGCGCCGGCCGTGCTGTCGCCGAGGATCTGCGCTAGGTGGAGACCGAGGAGCACGGGCCATTCCCACCCGGAGCCTTCGCCTCGTTGCTCGGCGCCCGGGTGCACTGGGTCGACTTCGGCGGGCCGAGCGAGCCCGGGGCCCCACTGTGCGTCCTCGTGCACGGTCTGGGTGGCTCCACCGTGAACTGGGAGTCGGTGGTGCCGCACCTGCTGGGCCGGTTTCGCTGCGTGGCGCTGGACCTGGCCGGCTTCGGCCGCACCGACCCGGGACCACGCCGCGGGACGGTCGAAGACAACACGGCGCTGCTCGCCTCCTTCGTCTCGATGGTGACCGCGGACTCCCTCTCCCGGACGGTGGTGCTGGTCGGGAACTCCATGGGCGGCCTGATCTGCGCGCGCTACGCCTGCTCGGTGGCGCCGCCCGGTGACGTGGGGGCGGCCTCGGCGCGGCCGGCCATCGCGGGCGTCGTCCTGCTGGACCCCACGGTCCCGCCGGCGCGCCTGGTGCCCGGTCCCGGCGGGGTCCTGGCCGCCGGGCTGTACGCGGTTCCCGCCGTCGGGCGTGCGGCGGCTCGAGCCCGCCGTTCCTGGCGCACACCTGAGCAGAACGTCGGGGACACCCTGCGGTTGTGCACGGTCGACCCGGCGCGGGTGGACCCCGACGTGGTGGCTCGACATCTTCCCGTGGCGCGGCGGCGTGTGACGCATCCTGAGATGGACCGGTTCTACAGCGACGCGGCACGCTCGATCCTGTGGCACCTGGCTCACCGCTGGGCCACCGACGCGACCTACGCGAGCCTGACGATGCCGGTGCTGCTGGTGCATGGCACCCGTGATCGGCTGGTGCCCTTCTCCGGCGCCGTCAGGATCGCCGGTCAGAACCCCGGGTGGCGGTTCGTGCCGGCGGCTGACTGCGGGCACCTGCCGATGCTCGAGCATCCGCGGTGGCTGGCAGGCCACATGCACCGATGGTGGAGCGACATCGCCGGGGACGCCGGGTCCGTTCCTGTGGTGGACTGACGCCATGGGCGACGTGACGGCGTGGCAGCGCAAGGCGCTGACCGCTGCCCTGCTCGTCTTCCAGCGGCTTCCGGAGCGGCTGAAGCGGGTCCTGGTCCGTGCCGGAACGCCGCACTACACCGTGGGGGCGGTCTGTGCCGTGCAGCACGACCAGGCCGTGCTGATGCTGAGCCAGCCGCACCGCGCCGGCTGGAGCCTGCCCGGAGGCCTGCTGGAGACGGGCGAGACCCCGACCGAGGCCGTGGTCAGGGAGGTTCTGGAGGAGACGGGCTTGCGGATCGACCCGGGTGACCAGGTCGCGGTGGGTGTGCATCCCGAGGGTCAGAGCGTGGACGTGATCTTCCGCGTCGTCGTGGACCACCGCCCCGACCTCGAGCTGTCCTCGGAGGCGCGACGGGCACGGTGGTTCGCTCTGGACGACCTGGCGGACATGGACGAGGACACCTCGCGCATCCTTGCCGTGCTCCGCGGGGCAGGGGCGGATCCCGTTCCCGGGCGGCTGCGCTCCTGACCAGGCGAACGGGAAACGCGGTCAGAGGGTGAGCAGGATCTTGCCGATGTGCTGGCTGTCCTCCATGGCCCGATGGGCTTGCGCCACCTGCTCCAGCGGGTAGGTCGCGTGCACCAGCGGGCGCACCGTTCCTGCCTCGATGAGCGGCCAGACACGCTCGCGGACGGCGCCGACGATGGCCGCCTTCTCCGGCGTCGACCGTGCCCGCAGGCTGGTGGCGCTGATGCGACCTCGCTTGCCGAGCAGCCGCGCGAGGTTCAGCTCGCCCTTGACGCCGCCGAGCAGGCCGATGACGACAAGCCGTCCCCCGGGCGCCAGAGCCCTGACGTTGCCGTCCAGGTACTTCGCCCCGACGACGTCGAGGATCACGTCCGCCCCCGCGCCCTCGGTGATTTCTTGCACTCGCTCGACGAAGTCCTCGTCCCGGTAGTTGATGCCGGCGTCGGCTCCCAGAGCACGGCAGGCGCGGAGCTTCTCCGTCGATCCCGCCGTCACCACCACCGTGGCTCCCAGGGCGTGGCCCACCTGGATGGCCATGGTTCCGATGCCGCTGGACCCTCCGTGCACCAGCAGGGTCTGCCCGCGGCTCAGGCCCGCCTCGATGACCACGTTGCTCCAGACCGTGCAGGCCACCTCGGGAAGGGCCGCGGCGTCACGCAGGCTCACCCCGCTCGGCACCGGCAGTACCTGACCGGCCGGGACGGCGACCTGCTCGGCGTACCCACCCCCCGCGAGCAGGGCGCAGACCTGGTCGCCGGGGTTCCACGCGCTGACTGCCTCGCCGACGCGGCTGACCGTGCCACTGACCTCCAGGCCGGGCAGCTCGGAGACACCATCCGGTGGCGGGTACACGCCCATCCGTTGCATCACATCGGCCCGGTTCACCCCGGCCGCCACGACGTCGATGACGATCTCCCGGGGGCCGGCCTGCGGAGGCGGCACGTCGTCCCGCACCGTCAGGACGTCGGCGTCTCCGAACTCGGGGAGGGTGACTGCTCGCATGGGCCCCGACCGTGGGAAGGGTGTCAACCGATGAGGATGCCCGCGATGGCCGCGCTCATCAGGTTGGCCAGGGTCGCGGCCGCGATCGCGCGCAAGCCCAGCTCGGCGATGTCGCGGCGCCGGTCCGGCGCGATTCCGCCCAGGCCACCGAGCAGGATGCCCAGCGAGCCGAGGTTGGCGAAGCCGGTCAGGGCGAACGTGATGATTGCCCCGGTCTTCTCGCTGAACGAGTCGATCTGCGGCGCGAAGTCGGCGAAGGCCACGAACTCGTTGACCACGATCTTCTGCCCGACGAAGCTGCCCGCCTGCACGGCCTCGTCCCAACCGACGCCGATGACGAACATGATCGGCGCGAACACATAGCCGAGAATCTTCTCGAAGGTGAGGTCGCCGGCGCCGAACCAGCCGCCCACCAGGCCGATGAAGAGGTTGATGAGGGCGATGAGCGCGATGAAGGCGAGCAACATCGCCCCGATGTTCAGCGCCAGCCGGAGGCCATCGGCGGCTCCGGACGCAGCCGCGTCGATGACGTTGCGGTACTGCATCTCGTCCAGGCCTTCGGGCTCGTCCTCGTGCTCTTCGTCCTGGTCTCGGTGCTCCTCGGTGCCGGACCCGTCGTCGGTCACGGTGTCGTCCCGGTCACCGGAACGAGAGCTGGCCGCTCCCGAGCCGCCAGAACCCGACCCGGCCGCCACCTTCTCCTCCTGTGGCGCCTTCTTCGTCTGGTCGACCTCGACGTGGGGCTGCTCGGGCATGACGATCTTGGCCATCAGCAGGGCACCGGGAGCGGCCATGAAGCTGGCAGCGATGAGGTACTCCAACGGCGCCCCGAGGAGCGAGTAGCCGACGAGCACGGAGCCCGCCACGGTCGACAGGCCTCCGACCATGACGGCGAACAGCCCCGAGCGCGAGAGGCCCTTGACGTAGGGGCGGATGACCAGCGGCGCTTCGGTCTGACCCACGAAGATGTTCGCTGCGGCGTTCACCGACTCCGCCCGGTGGGTGCCGAGCAGCTTGGCGATGGCGCCGCCCAGCCCTTCGACGACGCGCTGCAGGATGCCGAGGTGGTAGAGGACGGCGGTCAGAGCCGCGAAGAAGATGATGACCGGAAGGACCTGGAAGGCGAAGACCAGGCCCTCCTCGGGCAGGACCGGGCCGAAGACGAACTCGATACCGGCGTTGGAGGAGTTGATCACGGCCTGGACGCCCAGGGCGGCCTTCTCGAGGGCGAACTGCCCGGTCGACCAGTACAGCACGATGACGCCGAAGCCGAGCTGCAGGGCCAGAGCGGCCCCGACGGTCCGGAGTCGAATGGCGCGCCGGTTCGTCGACAACAGCAAAGCCAGCGCCAGCAGCACCACCATGCCACCGAGGCCCCACAGGACGTTCATATTCGGATCCTCCTTGATCGAAGTCGATACACGGTAGCGGTCGGACGGCGCAGACGGTAGTCGGCTGCGCCCGTGGTGAGGTGACAGCATGTGCGGATGCATCGCACCGTGACCGCCCGCATCACCGCCACCATCAGGTCGACCGCCGAGCTCGCGCTGTCCGTGGTGGTCGCCCGCAGCGCTTCCGTTCTCGAAGAAGAGCTGACGATCCGCGTGGACGGCCGCGAGCTGGAACGCGAAGAGGTGCCCGGCGCCGGCGATGCCCGCTGGCACCTGCTGACCGGCGTTCCGGCCGGGGAGCTCGTGCTCGAGTACCACGCTGCAGTGGGCAGTGGGGGGGCGGCGACCGCCCTCAGTCCGGGAGAACGGATCAGCTACCTGCGGCCGAGCCGCTACGCCGACACGGACCGGCTGGAGGGCACGGCGCGAGCTCTCTTCCCCCGGTCCGTCGGGGCCGACGACGCGCGCGACGGCGACGAGGATGTCGCCATGCTCCACGCGGTGCGCGACTACGTGGCCACCCAGACCGCCTACATCGTCGGCTCCTCCCGGGTGACGGACGGCGCCAGCGACACCTACGTGGCTCGTCGGGGGGTGTGCCGTGACTTCGCCCACCTGACCCTCGCCCTGCTGAGGGCGCGAGGCATCCCGGCCCGCCTGGTCAGCGCCTACGCTCCCGGCTTGCGGCCGATGGACTTTCACGCGGTGGTCGAGGCCTGGGTGGCCGGCGCCTGGCACGTGGTCGACCCCACGCGCCTGGCCCCTCGTTCGTCGCTGGTGCGCATCGCCACCGGCACCGATGCGGCCGAGACGGCGTTCATGACGACCCACTCCGGGGACGTCCGGTTCGGCAGCCTCGCCGTCACGGCGGTGACCGAGGGCCCGCTTCCCGAGGACGACCACACCGCACTGATGCAGATCGCCTGAGACAACGCGGCGGGAACGAGCCGTGGTCGCCGCTGCTGTTCCGGGTGGCTCTGGCGTCAGGCCAGCTGGGTCAGCTCCACCTCGACGAACATCTTCGAGGTGCCCGAGCCGGTGAAGATGCCGCGCAGCGGAGCCACGTCGGCGTACTGGCGTCCCTGGGCCACCTCGACGTGGCGGTTGCCCGGCTGCACGGCGTTCGTCGGGTCCGCTCCTACCCACAGGCCGTCCCAGTACCTCACCCACGCGTGCGACTCGCCGCGGTAGGTCGTGCCGATCTCGGGCTCGCGCGGAGGCATCAGGTAGCCGGAGACGTAGCAGGTGGGGATGCCGACGGCGCGCAAGCAGCCGATGGTGAGGTTGGACTTGTCCTGGCAGACCCCTTCACGACGTTCCCAGGCCTCGGCGGCCAGAGTGCGCACTCCGGTAGCACCGGAGACGTAGGCGATCTCACGGTGGATGAGGTCGACCACCTCGCGGGCGCAGTCGGCGGGAGTGGCTGAGTCGGTCGCGATCTGCCGCACGACGGCCAGCAGATCGGCCGGCGGCTCCACCTGGGCGCCGAGCTGCAGGTACTCGCTGTGCTCACCGGCCGTGTCGGGGTGTCGGATCTGCTCCCACGACATCCCCTCACCCTCGATCACCGGCCGCTGCACGTTGACCGTGGCGGCGGAGGTGACGGTGAGCGACTCGTGCCGGTCGTGGACCTCGAAGGCGGTGGCCGTGGTGCCCCAGTAGTCGTTGTAGGTGTGCGTCCACGCCGAGGGCGAGATGTCCATCCGGGTATGCAGTACCTGCTGGTGCAGCGTCGAGCGCGGGGTCATCCGTGCCTCGTTGTAGGACGCACTGGCCGCTCCGGCGTACTCGTAGCCGGTCTTGTGCACGATGCGCAGCATCATCGGCTCACCTCACCCCCGCTTGCCAGGTGACCGAGGCCGCGCCCTCGAAGTAGCGGAAGGCCACGGCGTCGTTCGCCTCGCTGCACGTCTTCTGCAGCGCCGTCATCCGGGCGGGAAGGTCGGTCAAGATCTCCGACAAGGGCTGGTACTCCAGTTCGGCTCGGGCGCGACCGATCAGTCGCATGGCGTCTCCGGTGAACCCGGCGCGGCGCTCGCCGACGTCGAGGTTGACCAGAGCGGACTCGGCTCGGTTCAGTGAGAACAGCAGCGAGCGGGGGAAGAGTCGGTCCAGCAGGAGGAACTCCGCAGCCTCGCGGTCGGAGTCCGCGCCGCGGTAGGTCCGCACGAACGCGTGGTGCGCCCCGCACGCTCGCAGCGTCGTCAGCCACGCCTGCGGGGAGTCCGCGTTGTAGGCGGCGGCCTCGATCATGCGCGCGGTCATGTCGATGCGTTCCAGGCTGCGCCCCAGCACCAGGAACTGCCACCCCTGGTCGTGGCTCATCGTGGAGTCGGCGGTCCCGGAGATCACCGCACAGCGTTCGCGGACGGTCTGACACGCCTGCGCGGGGCGGGCCCGCTGGATGTGACCGCGCTGCAGGATGTTCCAGGTCGTGTTGATCGCCTCCCACACCTCGGTGGAGACGACCTCGCGGGAGCGCCGTGCACTCTCGCGAGCACCCCAGAAGGCCGAGACCATCGAGGCGGGCGACTGCGGATCCCATCCGAGCAGCCGCATCACGGAGGCCTGGTCCGCCTGCTCGGTCGCGTCGACGCCCATGACGGCGAGCAGCGCCTGCGAGGCGAGCTCCTCGTCGACCACCGGGTCCTCGAGGAGGAGCTGAACGTGCACGTCCAACAGCCGCGAGGTGTCCTCGGCGCGCTCCAGATAGCGTCCGATCCAGAACAGCGACTCGGCGATGCGGCTCAGCATGGCTCTGCCTCCCGGCTCTGCTGCTGCTGTTCCTCCTGGGTCTTGGTGGCGGCCGACTCCT